>NZ_LUVY01000042.1:0-628 GCF_002992185.1 Pseudomonas sp. LLC-1 | reverse complement strand
GAGTGGATGACTAGCTTGGGCTTTTCCCCCAGACCACCAAGCGCCTTTTCCAGCATATTCCCGACGAGGTCATAGGTAGGTCGGCTGGCCGTTTCGTAGGCAATGACCTCGCCGTTGTATAAATCCATCACTGGCGACAGGTAGAGCTTCTGCTGTGCCACCTTGAACTCTGTGACATCAGTCACCCATTTTTGATTGGGGCGTTGTGCGACGAAATTGCGCTCCAACAGATTCCTGGCCACCCTGCCGACCGTACCTCGGTAGGAGCGGTACTTTTTCGGACGCACGATTGACTGCAGACCGAGTTCAGCCATCAATCGCTCAATGACCTTCTTGTTGACCAGGGTCCCTTGGTTTCTGATCGCAAGCGTAACGCGCCGATAGCCATACAGCCCTTTTTCCTCGTGGTAGACGCGCTGTACCACCTCTTTGAGCGCAGCATGCTTGTCTGGCTTCTGCTGGCATTTGACCTGGTAGTAAAAGGTGCTGCGCGCTAACCCGACCATCTGGAGGAGGTCGGGTAAGGGGAATTCGCACTTGAGCTTGCGGACGATCAGGGCTTTTTCGTCCGTGTTCGTTCCTTCTCCTCGCGGAGAGCCTTTAACTCCTTTAGGACAGCATTCTCCAT
>NZ_LUVY01000041.1:0-744 GCF_002992185.1 Pseudomonas sp. LLC-1 | reverse complement strand
GCCGCGATCTGTTGCTCCAGCGCGTTGCGCGGGGCCACGTAGCTGTCCTGCAGCACGCTGGCGTCGGGCTTGGGCAGGGCTTTGCGGTCCAGCTTGCCGTTGGCCGTTACCGGCAGGCGCTCGAGGAACAGCAAGTGGGTCGGGACCATGTAGTCGGCCAGGCCGAGCCTGAGGTGCTCGCGCAGTTCGCCGCGCAGCGCGTTCTGTTGCTGTGGGTCGCTCGGCAGGTCGCCGACCATGACCAGGTACGCGGCCAGTTGCTTGCCACCCGGCCCGTCGATGTCCAGCACCACCGCCTCGCGCACGCTCGGCTGCTCGAGCAGGCGCGTCTCGATCTCGCCCAGCTCGATGCGCAACCCGCGGATTTTCACCTGGTGATCGAGGCGGCCCTTGTAGTCGATCACCCCGTCGGCCCGGTAGCGCGCCAGGTCGCCGGTGCGGTACAGGCGACCGCCGCCTTGTGCCGAGTTGTCGAAGGGGTCCGGGACGAAGCGTTCGGCGGTCAACGCCGGGCGACGGTGATAGCCACGGGCCAGGCCGATGCCGCCCAGGTACAGCTCGCCAGCCGCGCGTGGGGCGACACTCTGCAGCCCGGCACCGAGGATGTGCGTTTTCAGGTTGTCGATCGGGCGGCCAATCGGCACGCCGCTGTCGCCGCCCGGGCGGCAGGTCCAGTGGGTGACATCGATGGCCGCTTCGGTCGGGCCGTAGAGGTTGTACAACTGTGCGCCGGGCAGGCGTGCC
>NZ_LUVY01000040.1:0-754 GCF_002992185.1 Pseudomonas sp. LLC-1 | reverse complement strand
ACCTGTCCAGCCGCCCCATGGGCTGGGTGTGGGCCGACACCTGCCCCGATACCGCCAGGGAGGTGTGGATCGGCTACAGCCCGCACCTGTGGACCAACGCCATGACCGCCCGCATCACCGGCTCGTCCGCCCTCCTTAAACGGCACATGCGCCGGCTGGACATGGCCGAACTGATAGCCGGCAACCGGGCACCCTCGACCCAGCCCCATGTCTTGCCGGTCAGTGCCCTGCAAACCTGGGTCGAAGACTTCAAGCCCACCGAGCGGCGTATGCCGCTGAGCTGGAGCAGCGACCCGATCACCGACACCTTGCCCATCGGCAACCTCGTCGCCGTGGCCCGGCACTATCCCTGGACCCAACCCAAAGTGCCGGTGGTGGTCGCGCTCGCCGACGTCGAAGGCATGGCCCTGGACCTCAGCCTGTCGGTGTCGGCCTACCAGCACCAGCTGCGCGACCTGATGCCCGCCGAGCAGCTGCAACACACCAAACCCGCCCAACCGCCCGAGCACGAACGCGTGCCGGCGTGCTTCCAGCTGGATGCCGAACAGTTGAGCACGCAGAGCCGTGATTTTCACCATCGCAACCTGGTGGCCATGCTGCTGAACAAGACGCTGGAGAGTATGTACCCGGCCGACGCTGCCTCGCCCGAACTCGCCGCGTTCCGGCTGGGCACGGAACGCCGGGGCCCCGCCCTGTCGCCCGCCGAGTCACATTTCCAGGCCCTCACCCACAAGGACTACTCCCCCCACGGCGC
>NZ_LUVY01000039.1:0-1034 GCF_002992185.1 Pseudomonas sp. LLC-1 | reverse complement strand
CCTTCCATCTGGCGCATTTCGCGACGCAGCACTTCGTCTTCGGTCTTGGTGTTGCCGCGGTAGTTGATGCGGTTGACGTAGGCACGCTTGCCCGGGTCGACCACGAACATGATGTCGACCGTGTGGTCCTGGTCGTTCGGCTGAGGCACGCCGTTGACGTTGGCGAAGGTATAGCCTTCGTTACCCAGGCGGCGGGTGATCAGCTCGGACGTGGTGGTCATCACCTTGCGCGAGAACACCTGGCCCGGCTGCACCAGCAGCAGCGACTTGACCTGGTCTTCCGGCACTTTCAGGTCACCGGACAGCTTCACGTCGCGAACGGTGTACTTCTCGCCTTCGTTGATGTTGACGGTGATGTAGACGTGTTTCTTGTCTGGCGTGATGGACACCTGGGTGGAGGCGATGTCCATGTTGATGTAGCCGCGGTCCAGGTAGTAGGAGCGCAGACGCTCCAGGTCGCCGGACAGTTTTTCGCGGGCGTACTTGTCGTCGTTCTTGAAGAACGACAGCCAGTTGGTGGTCTTCAGCTCGAACAGCTGCCCCAGGGTTTCATCGTCGAACACGTTGTTGCCAACGATGTTGATGTGCTGGATGGCAGCGACGGTGCCTTCGTTGATCTTGATCTTCAGCGCTACGCGGTTGCGCGGTTGCGGCACCACTTCGGCGTCGACCTCGGCCGAGTAGCGGCCCTGGGCCACGTACTGGCGCTGCAGCTCGTTACGCACGCCTTCGAGGGTGGCACGCTGGAAGATCTCGCCTTCGGCCAGGCCCGATTGCTTCAGGCCCTTCATCAGGTCTTCGGTGCTGATCGCCTTGTTGCCTTCGATCTCGATGCTCGACACCGACGGGCGCTCGACCACGTTGATGATCAGCACATTGCCATCGCGGTTCAGCTGAATGTCCTGGAAGAACCCAGTCTTGAACAGGGAACGGGTCGAGTCCACCAGGCGGCGGTCATCCGCCTGGTCGCCGACGTTCAGCGGCAGGGCACCGAACACACTGCCGGCGGAAACCCGCTGCAGGCCGTTGACGCG
>NZ_LUVY01000038.1:0-1091 GCF_002992185.1 Pseudomonas sp. LLC-1 | reverse complement strand
CCTGTGGGAGATCACCCAGCCCTTCCGGGCTGCGCTGTCGCGCAGCAAACTTGAGATGTACGGCTTCAGATCTGCGCAGCGCTGACATTTTGAAAAAGAAAAGGCGGCTGGCCCGATAGGGCCAGCCGCCTTTTGCTTTGTTAGGGTTTGTGCGCGCGGGACAGAGATCGTAGCCAGCACTGGTGTGTGTCCGCACACCCGCGTGGGAGAGTGATCCGCACGGTATCGGCGTGAAGTCCCTGTAGGCATCAGCTAAATCAGCTGTGACCACGTATGAGAGAGTGAACACTTTCGCCACCGTGTGCCCCGCGCGCCCCTTATCCTGCGAGGATTCATCATGGCGCGCAAGCCTTCCAAGCAACGCTTTACCGTCGTTCATCCCGATTGCGCGGCGATCGACGTCGGTGGTCGAGAGCATTTTGTGGCGGTCGATCCACGGCACGAAAATCCCGTCCAGTCGTTCACGTCCTTTACTGACGACCTGCTCAAGATGGCTGATTGGCTTGAAAGCCTGGGGATCAAGGTCGTCGCCATGGAGTCCACAGGCGTTTATTGGATTCCCATTTACGAGATCCTCAGCGAACGCGGTTTTGAGGTTTATCTCGTCAATGCCAGAGCAACTCGGCAAATCACGGGTCGCAAATCAGATGTGCTGGATTGCCAGTGGATTTGGCAGCTGATGACGCATGGGCTGCTGAGAGGTGCATTCCGCCCCGATGATCTGACCTGTTGCGTCCGCTCATTGGTCAGGCAGCGGGCTTCCAAAGTCAAAGACCAGGCACAGACCCTGAACCGGATGCAAAAGGCCATGAGCCAAATGAACATCCAGTTGGCCAATGTCATCAGTGATATTTCCGGCGTAACTGGCATGAAGATTTTGCGAGCCATCTGCGCAGGTCAACGAGACCCTGTGCAACTGGCTGAACTGACCGACCGCCGCATCAAGGCCGGCAAGGAGGCTGTCGCTCGGAGTCTTCATGGCAATTGGCGGCGTGAGCATCTGCATGCGCTGACTCAGGAATTGGCTGCCTACGACTTCTTGGAGCAGCAAATTGCTGGTTGTGACGACGCCATAAAAACCGCGCTAGAGC
>NZ_LUVY01000037.1:0-1762 GCF_002992185.1 Pseudomonas sp. LLC-1 | reverse complement strand
TTGAGCAATGATGCGACCGTGACCATCAAGGCCGGCGACACCAGCGCGCCGTACGAGCACGCTGCGCAGGGCGATGACGTTTATTTGGACAGCGGCGAAATCACCCTTGGCATCAAGTCCGCCGTGGACGTCGACGGCCGTGCCTTCGAGAATCTGCAACTGGGCGGCGATGCTTCGGTTCAGGTTACCGACACAGTCAGCGAAGTTGTGGCCACATTGACCGCAACCGAGTCCGTTACTGAAGGTGGCGTAATCACCTACACCGTGACCCTGACCAACAAGGACGGCCTGCCGATCAACAACCACTCGGCCCTGACCTTCACCCTGAGTGACGGCAAGACCACCATCACCGTGCCTGCGAACGGCACCACCGGTTCGGCCACCGTCATTGCTCCAGACAACGTCTATACCGGCACGAACGCCCCGGTCGAGCAGAGCCTGAAGTACGTCAGCGGCGCTGATGCCTGGAAGTTCGAACAGCTGACGCTGGACGACACCAAGGTCAGCACCGAAGTTACCGACGAGCCAGGTTCGGGTACGCCAGGTACCGGCAACCAGGGCGACGTGGTCAAGGTCACCATTACGGCCGATCAGGTCTCGGTGGCCGAGGACGTCAAGCCGAGCTTCACCGTGCACATCAACACGGCACTGGACCATGACCTGGTCGTGACCCTGAGCAACGATGCCCAGGTCACCATCAAGGCCGGTCAGACTTCGAGCGAACCTTATGTCCACGCGGCACAGGGCGACGACGTCTATCTGGACAGTGGCGAAATCACCCTTGGTATCAAGTCGGCGGTGGATGTTGACGGGCGTACTTTCGAAAACCTGCAACTGGGTGAACAGGCTTCGGTCAAAGTTACCGACACGACCAACGAAGTTGTAGCAAAACTGACTGCAACAGAGTCTGTGAGTGAAGGTGGTGTGATCACCTACACCGTGACACTGACCAACAAAGATGGTCTGCCGATCAACAACCACTCGGCCCTGACTTTCACCCTGAGCGATGGCAAGACCACCATTACCGTACCGGCAAACGGGACTACCGGCTCGACTACTGTTATTGCTCCGGACAACGTCTATACCGGCACGAATGCTGCGATCGAGCAGAGCCTCAAGTACGTCAGCGGCGCTGATGCCTGGAAGTTCGAACAGCTGACGCTGGATGAAACCAAGGTCAGCACCGAAGTTACCGACGAGCCAGGTTCGGGCACTCCAGGTACCGGTAACCAGGGCGATCTGGTCAAGGTCACTATCGTGGCTGATCAGAAGTTGGTCTACGAAAACAAAGAGCCGACCTTCACCGTCAAGATCAACACCGTGCTGGATCATGACTTGGTCGTGACCCTGAGCAACAACGCCCAAGTCACCATCAAGGCCGGTGAGACCAGCGCACCCTACACCCATGCAGCGCAAGGCGAAGACGTCTACAAAGACGGCGGCAAAATCACTTTGGGCATCAAGTCCGCCGTGGATATCGACGGTCGTGGTTTCGAAAACCTGCAACTGGGCGGCGATGCTTCGGTCAAGGTCAAAGACACCACCGACGAAGTGATCGCGAAGCTGACCGCCACCCCTTCGGTCACCGAAGGCGGCGTGATCACCTACACCATCACGCTGACCAACAAAGATGGTCTGCCGATCAACAACCACAGCGCCCTGACCTTCACGCTGAGCGACGGCAAGACCGTCATCACCGTGCCGGCCAACGGCACCGTGGGCACTACCACCGTCACCGCGCCGGACAACGTCTACGTCGGTA
>NZ_LUVY01000036.1:0-538 GCF_002992185.1 Pseudomonas sp. LLC-1 | reverse complement strand
CCCTTCCCCACGTTAACGTCGGCACTATCGGCCACGTTGACCACGGTAAGACCACTCTGACCGCAGCTCTGACTCGCGTCTGCTCCGAAGTTTTCGGTTCGGCAGTCGTTGAGTTCGACAAGATCGACTCGGCTCCGGAAGAAAAAGCGCGCGGTATCACCATCAACACCGCTCACGTCGAGTACAACTCGAACATTCGTCACTACGCTCACGTTGACTGCCCAGGTCACGCTGACTACGTGAAGAACATGATCACCGGTGCTGCCCAGATGGACGGCGCGATCCTGGTTTGCTCGGCCGCCGATGGTCCGATGCCGCAAACCCGTGAGCACATCCTGCTGTCCCGTCAGGTAGGCGTTCCGTACATCGTGGTCTTCCTGAACAAGGCTGACCTGGTAGACGACGCTGAGCTGCTGGAACTGGTCGAGATGGAAGTTCGCGACCTGCTGTCCACCTACGACTTCCCAGGCGACGACACTCCGATCATCATCGGTTCCGCTCGTATGGCCCTGGAAGGCAAAGACGACAACGAAATGGG
>NZ_LUVY01000035.1:0-2633 GCF_002992185.1 Pseudomonas sp. LLC-1 | reverse complement strand
GATCTGGGCAGACGTGCTGAAGCTCGAAAGGGTTGGCCTGAACGATGGCTTCTTCGCCCTGGGTGGCCATTCGCTGTCGGCCACCCAGGTAATCGTGCGTGTTCGCGAGGCGACTGGCATCGACGCCACCTTGAAGGAGCTGTTCGAGCATCCCCTGCTGGCGGATTTCTCGCGTCGCCTCGAAGAGAAAAATCAGCAAATCGATCCGATTCAGGCAGAACTGGCTAAATCGCTGGAGGCGCTCAAACGTCTAACCACGGAGGAAATTGATGAACTGATTTCATAGGGGATACATCAGTGCAAGCGTTGCTCGACTCCGTCAAATCGTTGTCCACCAAAGAGCGTCACGCTCTGGCCATGCTCCTGAAGCGTCAGGGAATCAACTTGTACGGAGTCGCGCCGATCCCTGCGAGAGCGCCGGGGGAGGCGCTGGCGTTGTCCTACGCCCAGCAGCGGCAATGGTTTCTCTGGCAAATGGACCCCCAGGGCAGCGCATACAACATTCCGGTCGCCCTGCGTCTGAAGGGCGATCTTGACCTTCAGGCGCTGCAGGCCAGCTTCGATGCCCTGATCGCGCGACACGAAACCCTGCGTACCACCTTTCACCTCGACAACGACCAGCCGGTGCAGGTGATTCACCCCGAAGCGCCCGTCAAGCTGGTCATCGATACACTCAAGGCCGTCGATGCCGATGCCAGCGCGGCATTGAAGGCATGGGTCGAGCAGGAAGTTCAGCAGCCATTCGACCTTGAGCAGGGGCCCTTGCTGCGGGTCAAGCTGCTGCGTCTGGCGGCGGATGACCATGTACTGGTGCTGACCCTGCACCACATCGTCTCCGATGGCTGGTCGACACCGATCATGGTCGACGAGCTGGTGCGTTTCTACGAGGCCGGCAAGTCCGGGCAGGCGCTGCAATTGCCGCCGCTCCCTGTGCAGTATGCCGACTACGCGCTGTGGCAACGGCAGTTCATGGAAGCGGGTGAACGCGAGAAGCAACTGGGCTACTGGACGGCCCATCTGGGGGACGAACAGCCGGTACTGGAGTTGCCGCTGGACCGCCCGCGCGGTGCAGTGCAGAGCCATGCAGGTGCACGCCTTGACATCGCCATTGACTATGCGCTGGCAGATTCGCTGAAGCAGTTGGCCAAGCGTCAGGGCGTGACGCTGTTCACCTTGCTGCTGGCAAGCTTCCAGGCGTTGTTGCACCGCTACAGCGGGCAGAACGACATCCGCGTCGGCGTCCCGATCGCCAACCGCAATCGCAGCGAAGTCGAGGGGCTCATCGGCTTCTTCGTCAACACCCAGGTCCTCAAGGCCGAATTCGACCTGAGCACCACCTTCGACGCGCTGGTCGCGCAAGTTCACCAGGCCGGGCTCGGCGCACAGGCGCATCAGGACCTGCCGTTCGAGCAACTGGTCGAAGCCCTGCAGCCAGAGCGCAGCCTCAGCCATAGCCCGTTGTTCCAGGTGATGCACAACCACGGCAGCGAGGGCAGGGGCCAGACGCGGCGCCTGCCAGGCCTGACCCTGGAGGCGCTTGACTGGGAAATCAATACCACTCAGTTCGACCTTGCATTGAACACTGTCGAGCATGAACACGGCATTGGTGCGTTCCTGACCTACGCAACCGCGCTGTTCGACGAAGCCACCATTGCCCAGCTCGCCGGGCACTGGCAGGGCCTGTTGGCCGCCATCGTCGCCCAGCCGCAGCAGCGCATCGCCGAGCTGCCGCTGCTGAATGCCGCGCAGCAGCAACAGGTGGTCTACGACTGGAACCGCACCCACGCCGACTACCCGCTGGAGCAGTGCCTGCAGCAACTGATCGAGGCGCAAGTCGCCGCCACCCCGGACGCGCCGGCGCTGGTGTTTGCCGAACAGGCCCTGAGCTACCGTGAGCTGAACCGGCGCGCCAACCAGCTGGCGCACAAGCTGCGCGAACAGGGCGTGGGGCCGGACGTGCTGGTGGGCATTGCCGCCGAGCGCAGCGTGGACATGGTCATCGGCCTGCTGGGCATCCTCAAGGCCGGTGGCGCCTATGTGCCGCTGGACCCGGAATACCCCGCCGAGCGCCTGGCCTACATGATGCAGGACAGCGGCATCGGCCTGCTGCTGACGCAAGCCCACCTGCTGGCGCAGTTGCCGGTACCTGAGGGTGTGCAGCCACTGTTGCTCGAACCGCTGCCGGGCTACAGCGATGCCGACCCGGTGCACCACACCCGCCCGGGCAACCTGGCCTACGTGATCTACACCTCCGGCTCCACCGGCCGGCCCAAGGGCGCGGGCAACAGCCATCGCGCGCTGGTCAACCGCCTGTGCTGGATGCAACAGGCCTACGGCCTGGATGCCAGTGATACGGTGCTGCAGAAAACCCCGTTCAGTTTCGATGTCTCGGTCTGGGAGTTTTTCTGGCCGCTGCTGGCCGGCGCACGCCTGGCCGTGGCGCAACCGGGCGAGCACCGTGATCCGGAGCGCCTGGTGGAGGTGATCAGGCAGCACGCGGTGACCACGCTGCACTTTGTCCCGTCGATGCTGCAGGCGTTCATGGGCAGCGCCGAGGTCGAGCGCTGCAGCAGTCTCAAGCGCGTGGTGTGCAGCGGCGAAGCCTTGCCTGCAGAGCTGGCGCAACAGACCCT
>NZ_LUVY01000034.1:0-3354 GCF_002992185.1 Pseudomonas sp. LLC-1 | reverse complement strand
GAACGACGTTTACAACAACGGCTCGACTGTCAGCGTCACCATCGAGAACGCCACTGGTGGCAACTTCGAGCAACTGACGCCGAACCCGACCCCGGCTCAGACCACGATCAACGACTCGGTCGATAACACCACTGCGACCCTGACGGCGAGCCCGTCGGTGACCGAAGGCGGCGTGATCACTTACACCGTGACCCTGAGCAACCCTGCCCAGACCCCGGTAACCGTGACCCTGTCCAACGGCCAGACCATTACCGTTGAGGCCGGCAAGACCCAGGGCAGTGTCGACTTCCAGACTCCGGCGAACGACGTCTACAACAACGGTTCGACCGTTAGCGTCACCATCGAAAATACCACTGGTGGCAACTTCGAGCAGTTGACCCCGAATCCGACCCCGGCTCAAACCGCGATCAACGACTCGGTCGATAACACCACCGCGACCCTGACCGCTTCGCCAAGCGTCACCGAAGGCGGCGTGATCACCTATACCGTGACCCTGAGCAACCCTGCCCAGACCCCGGTAACCGTGACCCTGTCCAATGGCCAGACCATTACCGTTGAGGCCGGAAAAACCCAGGGTAGCGTTGATTTCCAGACTCCGGCGAACGACGTTTACAACAACGGTTCGACCGTTAGCGTCACCATCGAAAACGCCACTGGTGGCAACTTCGAACAACTGACGCCCAACCCGACCCCGGCTCAGACCGCGATCAACGATTCGGTCGATAACACGACCGCGACCCTGACGGCTTCGCCAAGCGTCACTGAAGGCGGCGTGATCACCTACACCGTGACCCTGAGCAACCCGGCTCAGACGCCAGTGACCGTGACCCTGTCCAACGGCCAGACCATTACCGTTGAGGCCGGCAAGACCCAGGGCAGTGTCGACTTCCAGACCCCGGCGAACGATGTCTACAACAACGGTTCGACCGTTAGTGTGTCTATCGAGAACGCCACTGGCGGCAACTTCGAGCAGTTGACCCCGAATCCGACTCCAGCTTCGACTGTCATCAATGACAGCATCGATACCGTCACCGTTAGCATCGTCAGCAATGGCAATGTGACCGAAGACCAGCAGCCTTCCTTCACTGTGAAAGTAAGCCAGGCGCTGGACCGTCCGTTGACCGTAACACTGTCGAACGGCGACACCGTGACCATCGAAGCGGGTAAAACCGAAGTCGAGTACAAGACCTCGGTCCAGGGTGATGACGTCTACAACGACGCAGGTTCCATCACCCTCGGCGTCACCGGCGCAACAGTTGCGGGTGCCACCTTCGAGAACCTGGCCTTGGGTGGCCCGGCTACTGTTGAAATTTCGGACACCATCAGTGAAGTGGTAGCCAAGCTGACTGCGACCCCTTCGGTCACCGAAGGCGGCGAAATCACCTACACCATCACGCTGACCAACAAAGACGGTCTGCCGATCAACAACCACGGCGCCCTGACCTTCACGCTGAGCGACGGTAAAACCGTCATCACCGTACCGGCCAATGGCACTACCGGTTCGGTCACCGTCACTGCGCCGGACAACGTCTACACCGGCAGCAATCCGCCTGTTGTGCAGTCGATCGCAACCGTTGCTGGCGCTGATGTCGGCAAGTTCGAGCAACTGACCCTGGACAAGACTCCGGTCAGCACCACCGTTACTGACGAGCCAGGTACTCCAGGCAACGAAGGCGACCTTGTCAAGGTCACCATCACCGCCGACCAGACCTCGGTGGCCGAGAACGTCAAACCGACGTTCACCGTGCACATCAACCAGCCGCTGGACCACGACCTGGTCGTGACCCTGAGCAACAACGCTCAGGTCACCATCAAGGCCGGTGAAACCAGCGCGCCGTATACCCATGACGCGCAGGGTGACGATGTTTACAAAGACTCGGGTGAAATCAGCCTGGGCATCAATTCGGCAGTAGACGTCACCGGTGCGACCTTCGAGAACCTGCAGCTGGGCGGTGCGGCTACCGTCCAAGTCACTGACACCACTGACGAAGTGGTGGCCAAGCTGACTGCGACCCCTTCGGTGACCGAAGGCGGCGAGATCACCTACACCATCACGCTGACCAACAAAGACGGTCTGCCGATCAACAACCACGGCGCCCTGACCTTCACGCTGAGCGACGGTAAAACCGTCATCACCGTGCCGGCCAACGGCACCGTGGGCACTACCACCGTCACCGCGCCGGACAACGTCTACACCGGTACCAACGACTCGATCGTGAAATCGATCGCTTCGGTCAGCGGTGACGATGTTGGCAAATTCGAGCAACTGACTCTGGACAAGGCGCCGGTGACCACCACTGTCACCGACGAGCCAGGTTCGGGCACCCCGGGCACTGGCAACGAAGGCGATCTGGTACTGGTGACCATCACCGCCGACCAGACCTCGGTGGCCGAGAACGTCAAACCGACCTTCACCGTGCACATCAACCAGCCGCTGGACCACGACCTGGTCGTGACCCTGAGCAACGATGCGACCGTGACCATCAAGGCTGGCGACACCAGTGCACCGTACGAGCACGCGGCGCAAGGCGATGACGTTTACAACGACGCTGGCCAGATCAGTGTGGGCATCAAGTCCGCTGTGGACGTCGATGGCCGTACCTTCGAGAACCTGCAACTGGGCGGCAACGCTTCGGTGCAGGTGACCGACACCACCGACGAAGTGATCGCCAAGCTGACTGCTACCCCGTCGGTCACCGAAGGCGGCGTGATCACCTACACCGTGACGCTGACTAACAAAGACGGATTGCCGATCAACAACCACTCGGCACTGACCTTCACGCTGAACGATGGCAAGACCACCATCACCGTGCCGGCCAACGGCACTGTGGGCACTACCACCGTCACCGCGCCGGACAACGTCTACACCGGCACTAACGACTCGATCGTGAAATCGATCGCCTCGGTCAGCGGCGACGACGTCGGCAAGTTCGAGCAACTGACTCTGGACAAGGCGCCGGTCACCACCACCGTCACCGACGAGCCAGGCTCGGGTACCCCAGGCACTGGCAACGAAGGCGATCTGGTACTGGTGACCATCACCGCCGATCAGACCTCGGTGGCCGAGAACGTCAAACCGACCTTCACCGTTCACATCAACCAGCCGCTGGACCACGACCTGGTCGTGACCCTGAGCAACGATGCGACCGTGACCATCAAGGCTGGCGACACCAGCGCGCCGTACGAGCACGCTGCGCAGGGCGATGACGTTTACAACGACGCTGGCCAGATCAGCGTGGGCATCAAATCGGCTGTGGACGTGGATGGTCGTACCTTCGAGAACCTGCAGCTGGGCGGTAACGCCTCCGTTCAGGTGACCGATACCACCGACGAAGTCATCGCGAAACTGACTGC
>NZ_LUVY01000033.1:0-1195 GCF_002992185.1 Pseudomonas sp. LLC-1 | reverse complement strand
CCACGACCTGGTCGTGACCCTGAGCAACGATGCTCAGGTCACCATCAAGGCCGGCGACACCAGCGCGCCATACGAGCACGCTGCACAGGGCGATGACGTCTATAACGACGCTGGCCAGATCAGCGTGGGTATCAAGTCGGCGGTGGACGTCGATGGTCGTACCTTCGAGAACCTGCAACTGGGCGGCAACGCTTCGGTTCAGGTGACCGATACCACCGACGAAGTCATCGCGAAGCTGACTGCTACCCCGTCGGTCACTGAAGGCGGCGTGATCACCTACACCGTGACGCTGACCAACAAAGATGGCCTGCCGATCAACAACCACTCGGCGCTGACCTTCACGCTGAACGATGGCAAGACCACCATCACTGTGCCGGCCAACGGCACCGTGGGTACTACCACCGTGACTGCGCCGGACAACGTCTACACCGGTACCAACGACTCGATCGTGAAATCGATCGCCTCGGTCAGCGGTGACGATGTTGGCAAGTTCGAACAACTGACCTTGGACAAGGCCCCGGTCACCACCACCGTCACCGACGAGCCAGGCTCGGGTACCCCAGGCACTGGCAACGAAGGCGATCTGGTACTGGTGACCATTACCGCTGACCAGACCTCGGTCGCGGAAAACGTCAAACCGACCTTCACCGTGCACATCAACCAGCCGCTGGATCACGACCTGGTCGTGACCCTGAGCAACGATGCTCAGGTCACCATCAAGGCCGGTGACACCAGTGCGCCGTATGAGCACGCTGCACAGGGCGATGACGTCTATAACGACGCTGGCCAGATCAGCGTGGGTATCAAGTCGGCGGTGGACGTCGATGGTCGTACCTTCGAGAACCTGCAACTGGGCGGTAACGCCTCCGTTCAGGTGACCGATACCACCGACGAAGTCATCGCGAAGCTGACTGCTACCCCGTCGGTCACTGAAGGCGGCGTGATCACCTACACCGTGACGCTGACCAACAAAGACGGCCTACCGATCAACAACCACTCGGCGCTGACCTTCACGCTGAGCGACGGCAAGACCACCATCACCGTGCCGGCCAATGGCACTGTGGGCACTACCACCGTTACCGCTCCGGATAACGTCTACACCGGCACCAACGACTCGATCGTGAAATCGATCGCTTCGGTCAGCGGTGACGACGTCGGCAAGTTCGAACAACTGACCCTGGACAAGGCGCCGGTG
>NZ_LUVY01000032.1:0-5376 GCF_002992185.1 Pseudomonas sp. LLC-1 | reverse complement strand
AAAGACAAAACCCCTACCTGCATGCGCAGATAGGGGTTTTGCGAAATGAATCTTGACGATGACCTACTCTCACATGGGGAAACCCCACACTACCATCGGCGATGCATCGTTTCACTGCTGAGTTCGGGATGGGATCAGGTGGTTCCAATGCTCTATGGTCGTCAAGAAATTCTGTTGCCAGAAGATCCAGATGGATGCTCTAGCGAATTCGGATATGTGAATTTGTGGTCTTACGAATTTTCGGGTCTTTCGTCTTCACCACCACAATTCGGCTCACGCGCAAATTGCTTGGGTGTTATATGGTCAAGCCTCACGGGCAATTAGTATTGGTTAGCTCAACGCCTCACAGCGCTTACACACCCAACCTATCAACGTCGTAGTCTTCGACGGCCCTTTAGGGGATTCAAGATCCCAGTGAGATCTCATCTTGAGGCAAGTTTCCCGCTTAGATGCTTTCAGCGGTTATCTCTTCCGAACATAGCTACCCGGCAATGCCACTGGCGTGACAACCGGAACACCAGAGGTTCGTCCACTCCGGTCCTCTCGTACTAGGAGCAGCCCCTCTCAAATCTCAAACGTCCACGGCAGATAGGGACCGAACTGTCTCACGACGTTCTAAACCCAGCTCGCGTACCACTTTAAATGGCGAACAGCCATACCCTTGGGACCGGCTTCAGCCCCAGGATGTGATGAGCCGACATCGAGGTGCCAAACACCGCCGTCGATATGAACTCTTGGGCGGTATCAGCCTGTTATCCCCGGAGTACCTTTTATCCGTTGAGCGATGGCCCTTCCATACAGAACCACCGGATCACTAAGACCTACTTTCGTACCTGCTCGACGTGTTTGTCTCGCAGTCAAGCGCGCTTTTGCCTTTATACTCTACGACCGATTTCCGACCGGTCTGAGCGCACCTTCGTACTCCTCCGTTACTCTTTGGGAGGAGACCGCCCCAGTCAAACTACCCACCATACACTGTCCTCGATCCGGATAACGGACCTGAGTTAGAACCTCAAAGTTGCCAGGGTGGTATTTCAAGGATGGCTCCATGAGAACTGGCGTCCCCACTTCAAAGCCTCCCACCTATCCTACACAAGCAAATTCAAAGTCCAGTGCAAAGCTATAGTAAAGGTTCACGGGGTCTTTCCGTCTAGCCGCGGATACACTGCATCTTCACAGCGATTTCAATTTCACTGAGTCTCGGGTGGAGACAGCGCCGCCATCGTTACGCCATTCGTGCAGGTCGGAACTTACCCGACAAGGAATTTCGCTACCTTAGGACCGTTATAGTTACGGCCGCCGTTTACCGGGGCTTCGATCAAGAGCTTCGCTTGCGCTAACCCCATCAATTAACCTTCCGGCACCGGGCAGGCGTCACACCCTATACGTCCACTTTCGTGTTTGCAGAGTGCTGTGTTTTTAATAAACAGTCGCAGCGGCCTGGTATCTTCGACCGGCATGGGCTTACGGAGCAAGTCCTTCACCCTCGCCGGCGCACCTTCTCCCGAAGTTACGGTGCCATTTTGCCTAGTTCCTTCACCCGAGTTCTCTCAAGCGCCTTGGTATTCTCTACCTAACCACCTGTGTCGGTTTGGGGTACGGTTCCCAGTTATCTGAAGCTTAGGAGCTTTTCTTGGAAGCATGGTATCAACCACTTCGTCGCCTAAAGGCAACTCGTCATCAGCTCTCGGCCTTGAAATCCCGGATTTGCCTAAGATTTCAGCCTACCACCTTAAACCTGGACAACCAACGCCAGGCTGGCCTAACCTTCTCCGTCCCTCCATCGCAATAACTGGAAGTACAGGAATATTAACCTGTTTTCCATCGACTACGCTTTTCAGCCTCGCCTTAGGGACCGACTAACCCTGCGTCGATTAACGTTGCGCAGGAAACCTTGGTCTTTCGGCGTGCGAGTTTTTCACTCGCATTGTCGTTACTCATGTCAGCATTCGCACTTCTGATACCTCCAGCAAGCTTCTCAACTCACCTTCACAGGCTTACAGAACGCTCCTCTACCGCATCATCATAAGATGATACCCGTAGCTTCGGTGCATGGTTTGAGCCCCGTTACATCTTCCGCGCAGGCCGACTCGACTAGTGAGCTATTACGCTTTCTTTAAAGGGTGGCTGCTTCTAAGCCAACCTCCTAGCTGTCTAAGCCTTCCCACATCGTTTCCCACTTAACCATGACTTTGGGACCTTAGCTGACGGTCTGGGTTGTTTCCCTTTTCACGACGGACGTTAGCACCCGCCGTGTGTCTCCCATGCTCGGCACTTGTAGGTATTCGGAGTTTGCATCGGTTTGGTAAGTCGGGATGACCCCCTAGCCGAAACAGTGCTCTACCCCCTACAGTGATACATGAGGCGCTACCTAAATAGCTTTCGAGGAGAACCAGCTATCTCCGAGCTTGATTAGCCTTTCACTCCGATCCACAGGTCATCCGCTAACTTTTCAACGGTAGTCGGTTCGGTCCTCCAGTCAGTGTTACCTAACCTTCAACCTGCCCATGGATAGATCGCCCGGTTTCGGGTCTATACCCAGCGACTAAACGCCCTATTAAGACTCGCTTTCGCTACGCCTCCCCTATTCGGTTAAGCTCGCCACTGAATATAAGTCGCTGACCCATTATACAAAAGGTACGCAGTCACCTAACAAAGTAGGCTCCCACTGCTTGTACGCATACGGTTTCAGGTTCTATTTCACTCCCCTCTCCGGGGTTCTTTTCGCCTTTCCCTCACGGTACTGGTTCACTATCGGTCAGTCAGTAGTATTTAGCCTTGGAGGATGGTCCCCCCATATTCAGACAAAGTTTCTCGTGCTCCGTCCTACTCGATTTCATTGACAAGAGATTTTCGTGTACGGGGCTATCACCCACTATGGCCGCACTTTCCAGAGCGTTCCACTAATCTCAAATCAACTTAAGGGCTGGTCCCCGTTCGCTCGCCACTACTAAGGGAATCTCGGTTGATTTCTTTTCCTCAGGGTACTTAGATGTTTCAGTTCCCCTGGTTCGCCTCTTGCACCTATGTATTCAGTACAAGATACTCAGCTTATGCTGAGTGGGTTCCCCCATTCAGAGATCTCTGGATCACAGTCTGTTTGCCGACTCCCCAAAGCTTATCGCAGGCTACCACGTCTTTCATCGCCTCTGACTGCCAAGGCATCCACCGTATGCGCTTCTTCACTTGACCATATAACCCCAAGCAATCTGGTTATACTGTGAAGACGACATTCGCCGAAAATTCGCATTTCGCTCATTGCTGAGCAGAACTCACAAATTTTACCTTAGCCTGATTTCCAGCAGTGAAACTGGTCATCAGTCTATATCTATCACATATCCGAATTTTTAAAGAACGATCTGACAAAAGTCAGAAATCAACATTCAAACTGAATGTTCATTTCTAAGTTCTGACAAGCTACTGCGTAAGTGGTGGAGCCAAGCGGGATCGAACCGCTGACCTCCTGCGTGCAAGGCAGGCGCTCTCCCAGCTGAGCTATGGCCCCGTATTCTACGGCTTTACCATGTAATGGTAGGTCTGGGCAGATTTGAACTGCCGACCTCACCCTTATCAGGGGTGCGCTCTAACCAACTGAGCTACAGACCTATAACAGGGTTGCGTTACAGCATCGTCTTTTACAATGAATCAAGCAATTCGTGTGGGAGCTCATCAGCAGGCTGATGTCGTCGATTAAGGAGGTGATCCAGCCGCAGGTTCCCCTACGGCTACCTTGTTACGACTTCACCCCAGTCATGAATCACACCGTGGTAACCGTCCTCCCGAAGGTTAGACTAGCTACTTCTGGTGCAACCCACTCCCATGGTGTGACGGGCGGTGTGTACAAGGCCCGGGAACGTATTCACCGCGACATTCTGATTCGCGATTACTAGCGATTCCGACTTCACGCAGTCGAGTTGCAGACTGCGATCCGGACTACGATCGGTTTTGTGAGATTAGCTCCACCTCGCGGCTTGGCAACCCTCTGTACCGACCATTGTAGCACGTGTGTAGCCCAGGCCGTAAGGGCCATGATGACTTGACGTCATCCCCACCTTCCTCCGGTTTGTCACCGGCAGTCTCCTTAGAGTGCCCACCATTACGTGCTGGTAACTAAGGACAAGGGTTGCGCTCGTTACGGGACTTAACCCAACATCTCACGACACGAGCTGACGACAGCCATGCAGCACCTGTGTCAGAGTTCCCGAAGGCACCAATCCATCTCTGGAAAGTTCTCTGCATGTCAAGGCCTGGTAAGGTTCTTCGCGTTGCTTCGAATTAAACCACATGCTCCACCGCTTGTGCGGGCCCCCGTCAATTCATTTGAGTTTTAACCTTGCGGCCGTACTCCCCAGGCGGTCAACTTAATGCGTTAGCTGCGCCACTAAAATCTCAAGGATTCCAACGGCTAGTTGACATCGTTTACGGCGTGGACTACCAGGGTATCTAATCCTGTTTGCTCCCCACGCTTTCGCACCTCAGTGTCAGTATCAGTCCAGGTGGTCGCCTTCGCCACTGGTGTTCCTTCCTATATCTACGCATTTCACCGCTACACAGGAAATTCCACCACCCTCTACCGTACTCTAGCTTGCCAGTTTTGGATGCAGTTCCCAGGTTGAGCCCGGGGCTTTCACATCCAACTTAACAAACCACCTACGCGCGCTTTACGCCCAGTAATTCCGATTAACGCTTGCACCCTCTGTATTACCGCGGCTGCTGGCACAGAGTTAGCCGGTGCTTATTCTGTCGGTAACGTCAAAACAGCAAGGTATTAGCTTACTGCCCTTCCTCCCAACTTAAAGTGCTTTACAATCCGAAGACCTTCTTCACACACGCGGCATGGCTGGATCAGGCTTTCGCCCATTGTCCAATATTCCCCACTGCTGCCTCCCGTAGGAGTCTGGACCGTGTCTCAGTTCCAGTGTGACTGATCATCCTCTCAGACCAGTTACGGATCGTCGCCTTGGTGAGCCATTACCCCACCAACTAGCTAATCCGACCTAGGCTCATCTGATAGCGCAAGGCCCGAAGGTCCCCTGCTTTCTCCCGTAGGACGTATGCGGTATTAGCGTTCCTTTCGAAACGTTGTCCCCCACTACCAGGCAGATTCCTAGGCATTACTCACCCGTCCGCCGCTGAATCAAGGAGCAAGCTCCCGTCATCCGCTCGACTTGCATGTGTTAGGCCTGCCGCCAGCGTTCAATCTGAGCCATGATCAAACTCTTCAGTTCAATACTGCTTGGGTTTTTAAGAAACCCTAAACTTGGCTCAGCAATCTCAAATGACTATGTGATTTCTCGCATGGCCACTTGTGATGCTGATAATCTTTTTGACTATCAGTCCGTACTCACAAGCACCCACACGAATTGCTTGATTCGA
>NZ_LUVY01000031.1:0-14493 GCF_002992185.1 Pseudomonas sp. LLC-1 | reverse complement strand
AAGTAGGAACTACAGAGATTCGCAGGCACGTCCGATTGACGGGCCAGCACACAGAATTTCTTGACGACCATAGAGCATTGGAACCACCTGATCCCATCCCGAACTCAGCAGTGAAACGATGCATCGCCGATGGTAGTGTGGGGTTTCCCCATGTGAGAGTAGGTCATCGTCAAGATTCAAACCCAAAGCCCCTGTCTGCGCTGCAGACAGGGGCTTTGTCTTTTCCGGGTACCAATAACCGTTAGAACTGATAGCTGACCGTGGCGCTGACGTTGCGCTCTTCACCCATGTAGCAGTAGTTCAGGCTGGCACAGGAAGTGATGTAGCTTTCGTTGGTAAGGTTGTTGGCGTTAAGGCGCACATCCACACCCTTGAGCCCGACCTTGCCCAGGTCATAGCCGATCGAGGCGTCGAACAAGGTGTAGGAAGGCACCTTCATGCTGTTTTCCGCATCCACCCAGCTGTACCCCACATACCGCATGCCACCGCCCAATCGCAGGCCATCCAGGGGCCCCTGGTGGATGTTGTAGTCGGCCCACAGCGAGAACATCTGCTTCGGCGCCTGGGTTGGTGAATTGCCTTTGTTGTCCAGGTTGCCCGACACCAGGCTCGGCATCGCCTTGGCGTACTCGATGTCGGTAAAGGTATAGCCACCCAACAGCTTCAAGCTGTCGGTCAGTTGCACATGCGCCTCCAGCTCCAGCCCCTGGGAACGTACTTTACCTACAGGGCGATAGAAGTCTTCGTCAGGCTGCTTGGACGCCAGGTTCTCTTGCTCGATACGGAATACCGATGCGGTAAACAAGTTGTCGCTGCCTGGTGGCTGGTACTTGATGCCAGCCTCCCATTGCGTGCCCTCCGTCGGTGCCAGCGGACGGCCTTCCTGGTCGGACACGGTGTTGGGGTTGAACGACTCCGAGTAGCTGACATAGGGTGCAATGCCGTTCTCGAACAGGTAGAGCACCCCGGCCCGGGTAGTCATTTTGGAGCGCTGATCGCTGACCTTGGTATCGCTGTCGCGATTCTCTTCAGACACCTTCACCCAGTCCTGGCGCAGCCCCAAAGAAAAGCGCCACTGGTCCAGCTCTACCAAGTCCTGCAGGTACACGCCAGTTTGCTGCAAACGCCGCAGGTAGCGGTTCTCACCTAGTACCTGAAGGTTGCCATTGCCATACTGCGGGTTCCCGGCATCCAACGGGTCGACGGTGCCATAACGCCAAGTGACGTCAGCCTTGCGCCGCTGGTAGTCGGTGCCCAGCAGCAGGGTGTGTTTGGCAGCACCCGTGAAGAATTCGGCCTGCAGCATGTTGTCGATGATGTACGAATGCAGGCGCTCGTCGCCGCCGGTATAGGCACGGTTGAGAATGTTGCTGTCGGCGTCCGCCCAACCGGCCGAATACACCTGGTCCATGGATACGTCGGAATCCTGGTAGCGGAAGTTCTGCCGTGCGGTGAACACATCGTTGAAACGGTGCTCGAACTGGTAGCTGAAGGACTGCTGTGTGCGCTCGTAGTTGTCGATGCCCGGCTCACCCTCGAAGAAATGGTCTGACAGGCGCAAGCCGTTGCGCTTGTGCAGCATGCCGTCTGCAGGGTTGCCGCCGTGGTAGCCACCGTTAGGGTCGTGCTGCAGATACGCTTGCAGTGTGAGCGACGTGTCTTCGGTGAAGTCGATGCTGATCGCCGGTGCAATGGCGTAGCGTTCTTCCTTGCTGTGGTCGAACTGTGTGTCGGAAGCATCCGCCAGGCCTGTCAGTCGATAAGCGATACGCTTGTCATCGTCCACAGGGCCGCTGAAATCAAAACCCGTCCCCCGCTGGCCCTGGGTACCAACCGTGGCCTGAACCTGATGGTAGGGAGTAAACAGTGGCTTCTTGGTGGTCAGGGCTACCAGGCCACCCGGTGAGCTTCGCCCGTACAGTACCGAAGATGGCCCCTTGAGAATGTCGATGCGCTCAAGGAAGTACGGGTCCACCTGCATGGTGCTGTAGGTGCCGTTGTCGCCCATGGACTTGAGCCCATCGACATAAATGTTATCCACAGAGCCGTCGTTGAAGCCGCGCATGGCCACGTAGTCGTAACGGTGGGTCGCACCGTAAGGGTTAGTCAGTACCCCTGGCGTGTAACGCATGGCCTGGGCAACGGTCTGCGAGCCTTGATCATCCATCTGTTGGCGGGTAACCACCGACACCGATTGCGAGGTCTCGACCAACGGCATGCTGGTCTTGGTCGCCACCTGGCTATGGGTGGCGTTGTAGCCCTCCATGCTGCCCAGTGCATTGCCGAGGGTGAAACTACGGATATCAGTGTCGGGCAATGACAGTGCGGCGTCCTGGCGCCGTGCCTGCAGCACATAGCTACGTCCGTCCTGGCTGACGGCCTCCAGGCCGCTGCCATTGAGCAATTGGCGCAGCGCCTGATCGTTAGCGTACTGCCCCTGTAGGCCCCTGGACTGCAGGCCATCGGTAAGCTGAGGTGTACTCGACAGGGTAATGCCGGCCTGGCGAGCGAACTGATTGAGCACGTCGACAAGCTGGCCGGCCGGGATTGCGTAGTGATGACTCACTTGGGCCGTTTCAGCTGCTACGGAAAGCTGCGAAGCGGTTGCCAGGCCCAAGGCGGTCCCAAACAGGGCAGCCCGGATGGCTTGGCGTAAGCGTACCGATTGCAGGGCAGGTCGAAGATCATTTGGTTGGAGCGTGTGCATTAACACCGGGTTGATAGACATGAAGGGTCCGTTGAAGGGTTGAGGGCAGAAGGGGTCGCTTACTGTCCTAGCCGGACCGGGATTCAAAACCCGCCAGAAATCGATAAGGCCTTATCAGGCCAGGCGCTCTACACGTACCCACCAGCGTGTACGTTGACGAAGCTTTACGGGCAGCGTCTGCGGCAGCAACTGCAGCAGTTGCTCCGGGTCTTCGAGACGGAACACGCCCGACAGGCGCAGATCGGCAACCTCTTCGCTGCAGCCCAGATAACCATGACGATAACGGCTGACCTGCGCGAGGAAGTCGGCCAAGCGCATGTCCTGGGTCACGATCAGCCCTTCGGCCCAAGCCATCGCATCCATGTCCATGTGTGCGAGCCGGTGCGCGCCTTGAGCATCCAGGCGCCAGTTCTGGCCGCTTTCGATCCACAGCAGCTGGCCATTGCCAGGTCGATGAATCGCGACTTTGCCGTGGCTGACGCTGACGCGCGTACAGTCGCTGTCCTGGTAGGCCACAAAGCGCCCTTCGAAGCCTTCCAGCAGCGCGTCACGTGTTTGTACCAGCAAGGAATGCCGAGGGCCGCAGGTGATCATCAGCTCCCCGTGCTTCAGGCGGACCAGACGCTGTAGGTCACTGAAGGCCAGGTCCACTGCACTGTGGGTATTGAGTTGCATCAGTGAGCCATCGGGCAGCGTGAAAGCGCGTCGCTCGCCCGTGCCGGTGGCATAGTCCGAGGCCCATGCACTGACGGCATCGATGTCTTTGGCCAGCCATGTTGCCGACCCCGCCATGACAATGCCGCCAAGCAGCTTCAGCGCCTGCCGCCTGTGCAGGCGTTGCTGGCTGGTTTCCAGGGTTTGCAACGCCAGCCCGGCACCGGGTATGGCACGCAAGTCGAGGTCTTGATACAGGTGTGCAAGCCGTTGCCAGGCTTGCTCGTGTTCGAGCCGAGCATTGCGCCATTGTGCGCATTCTGATTGTAGAGCCGGGTCATGCCCGCTTTCACGAAGCCGCAGCATCCACTGGATGGCCTGCTTGACCACTTTTGCATCAGGGCGTGCGGCGGCCATCGCTTCAGCACTCGTCTTCGTAGCGCAGCACGTAGCAGTGGTAGAGCGCATCGGCTATGTAGCGTTCTACCGTGCGGACGGAGATTCCCATCTGTTCGGCGATGGCCTGGTGCTTCAGCCCCTCGCATTGGGCCAGCAGGAAGGCGCGTCGTACCTTGGGTTTGAGGCCGTCGAGCATGCGTGCAATGCGCTCGAGCAACTCCAGCAGCAGCTCGCGGGTTTCTGCAGAGGGGACCTGCGCTTCCGGTACATGGGCCAGCGCCTCCAGGTAGGCCCTGTGCAGCTCCTCGCGGCGCCAGTGATCGATTACCAGCCCACGCGCTACCGTGCGCAAGAAGGCTCTGGGAGCATTCAGCTGCAACTGCTCACGGCGCTGCAGCAGGCGTACGAAGGTGTCCTGGGCCAGGTCTGCGGCATCGGCGGCGTTGCCGAGCTTGCCGCGCAACCAGGTGTGCAACCAGCCGTGGTGGTCACTGTAGAGCGTTTGCACGCAGTCGTTGCTGGGCATGGAGGAGGGCGCCGGCATCAATGGACATGAATGATAATTAGTCTCATTGTTGGCGGGGCCGAATCAATTTGCAACCCATCAGCTCGCGTCGCCCCTGAAGCCGGCGACGGATTAACGCCCTAACTGCGTATCCAGGTAATTACGGATTACCCGTGCGCCATTATTGAGGTGCTGTTCCAGCACTGCTACCGCCTCATCCACCAGCTTGTCACTGGCCGCATCCACCAGTGCGTTGTGATCATCCTGGGTGAGCTTGCCCAAGCCCATGGACGAAAGATGAAAACGCAGGAAGCGTTCTTCTTCGTTCAGTTCGTTCTCGATCAGGCGCAGCAGTTTTTTATTTGGCGCCTTGCTGTACAGCGACATGTGGAACAGGCGGTTCAGGCGGCCGATTTCGGCATGGCGGGTTTCGTTTTCCAACAGTTGGATATACCCACGGGCGCTGGCGATGTCGCTGGCATCCAGCAGCGGGATGGACTGGCGCAATGCCTCGCTCTCAAGCAGTACACGAAGGGCATAGGTGTCCACCGCATCTTCGCCGATCAACGGCGCAACCACCGCACCTTTGTGCATTTCCACTTTCAGCAGCGATTGTGCTTCCAGCTGGCGCAGGGCCTCGCGCACGGGCATGCGGCTGACGCCGAACAAGGTGGCGAGTTCTTGCTGGCGCACGGCAGTACCTGGCGGCAAGCGGCCATCGAGAATGGCACTACGCAGGCGTTCTTCGATCACGCCACGGGCCTGGTGCGGCAACAGCTGCTCGCTGGCCAGCACATTGCTCAATTTGATTTTCTCGGCCACGCGACGTCTGCCTCAACGATGACTAAAGTTGGATCCAATGACACTAGTTACAGCCCATGGGAATTGTCAAACCTGCACCTGTAATGGAACGGGCGCCCCAAAAGCGCGGCTATGGTGGATGAAGTCGCCTGCCAAAGGAAGCGGCCTATAGAAGGTTATAAACAGAAAGTGTAGGCGGGCTGACAAGCGGGTGCATGATTGCAGCGTGCCATTGTCTTTTGTTGTGGCAGGGCCCACCATCGCTGCTTTCGACTGGTCTGAACAGGGCTTCGCAGTGGCGATATCCTGGGTGCTCAAAACCGTTGTGCGATGTGTCGGCTTTGCCGCGCTGCTGGGCAGTCTGCTGCTGGGCGGCTTGCACGCGGATTGGGATTTTTCCCAGATCAGCCGCAAGTCACAGGCCCTGTATGGCCCCTTGGGGGCCGGGAAGGGGCGCATCGATGCCTGGCAGAACCTGATGGCTACCCAGAAGCAGGGGAGCGAGCTTGAGCGGTTGCAAGTGGTCAACCGCTTCTTCAACCAGCAATTGCGCTATGTCGAAGACATCGACCTCTGGCATGAGGTCGATTACTGGGCCACACCGGTGCAGGCCTTGATCAAGGGCGCCGGGGACTGCGAAGACTACGCCATCGCCAAATATTTCAGCCTGCGGCGCATGGGCATCCCCAGCGAAAAACTGCGCATCACCTACGTAAAGGCGTTGCGGCAGAACCGGGCACATATGGTGCTGACCTATTATTCAAGCCCACAGGCCCAGCCTTTGGTGCTCGATAGCCTGATGGACGCCATCAAGCCGGCCAGCCAGCGTACCGACCTGTTGCCGGTATACGCCTTCAATGGCGAGGGGTTGTGGCTGACGGGGGCCGCGGGCAACAAGAAGGTCGGCGATACCAAGCGGCTGTCACGCTGGCAGGATTTGCTGAAAAAAATGCAGGCCGAAGGGTTCCCGGCCGAGCCTGTTTACTGAAGGAGCACAGATGTCACTGTTCAAACAATTGCTGTTGGCCATTTGCCTGTTCCTGGTGGTCGCCTTCAGTGGCAGTTTCATGGTCAGCCTGGAAAGCTCGCGCAGCCAGTACGTCAACCAGCTGCGCTCGCATGCCCAGGATGCCGCGACCGCACTGGCGCTGTCACTGACGCCTAATATCGACGACCCGGCGATGGTCGAGCTGATGGTCAGTTCGATCTTCGACAGTGGTTACTACTCCAGCATCAAGGTCGTCGACCTGGGTTCCAATGCCGTGCTGGTGGAGCGCCACGCCGAGCCGGACCCTGGCGGTGTACCGCGCTGGTTCGTGCACCTGATCGGCCTGGAGGCAGCCGGCGGGGACGCCATCGTCAGCCGTGGCTGGCAGCAGGCCGCGCGCGTTGAAGTGATCAGCCACCCGATGTTCGCCATTGCCAAGCTCTGGCAAAGCGCCCTGGGCAGCCTGGGCTGGCTGCTGCTGTGCGGTGCCGCCAGTGCCGTGCTCGGCGCCTTGCTGCTGCGCCGCCAGTTGCGGCCGCTGGACTACATGGTCGAGCAATCCCACGCCATTGCCCGTCGCGAATTCCTAAGCCTGCCCGAGTTGCCGCGTACACCGGAGTTGCGCCGCGTGGTGCAGGCAATGAACCAGATGGTCGAGAAGCTCAAGGCCTTGTTCACCGAGCAGGCCGAGCGCAGCGAGCGGCTGCGTGCCGAGTCGTACCAGGACAGCTTGACTGGCTTGTCCAACCGCCGCTATTTCGAGATGCAGTTGAACACCCGGGTGAGCAACCTGGAAGAAGCGCGCGCGGGTTACCTGCTGTTGCTGCGCGTTCAAGACCTGGCGGGTTTGAACGCCCGCCTGGGTGGCCAGCGCACCGACCAGTTGCTGCAAGCTGTGGGTGAGCAGTTGCGCCGTACCTGTGCCAGTTTCCCGGAAACCAACGACCTGATTTCCCGCAGCCGTGGCGGCGAGTTTGCCGTGCTGGCGCCGGGCATGGTGCATGAGGAAGCGGTACACCTTGCCCAGGCGCTGGAAGCGACGCTGCAGAGCCTGCACGAGACCGGCGCCAGTGATATCGACCCGGTTGCCTGCATCGGCCTTGCGCCGTTCAGCCCCGGTGATGCACCACAGGCGTTGCTCAAGCTTGCCGACGAAGCCCTGGCCCGTGCCGAAAACCAGCCGACGCCAGGCTGGGTGTGCCTTGAACAAGGCGTGGCTGCCGTTGCGGCGGACAGCCAGCACGACTGGCATGAGCGGCTTGACCAAGCCTTTATCAACGGGCATTTCGAACTGTTCTTCCAGCCTGTGGTGGACTCCGGCACGGCACAACGGGTGCTGCACCACAAAGTGATTTCGCGCTTGAAGGATGGCCAGGGCGAGGCTTTGCCCGCGGGCCGCTTCCTGCCCTGGCTGGAACGCTTTGGCTGGATGCCACGGCTGGATGTGCTGGTGCTGGAGAAAGTGCTGGCGCACTTGCGTGGGCATGACCAGGTGCTGGCGCTGAACCTGTCGGCCGCCACGCTGGCCGACCCTAAGGCCCTGCAGCGCGTCTTCGAGCTGCTGGGCCAGAACACGGCCATGGGGCCTCGGCTGGTGTTTGAAATTGGTGAGGAGCAGTTGCCTGAGCAGGCTGCCCTGGAACACCTGACCCGGCGCCTGCACGCGCTTGGCTTTGGTCTGGCACTGCAGCGCTTCGGCGGCCGCTTCAGCATGATCGGCAACCTGGCGCACCTGGGCCTGGCGTATCTGAAAATTGATGGCAGCTATATCCGCAACATCGACCAAGAGCAGCACAAACGCCTGTTCATCGAAGCGATCCAGCGCGCGGCACACAGCATCGATCTGCCGTTGATTGCCGAGCGGGTCGAGACGGAAGGGGAGCGGCTGGTGTTGAAGGAGATGGGTGTAGGCGGGATTCAGGGGCAGCTGGTTGGCGAACCTGCGCCCTGGCGCTGAATTATTGTGTGTTGGCTGTCCTGGCCTCATCGCCGGCAAGCCAGCTCCCACAAGTACTGCGGCGACCTCAAGGCTAGTGCAGTACCTGTGGGAGCTGGCTTGCCGGCGATAGGGCCAGAAGGGCCACTATCAAGCAGTGGCCAGGATCATCACCGCTCGCGCAATGCTTCCGAACGCGCTTTCATGATCGGCTTGAGCAGGTAGCTCATGATGGTCTTCTTGCCGGTCATGATATCCACCGTGGCCACCATCCCCGGAATGATCAGCAGCGGTTTCTCGTCAGTCCCCAGGTGGCTGCGATCGGTACGCAGCTTGATCAGGTAATACGTGGTCTTCTTGTCTTCATCGGTGATGGTGTCCGCACCGATCTGTTCCAGCTTGGCCTTGAGCCCACCGTAGATGGTGTAGTCATAGGCGGTGAACTTCACCGTCGCTTCCTGGCCTGGGTGCAGGAAGGCGATGTCCTTGGGAAGGATTTTCGCTTCGATGACCAGCGTGTCGTCCAGTGGCACGATCTCGATGATATCGCTGCCTGGCTGGATGACCCCGCCAATGGTGTTCACCAGCAGCTGCTTGACGATACCGCGCACCGGTGAAGTGACCATGGTGCGGTGTACCCGGTCGTCCAGTGCCTTGCTGGTGGCGGTCGCCTTGTTCAGCTCGGTGCGTGCCTCGTTCAGCTGGGTCAATGCTTCGCTGCGGAACTTGCCACGGGTTTCTTCGATCTTGCTCTGCACCTCGCGGATGGCGGCCTCGGCACGCGGGATGGCCAGTGCGGTGGAGTCAAGCTGGCCGCGGTTTTCAACTTCGGCACGGCGCAGGCGCAGCACTTCTACCTGGGAAATCGCACCGGTGGCCACCAGCGGTTCGGACATGCCGATTTCCTTGCGCAGCAGCTCAAGGCTGTTGGCGTACTGGGCACGTTTGGAGCTGTATTCACGCAGTTCCTGCTGGCGCTGGACCAGCTGCTGCTGCAGGCCGCCAATTTCGTCCTGCAGTTGCTGGCGCCGGCTCTGGTACAGCGACTCTTCACTGGCTGCCTGGCTGGGTGCGGCTTTGCGCAGTGCTTCGTCGATCTTGAGCGGGCTGTCCTGAACTTCCGCACTCAGCCGTTCGACCCGCAGGGCCATGGCCAGGCGATCTGCCTCGGTTTCACCGACGTTGGACGCGAAACGGGTTTCGTCCAGGCGCAGCAGTGGCTGGCCCACTTCTACGATCTGCCCTTCCTTGGCGAAAATCTCGGCGACGATGCCGCCTTCCAGGTTCTGGATCTTCTGCACCTTGGAAGACGGGATAGCCTTGCCTTCGCCCCGCGTGACCTCATCGATGGGCGCAACGCTGGCCCATACGATCATGAACACGAAGAACAGAATGACGCCCCAGATGGTCAGCCGTACCACCCTTGGCGCATCCTCGATCAGGGCTTTGTTCACCTCTGGCAGCGGCTGGCCGCCCAGTGAGTCGGAGCCCTTGAAATAGCGCCGCAGGCCATCCTTGAATTGCCCCATATCCAGCTTATGCAACACTGATCTGCCCCTTCTTCAGCGCATCCATGACCGCGGCTTTCGGGCCGTCGGCGACTATCTGTCCGCGATCGATCACGATCAGTCGGTCCACCAGCGACAGCAGCGAGGCACGGTGCGTGACCAACAGCACCGTCTTGCCCTCCACCACGGCTTGCAGGCGCTGTTTGAGGCGTTCTTCGCCCGTGTTGTCCATGGCGCTGGTCGGCTCGTCCAGCAGCAGGAGCTGCGGGTTGAGCAGCAGCGCACGCCCCAGGGCAACGTTCTGCCGCTGGCCGCCGGACAGGTTCTGCCCACGCTCCCCCACTTGCAGCTCGTAGCCGTCCGGGTGCAGGCGGGCGAATTCATGCACGCCTGCCAGCTCGGCAGCTTGCAGGATCAGTTCGTCCTCGATGTAGCGGGCACCGCTGACCAGGTTGTCGCGCAGCGTGCCAGCCAGCAGCTGGATGTCCTGCGGTACATAGCCGATGTTGTGGCGCAGTTCGCTGACGTCGATCTGGCGAATGTCCACACCATCGACCAGCAGCGAGCCGCCATTGGCCTCGTACAGGCCAACGATGAGCTTGGCCAGCGAGCTCTTGCCCGAGCCGCTGCGGCCAATGATGCCGACCTTCTCGCCGGGGCGGATGGTCAGGTTGATGTTCTTCAGGGCTTGGTTTTGCTGGTTGGGGTAGGTGAAGTCGACCCCGCGGAACTCGACGCTACCCTGCAGCACCTTGCGGCTCAGCGGGCGCTCTTCGAAGTTGCGCTCTTGCGGCAGCTCCATCATGTGGTCGGTGGAAACCATGGTCACCTTGGCCTGCTGGTAGCGGGCGAGCAGGCCGTTCAGCTGGCCCAGTGGGCCAAGCGCGCGGCCGCTGAGCATGTAGCAGGCCACCAGGCCACCCATGCTCAGGTTGCCATCGATGATCAGGTACACGCCGACGCAGATCATCGCCACGCCCGCCAGTTGCTGGATCAGCAGGGTGATGTTCATCGCCAGGCTAGACAGCACCTTCACCCTCAGCTCCAGGCGGCTGAGCGTACCGAGGGTCTGCTCCCACATGTACTGGCGTTCGCTTTCGGCGTTGTTGACCTTCACCGCGTCCAGGCCGGCCAGGGTCTCGATCAGGCTGGACTGGCGCTCCGAGGCCAGGGCCATCGTCCGCTCCATGGTCGCCATCAGCGGCCGCTGCAGGGCGTAACCGATGCCCAGGGCCAGTGGGAAGGCGATGACCGGGATCCATACAAGGTGCCCGCCAATGATGGCGATGACAACCAGGATCAGGATGGTGAAAGGCAGGTCGATCAGGCTGGTAAGCGTCAGCGACGCGAGGAAGTCGCGCAGCCCCTGGAACTCGTGAATGTTCTGGGCAAAGCTGCCCACCCGTGCCGGCCGGTACTTCATCGACATGCCGACGATGCGTTCAAACAGCGTTGCTGAAATGATCAGGTCGGTTTTCTTGCCGGCAAGGTCCAGGCACAGGCCGCGCAGGCCTTTGAGGATCAGGTCGAAGATGTAGGCGCCGGCGATGCCGACGGCCAGCACCCAAAGTGTCGACGTAGCCTGGTTAGGTACCACGCGGTCATACACGTTCATCACGAACAACGGCGCGGCCAAGGCGATCAGGTTGATCACCAGGCTGGCGGCGATGGCATCGATATAAAGCCACTTGCTGCGCAGCAACGTGTCGCGGAACCACGACTTCGCGCGTGGGATCAGGTTGCCGTGATTGACGTCGAACTTGTGTTGCGGCTGGGCAAAGAACACCCGGCCGCTGTAGTCGCTTTGCAGGGCTTCGCGGCTGACATGCACCTCACCGCCGTCGCTCTCGCTGAGCAGCAGGCGTGCGGTATCTTCATTTTCCCAGCCCAGCAGGACGGCGCTGCGGCCTTCCTTGAGCAGCAACATGGCCGGCATCGCGATGCTCGGTATCTGCTCCAGCTTGCGTTGCAGCAGGCGCCCTTGCAGGCCCGCCCGGGCGGCGGCGCGGGGCAGCAGCTCGGGGCTCAGGCGCTGGGCGGGCAGCGGCAGGCCCGTGGTCAGCATGACCCGGCTGGCGGGTTTCTGGTGCAGGACACACAGGCTCAGCAGACTATCCAGCAAGGGATCGTCATGCTGACTGCGTGGATCGTGGCTGAGTTGGACTCGACTGACTTCAGATTCCACGCGGCGCTCTCTTCATCCTTGTGGTGGGTGGGGTGGGTGTGCCGCCGTTCAGGTCTGTCGGCTCACCCTGACGTTCAATGGTGCTGCGAGGCAGCTGGCCAATGGTCGCCTTGAATCGATACTGAGTAAACAATTCTACGTCGTTATTGCTACTGCATAGACGCTGCCATGCGGTGACTGTTTCATTTCTGATCCTGTTCGGGATCCGGTTCATGTGCAGCATAGCCTGCCATCAAGACAACGCCGTGTGGGTGAATGATCGGCTCGCGGGCTTGTCAGTAAACAGGCGCTGATTTGTTGACGTTTTAAAGCGGACAGATCATTAAAATTCATCGCACGAAGTGCGTTTGCACGTTGAACCGTGGTTCTGTAATCACCGATGGTTTGCCATCATTCCCATGCCAGTATTCGCGTGCGGGTTCGCTATCTGTTTGATCTGCGGTAAATCGTTGTTGGTGGCCTCGGTCAGTAGCAGGCTTTGGTTGGCGAGGGCATGAGTGCAGCCCTGATTCTGCCTGGGTTTCAAACCCTTTTCCGGCCGACTTCAGGCAAGGTTTGTGCTTGTAAACGCGCACGGGCCTGGGGCAACGGGAGTGACCAGAATGTTGACGCCAACGACCTTGACGGTAGCCGATGGACGGTGCTTTTAACGTGTGTAACGGCATCTGCCCGTATGTGGAAAAGGCTGCTGAACTTAATGGCCAGCGCATTTTCGATGATGTACGACATTTGTCCTCGGCAAACGGTTGGCTAAGGTACAAATATCAATGTGACATTACATTGCCGATTGTTTAGGATGGCCTGTATAAGGTCAATACTTTGGCAGTATTGCGGTTTCAAAAAGTTATAGACGGAATATTGACGCAATAAAGCGTCAAGAGAACATCGACATAAGTTCCGCCTGAAGTGGCTTGCAGTGCCGCTCTGGCAGGGAAGTACCCATCGGGTCACACGGAGAGTCCAATGAGCAGCGTTGTAGCCATCGTCAAAAGCATTGTCGGCCAGGTTATTGCGGTATCCCCAGAGGGCATTCGTCGTGTGCTCATCGAGGGGGACCGCCTGTTGGCAGGTGAGGAAGTGCTCACTGGTCCAGGCGGTGCGGTGACTCTGGAACTGGCCGATGGCCGTCTGCTTGACCTGGGCCGTGACAGCCAGTGGAGCGCCGATACGCCTGACAGCAGCACCGACCTGAGCCAGGCGACCGCACAGGCCGCGCCGTCGGTGGAAGAGTTGCAGCAGGCGATCGCTGCAGGTGTCGACCCGACTACCGAGCTTGAAGCTACCGCAGCCGGTCCATCGGCCGCAGGCGGTGGTGGCGCGCTGGGTGGTGGTCACAGCTTCGTGATGCTCGAAGAAACGGCGGGCCGGGTTGACCCCACAGTTGGATTCCCCACTGAAGGGCTGGGCTTTGCAGCCACGCTGGACAGTGAAGAAGTCGGCCTGCTGGGTGACCCCAACAACAACCTGGTGACCACGCCGACGACGGACACCAACGTTGCTACCGACCTGATCCTTGGCGCCACTCCTTCCATCAGCGAAGCGGGTGGCGTAATTGTTTATACCGCCACGGTTGGACAGGCACCGACTACCAACCTGGTCATTACCCTGTCCAATGGCGCCGTGATCGTCATTCCGGCCGGGCAGACCAGCGGTAGTGTCAATGTCGTGGTCCCGGCGAACGATACACCGTATATCGACGGCGGGCAGATCTCGGCGACCGTCACCGGTGCTACCGGTGGCGGCGGTTTGACGGTGACATTGCCGCAAACGCCGGCGGTTACCCAAGTGACCGATACCATCGATACGACCACTGCGACACTGACTGCTTCGCCAAGCGTTACTGAAGGTGGCGTCATCACCTACACCGTGACCCTGAGCAACCCTGCCCAGACGCCGGTAACCGTGACCCTGTCCAATGGGCAGGTCATCACCATCGAGGCAGGCAAGACCCAGGGCAGCATCGACTTCCAGACCCCGGCGAACGACGTCTACAACAACGGCTCGACTGTCAGCGTCACGATTACTGGTGCCACCGGTGGCAACTTCGAGCAACTGACGCCTAATCCTGCACCGGCTGAGACGGTAATCAGTGACTCGGTGGATACCACGACTGCCACTCTGACCGCATCGCCAAGCGTGACTGAAGGGGGTGTGATCACCTACACCGTGACTTTGAGCAATCCTGCTCAAACACCGGTGACCATTACACTGTCCAACGGCCAGACCATTACCGTTGAAGCCGGCAAGACTCAGGGTAGCGTTGATTTCCAGACTCCGGCGAACGATGTCTACAACAACGGTTCGACCGTCAGCGTCACCATTGAAGGCGCTACTGGCGGTAACTTCGAGCAACTGACGCCGAACCCGACCCCGGCTCAGACCACGATCAACGATTCGGTTGATAACACCACCGCGACCCTGACTGCTTCGCCAAGCGTCACCGAAGGTGGCGTGATCACCTACACCGTGACCCTGAGCAATCCTGCTCAAACACCGGTGACCATCACCCTGTCCAACGGCCAGACCATCACCGTTGAGGCCGGCAAGACCCAGGGCAGTGTCGACTTCCAGACTCCGGCGAACGATGTCTACAACAACGGTTCGACCGTTAGCGTCACCATCGAGAACGCCACTGGCGGCAACTTCGAGCAGTTGATCCCGAATCCGACCCCGGCTCAGACCACGATCAACGATTTGGTCGATAACACTACCGCGACCCTGACGGCGAGCCCGTCGGTGACCGAAGGCGGCGTGATCACTTACACCGTGACCCTGAGCAACCCGGCTCAGACGCCAGTGACCGTGACCCT
>NZ_LUVY01000030.1:0-43026 GCF_002992185.1 Pseudomonas sp. LLC-1 | reverse complement strand
GATCGCGCAATTCCCGAGGTCTACGCGGTCCCTGTGGGAGCTGGCTTGCCGGCGATGGGCCGCAACGCGGCCCCAGCTATTTCAGATCAAACCTTGAACTGCGCCACCATGCCGTTCAAGTCCACCGCCAATCGCGACAGATCCTGCGCCGCCGCACTGGTCTGGTTCGCCCCCGCCGACGTCTGCATCGCCAGATCACGAATGTTCACCAGGTTGCGATCAACCTCTCGGGCCACCTGCGCCTGCTCCTCCGAAGCACTGGCAATCACCAGGTTGCGCTGGTTGATCGACGCAATCGCCTCGGCAATCACTTCCAGCGCCTGACCAGCACCTTGCGCCACATCCAGTGTGCTGGTGGCACGCCCCTGGCTGCTGTGCATCGCCGTCACCGCCCGCTCGGTACCGTTCTGGATACCGGCGATCATCTGCTCGATCTCCGCCGTCGACTGTTGGGTGCGGTGGGCGAGGGCGCGAACCTCATCTGCCACCACCGCAAAACCACGGCCCGCCTCGCCTGCGCGGGCTGCTTCGATAGCGGCGTTCAGCGCCAGCAGGTTGGTTTGCCCGGCAATCGCGCCAATCACATCCAGCACGCGGCTGATCTCGTTGGCATTGCTGGCCAGTTGCTCGATTTCGGCCGAGGTACCCGTTACGTCAGCCACCAGATGCTGAATGGATGCCAGCGCCTGATTGACCCGGTCGCGGCCATCGCGGGTGGTCTGGTCGGCGCCCTTGGACGCATCGGCAGTGCTGACCGCATTGTTCGCGACCTCTTCGACGGCGGCGGTCATCTGGTTGACGGCGGTGGCCGCCTGGTCAATTTCCGCGCTCTGCTGGTGCAGGCCGCGGCTGGTGTCTTCGGTAACGGTGTGCAGCTCCTCCGAAGCCGAGGCCAGCTGGTCGGACGACGCGGCGATCTTGCGCAGGGTGTCGCGCAGGCTTTCCTGCATACGGGCCAGGGCGCGTAACAGCAAGGCTGGCTCGTCACGGCCGATCACGCGAATTTCCCGGGTGAGGTCGCCAGTGGCCACGCGTTCGGCAACAGCCACGGCATCGGCCAGTGGTACCACGATGCTGCGGGTGAGCACGGTGGCAATGGCGGCCATTGCAAGCATGATGACCAGCAACGAGGCGATGATGGCGGTGAACGCTTCGTCGGCCACATCGCTGCTGCGCTGCGAGGCGTCTTCGGCACCCTTGCTGTTATAGCCGAGCAGGGCGGTCATGGCCTTCATCATGGTGTCGGCGCGCTGCGTGAGGGGGCCGCTGATCTGCTGCTTGGCATCGTCCATGCGGCCTGCGGCAATGTCTTGCAGCACTTTTACCTGCAGGTCGAGGTACTGTTGGTGTGCGTCATTGAAGGTGTTGAACAGGGCGCGGTCGTCGGCCGCGATGATGGTGTCGGCGTAGTCTTTCAACCCACCCTTGAGCTCGGCGTTGATGCCTTCGAGCAGCTGCAGGTTGCGTGCGCGCTCGGCGGGGTTGTCGTCCAGTGCGGCGCGCAAGGTGACAGCCCGTGCGCGGCCCAGGTTGCTGCTGATGTCACCCAGGGCTACCACGGCGGGCATCCAGGTAACACGGATCTCGTCGGTGGCCTTGTCCATCTGGCGGGTTTCATAGAGTGCGATAAGGCCCATGAACAGGACCAGGATGCCCAACAGGGCAAATACGCTGGCAGCGCGAATGCCGATCTTCATATTCCGTAACTGCATGGAATGCTCCTTGACGGTGGCGTGCAGGCCTCAGGAGCTTGGTCGGAAAGCCGGGTCACCGGTATGGCGCCAGGCTCTTGATGCGCTGCGGATTAGTAGTGTTGCCTCACCCTCTTGAATACTTTTTTGGTTTGAATGATGCCATATGGCCATCATTATTGAACAGTCCAACAATGTAACGACATAATTGACAAAACCGTCGTTTATTGACGGTTTTGTCAGGATCTTGCTGTCAAACGATCGCAATCATCGGGTCGGCGGCAGCCAAGGCCACGGCACGATCAGCCGCGGGCGGGTAGATCCATACCGAGTTGATCTGGCGCTTGAGGTCCTTGCCTTCCTGGCCTTGCAGCTTCAGTTCGCGCTCCCAGCCTTCGCTGTACGCCGCGCCCCATTCACCCAAGTCAAGGCAGGTGACGTACTTCGGTTGGCGGTACACCACCGGTGCCACCCCAAGCAGGTCAGCCATGGCGTTGTTGCCGCTGTGGCGACCCATGGGAATGGCGTGCTGGCAGGTCATCAGCGCGTGGTTGCCGATTTCATCGACGGCGGCCCAGGCGGTATCACCGGTGGCGTAGATGTGCTGCTGGCCCACCACTTTCAGGTGGTCATCGACCTTGAGCCGGCCGAAGTTGTCACGCTCGCCGGCAACCTGTGCGGTCAGCGGGCTGGCCTTGACACCGACGGTCCAGATTACGGTGCTGCTGGCGATGTATTCGCCGTTGTCGAGGGTGACGCCGCCTGCATCCACAGCCACCACCGAGGTATCGGTCAGCCATTCGACCCCGGCCTGTTCCGAGGCCGCAACGATCGACGGCTTGATGCCAGCACCCAATGCCGCGCCAATGCTGACACCACGGTCAACCAGCAGCACCCGTACATCGTCACCCAGGATGGCACGCAGTCGGGCGGGCATTTCGGTGGCGGTTTCGATACCGGTGAAACCACCGCCACAGACCACCACGGTGTTGCGGGCAGGTGAAGCGGGCAGGGCCCCCAGACCCGTCAGGTGCTGCTCCAGGCGAACAGCCGATTCCATCTGGTCGACATCGAACGTGTGCTCAGCCAGGCCCGGGACTGCCGGGCGCGCTACCTGGCTGCCGGCGGCGAGGATCAGGCGGTCGTAGGCGATTTGCTGGCGCTGGCCGTGGCTGTCGATGTAGCTGACGCTGCGCGCATCGGCATCGATGGCCTCGGCGTTGCCAGTGATGAAGCGCACGCCAACGGCTTCGAACAACTCACCCACGGGGGCCTTCAAGGTATGCGCGTTGGCTTCGTAGAAGCGCGGACGAATACGCAGTTCTGCTTGCGGGGCGAGCACGCTGATGCTCAGGTCGTCGCGCTGGGCCTGGTCGAGCAGGCGAGCAGCGCTCAGGGCGCTCCAGACACCGGCAAAGCCGGCACCGATGATGAGGATGTTCGATTTCATGTAGATGCTCCGCAAGGTTCGAAGAGGGCTTCGAGGACGGGTGGGTGTCGCTCGAATAACTACGACTGTATTGGTCGTAGTTAATCCCTGCAAGTCTTTTTTCGAGCACGCCGGTGCCTCGCGCCGCCTGAAAAGGGATCAGATGGCTGTATTTGCTGGTTCAGAGGTGTGGGGTGAACCGACAGGCGGCAACTGTCTGCTTTGCCCATCCAATGTGTTCGGCGTATTATTTGCGACAAGATTGGTCGGAGATTGATATGTCGCTCTACAGTGCTGGCGTCGAATATGGCATCCATTGCCTGCTGTTCCTGGTGGACGAACGTGGCGATTCGCGCGAGTCCAGCGTGCGCGACCTGGCAGAGTTGCAGGGGGTGCCTCAAGAGTATCTGGCCAAGGTCTTCACCAAGCTGGCCCGTGCCGGGTTGGTCGCGGCCACCGAAGGTGTTCGCGGCGGTTTCCGCCTGGCGCGGCCGTCGGACGAAATCACGGTGCTGGATATCGTCAATGCCATCGACGGGCCGAAGAAGATTTTCGACTGTCGCGAGGTGCGTGAGCGTTGCAGCCTGTTCGACGGCTCGCCACCTGGCTGGGCGACCGAGGGCACCTGTGCGATCCATGCGGTGATGCTGGGGGCGCAGAAGCGCATGGAGGAAGCGCTGGCGCAGCAGACCATTCTTGACTTGGCCCGGCGGTTCGGGCGCAAGGCGCCGGCCGAGTTCGGGCAGCAGGTGAACAGCTGGATGGGAGAGCGGCGCGAAGGTAAAGGTGGCGGGGATATACCTGTCAGCCAGGTCTGAACCTGTTGCCGCTACAGATCAGCGCCCTTCATGTTGCCGTCGATAAGCGCCTGGCTGCACCCCCACCGCCTTGGCAAACGCCCGGGTAAATGCCGCCACCGACTGGTACCCCACCTGCGCGCCTACTTGCTCCACGGTATTCCCCGCCCGCAGCAACTGGCTGGCATGGCGCATACGCAAAGCCAGCAGCACCTGTCCCGGCGATTGCCCGGCCAGCTCATTGAAGCGCTTGAAAAACGCCGAGCGTGACAAGCCGGTGCAGGCAGCCATGCTTTCCAGTGTCCAGGCCTGCCCCGGTTGCTCGATCAATTGCTCCAGCAAACCGGCAAACGCCGGCTGGCGGGCGAGGGCGACCAGTCCGCCCAGTGACTGCCCGGCAATTACCTGCTGGCGCAGCACGTACAGGAACAACAGGTGCGTCAGCCGCTCCAGCAACGCCTGCGACGGGCCTGCGGCACGTCGGCACTCTTCCAGAATCAGCTCGAACAGCGCCCGCGCCGCACTGCCGGCGGGGTCTTCGGCGTGCAGCAAGATCCAGTCAGCCAGGCCTTCGACAATCAGCGAAGACAGGCCGGACTGAAAGTGGAAGAAGCCGCAGACCAGCCCTACGCCGTCACTGGCCTCACTGTCCAGCGCCTGCATGGCCTGGCGCGGTTGGGCACAGGCGTCGGCCGGGTCCTGGTCGCTGGACAAGCGATAGGCAAGGTCGCGTAACAGGAATACTGCATCGCCCTTTTCCAGGCGCACCGGTTGCGCTTCGCCGTCGATGTGCAGCCAGCAATGCCCTTGCACCACCAGGTGGAAGCTGGCGCGGCCCATGCCTTGGGTGCTGGCGTGCCAGCCACCGCAGTAGCGCCCGACATGAAACAGGCTGGCATCGAGCTCCAGGCCCTCTAATAACCAATCGACAAGGTGGCTGGACGAAATCATCTAATACAAACACTCAGGAGCAAGGAAAGGCGACTGATGAATATGGAGGGTAATTCTTATAACCAACAGACTGTAGTGACCCCCATCAAAGGAGACCACTCCATGTCCTCCCGCATTACTTTACACACCCTGCAGAGCGCCCCGGAAGCGGCCCGTCCATTCCTCGAGAATGCCCAGAAAAACTCAGGCTTCATCCCCAACCTGCTGGGTGTGCTGGCCAACGCCCCGGCGGCGCTGGAAACCTACGTGACCGTTTCGGCGCTCAACGGCAAGTCCGAGCTGAGCCTGGCCGAGCGTGAAGTGGTTCAACTGATTGCCGCTACCCAGCATGGCTGCGACTTCTGTGTGGCTGGCCACACCGCAGTGGCACTGAACAAGGCCAAGCTGCCGCTGGACGTGGTCGATGCCCTGCGCGCCCGTGGCGAACTGCCCGACGCCCGTTACGAAACCCTGGCCGCGTTTGCCCGCGAAGTGATCGCCACCCGTGGCAATGTCAGCGAGGCCACCTACCAGGCCTTCCGCGCAGCCGGGTTCAGCGAAGGCAACGCACTGGAGGTGATTCTGGGCGTGAGCCTCGCAACCCTGTGCAACTTTGCTAATGTTTTCGCCCAGACGCCGCTCAATGAAGAGCTTGGCAAATACCGTTGGCAGCCTTCTGCGTAACCCATCCGTGATAGCGGCCTTGATGCGGTCGTTGTAGAAGCGGCCTTGTGCCGCGAATGGGCCGCAAGGCGGCCCCGGCGTTCCCAAAGGAGCAAGACCATGCAAGATTGCGCATTTCGTCACTGGCTGGATGCCAATGCCGAGGCCATCGACCGGGGCCTGTGCGAACCGCAACAGGTGCTGGCACAGATCGCCGAATCACAGCTGCTGCGCATTGGTGTCGACCCGGCCTTGGGTGGCACGGGCGGGCAGGTGACCGACGCCGTCGAGGCCATCGCCGCGATTGCCAGCCGTTCGTTGGCTTCAGCCTTTGTCTGCTGGGGCCAGCGTGCCTTCATTGAGTACCTGTTACACAGCCCCAACCAGCCATTGCGCGAGCGCTTGCTGCCGCGTCTGTTGACGGGCGAGCTGGCGGGTGCCACCGGGCTGTCCAACGCCATGAAGTTCCTGTCCGGCATCGAAGCGCTGCAGGTGCGTGGCCGGCCGGTAGCTGATGGCTGGCACCTGGAAGGGCGCTTGCACTGGGTGACCAACCTGCGCAAGAGCGGCTTCGTGGTAGCGGCGGCCATCGAAGACGAAGCCGGCGGTGCGCCGTTCGTGCTCGCCATACCTTCAGACGCCCAGGGCCTGCAGCGCTCCGATGACTTGCAACTGATGGGTCTGCAATCGAGCAACACGGCGGCGCTGGCTTTCCACCAGGTGCCGCTGGCGCGTGACTGGTTGCTGCACGATAACGCCCGCGAGTTCCTGCCGCGGGTACGCCCGGCTTTCCTGGCATTGCAATGCGGGATGGCCATCGGCTTGGCGCGACGGGCGCTGGAAGAGGTGCAGGCGCATCTGCATGGGCGTGCCTCGTTCCTCGATGAAGCCCGTCAGGTACTGAGTGAGCGCCTGGAAAACACCGTGAGCGAGCTCAAGCAGGGGTTGCTCGATGGCCGCTTCCAGCAGCAGCCAGCGGCGTTGTTCAAGTTGCGCATCACCCTGGCTGAAAGTGCTGCCGATGCCGTGCAACTGGAGTTGCAGGCCAGCGGTGGCAAGGCCTATCTCAGCGAATATGGCGAAGGCTTTGCCCGCCGCTGGCGCGAATCGGCCTTCGTGCCGATCGTCACCCCCAGCCTGGTGCAATTGCGCGCCGAACTGCAACGCCAGGCGGGCGCCGCATGAGCCACGTGTTGCTCGAAGCCTGCGATATCAGCCTGGGCTACCCGCGTGAGGGTGGCTGGCAGCAAGTGCTGGCGCAGTTTGACCTGCAATTGGCCCCGGGCGAGGTGGTGAGCATTCTTGGCCCCAGTGGCGTCGGCAAGTCCAGCCTGCTGCGGGTGCTGGCAGGGCTGCAGCAGCCCCGTGGCGGCAGCGTGACCTTGCACGGCCAACCCTTGCAGGGGCCGCACCCACGGCTGGCAGTGGCCTTTCAGGACCCGAGCCTGCTGCCCTGGCTGAGCCTGGAGAAGAATGTTGCCTTTGGCCTGGACTTCGCCCGCCAGCCAAAGCTGGATGCTGCCGAGCGGCGCGCGCGTATCGACCATGCGATTGCCGCCGTGGGCCTGGCCCACGCCCGTGGCCAGTACCCGGCGCAGTTGTCCGGCGGCATGGCCCAGCGCACGGCGCTGGCCCGTTGCCTGGCCCGCCAGCCCGAAGTGCTGTTGCTGGACGAACCGTTCGGCGCGCTGGATGAAGTGACCCGGGCCGACATGCAGCAACTGCTGCTGCAACTGATCGCCACCCACAACACGGCGGCGGTGCTGATCACCCACGATATCGACGAAGCGCTGCTGCTGTCCGACCGGGTTCTGCTACTGGGCAACCACCCAGCGCACATCCTCGGCCAATGGCACATCGACCTGCCGCAACCACGCGCGCAGCGGGTTGAAGAACTGGGTGCATTGCGTATCGAAATCCTCAAAACCCTTCGGCGGGCAAGCCGCACCGTAGAACCTACCCTAACCCCGTTGCCCTCGGAGGCTGTCCATGTGCATGGATGACTGCTGTTCCTCTTCTTCGCGTCGCGATTTTCTCAAGCTTGGCGCCATGCTTACGGCGGCGGGTGCGCTGCCATTGCTGTCGAGCCTGCAGGCGCGCGCTGCCGTCGAGCCGGACGCGCCGGTGCGCATCGGCTACCTGCCGATCACCGACGCCACGCCATTGCTGGTGGCGCACAACAATGGCCTGTTCGAGGCCGAAGGTATCAAGGCCGAGCGCCCGGTGCTGTTGCGCAGTTGGGCACAGGTGATCGAGGCGTTCATTTCCGGCCAGGTCAACGTCATCCACTTGCTGTCGCCGATGACGGTGTGGGCGCGTTACGGCAGCAAGGTGCCGGCCAAGGTCGTGGCGTGGAACCACGTGGGCGGTTCGGGCCTGACCGTGGCTCCGGACATCACCGACATGAAACAGCTCGGTGGCAAGACCGTGGCCATCCCGTTCTGGTACTCGATCCATAACGTGGTGCTGCAGCAGATGCTCAACGACAACGGCCTGACGCCAGTGTCGAAGCCGGCCAACGCCCAGTTGGCTGCCACCGAAGTCAACCTGCTGGTGCTGCCGCCCTCCGACATGCCGCCCGCTTTGGCCAGCAAGCGCATTGCCGGCTACATCGTCGCCGAGCCGTTCAACGCCCTGGCCGAGAACCTCAAGGTTGGCCGCGTACAGCGTTTTACTGGCGATGTGTGGCGCAACCACGCGTGCTGCGTGGTGTTCATGCATGAGCATGACCTGAACAACCGCCCGGAGTGGTCGCAGAAGGTGGTCAACGCCATCGTCAAGGCCCAGCACTGGACCCGCGACCACCGCGCCGAAGCCGCTGCCTTGCTGTCCAAGGCCGGCCCCAACAAGTACACCCCGCATGAGCCTGCCGTGCTGACCAAGGTGCTGGCCCCGGCCGCCGAGGATCGTGCCGGCTACATTGCCAGCGGTGCCATTCGGCATCAGCAGTGGGACGAAAAGCGCATCGACTTCCAGCCGTATCCGTTCCCCAGCTACACCGAGGAACTTGTCAAACGCCTGAAAACCACCCTGATCGAAGGCGACAATGCGTTTCTTGCCGGCCTTGATCCGGCGCAGACGGCCCGCGACCTGGTCGACGACCGATTCGTGCGCAATGCCATCGCTGCGGTGGGTGGCCCGTCGGTGTTCGGCATTGCCGACAACTTCGAGCGTAGCGAGGAGTTTGCGGTCTGATGCGCACGCATGTCGTACATGCCGGCCTTGGCCTGGCCGGATTGCTGGGTTTGTTGTTGCTTTGGTGGGCTGGCGTTGCCGTGTTCGGCCAGGCTGACGGGCTGTCGGCGCGCTTTTCTCCGGCGGCAACCCTGGCCAGCCTGTTCGAGTTGCTGGGGCAGGGTGAGGTCTACGGGCATATCTGGGTCAGCCTCAAGCGCATCCTGGTCGGGCTGTTGCTGGCACTGCTCATCGGTGTACCGCTGGGTTTGCTGGTCGGCAGTTACCGGCACCTGGAGGCGGCAACCACCCCGGCGTTCCAGTTCCTGCGCATGATCTCGCCGCTGTCGTGGATGCCGGTGGTGGTGATGCTGATGGGGGTGGGTGACCAGCCTATCTACTTCTTGCTGGCGTTCGCTGCGTTGTGGCCGATTTTGCTGAACACGGCGGCCGGGGTCAGGCAGCTGGACCCCCGCTGGTTGCAACTGAGCCGCAGCCTGAGTGCCACGCGTTGGGAGACGTTGTGCAAGGTGATCGTGCCGGGGGTGATCGGCCATGTGCTGACCGGCGTGCGGCTGGCCATTGGCATTTTGTGGATCGTGCTGGTGCCGTGCGAAATGCTCGGGGTGAGTGCGGGGTTGGGGTATTTCATCCTCGATACGCGTGACCGGCTGGCGTATTCCGAGCTGATGGCGATGGTGCTGCTGATTGGTGTACTGGGGTTTGTGCTGGATGCCTTGGCGCGAGGGCTGCATCGGCGCTGGGTGCATGGCTGAGGGGCCAGTGGGGCTTCTTCGCGGGCTTGCCCGCTCCCACAGGTACTCCATCGCCCTTGGGCTGGTGGTATCCCTGTGGGAGCGGGCAAGCCCGCGAATAGGCCCTCGGATCAATGCACGGTCTTGCGCTGCCGTACACATTCCAGTGCTTGAGCGGTCAATTCATCCAGCCGCTCATCGCGCATCTGTTCGGCTTCGATCATCGCATCCTCACCCTGCTGGTTAAGCAGGTAGGTATGAATCTGCAGCACTTCTGCCGTCTGATAAATCGGCGCAATGTCCAACCGCCCGATCAATGCGCCACTGGCCAGCCCGGTACTGCTCATGAGCACCTGCGGCCCATTGGCGGCCACCACTTGCATGCCCATCGCCTCAAACCACGGCACCTGATTGGCAAAGGCATTCAGTTCCACGCAGGTATGGCGTGCCTGCAGGTCACTCAGCAGGGCACGGGCGATGCCCAGGCGGCGGTGGCTGTCGCGCACGGCAAGAAATGCCAATGAGCATGCCTGCTCATCGTCCTCGGCCGGCAGCGACAGGGCAAAGCCCAGCAACTGGTCCGGCGCTTCGGCATCCAGCGCCAGGGTTAGCGCCACGGCCAGGCCACGGGTGCCGTCCAGCGCTTGCAGGTACTGGTGCACTTCCATACCAACGCCGTACTGGTACAGCGGGTACAGCGGGTTGTCGGCGGTGATGGCAACACTGCTCAATTCACCGACATTGTGGATCACCAGTTCGCGGATCTGGTTCTGGAAAGACTCGGGCGGCACGCTGTCGAGGCGGCTCAGGATGAACATCGGGGGGCAGGCTCCGGCGGGTGGGAATACAGCCCACGCCGTGTAGGCGCGGGTTGTACAGTCTAACCGGTTTTGCCGTGTCAGCCTTGTGCCTGTAGTGCACCGAGCATCAGGTCGAGGTTTTGCACCGCAGCACCCGAGGCACCTTTGCCCAGGTTATCGAACACCGCAGTGAGCAATACCTGGCCATGTTCGGGGTTGGCGTACAGTGCCAGGCGCAGGTCGTTGCTGTCGTTCAATGCTTCTGGGTCAAGGTTGGCTGCTGCGCCTTGTCGGTGCAGCGGCATCACCTGTACGTGGCGGGCGCCCTGGTAGTGCTGTTCCAGGCAGGCCTGCAGCTGGTCAGCGCTGACCTGGCCGGGTAGCAGGCGCAGTTGCAGCGGGATGCTCAACACGATGCCCTGGCGGTAGGCCCCATAGCCGGGCATGAACACCGGCCGTGCCGACAGCCCGGCGTGCTGCTGAATTTCGGGTACGTGCTTGTGGGCCAGTTCCAGCCCGTACAGTTGCAGGGTCGGTGCCTTGCTCGCGCCGGGGTGTTCGTGGCGCTCGACCGCCGCCCGGCCACCGCCGGAGTAGCCGGAAATGGCATGGATGCCCAGCGGGTAGTCGGCGGGTAGTAACCCGGCCTTGACCAGCGGGCGCAGCAGGGCAATGGCGCCGGTAGGGTAACAGCCTGGGTTGCTGACGCGTTTGCTTAGGGCGATGCGCTCGGCTTGCTGCTCGTCGAGTTCCGGCAGGCCATAGACCCAGCCCGGTGTGGTGCGATGCGCCGAGCTGGCGTCGATCACCCGCACCTGCGGGTTATGGATCGCCGCAACGGCCTCACGGGCGGCGTCGTCGGGCAGGCACAACAGGGCGATGTCAGCGCTGTTGATGGCCTCGCGGCGGCGTTGCGGGTCTTTACGCTCGGCTTCGGGGAGGGTGAGCAGGCGCAGGTCGCTGCGGCCTTGCAGGCGTGCATGGATCTGCAGGCCGGTGGTGCCTTGGTCGCCGTCAATGAAAACAACAGGGGTGTGCATGCTCAGGGTCCGGTAGGGTTGGGATGACCTATGCTCGCCTGTGGCTGAGTTAATGGAAATTTGAATATCATGATGCTGATGTTCATGTTTCATGAATGAAAAGGCCAGCACAGACCATGCGTGAAATCAGCCTCGACCGCCTGCGCACCCTGGTGGTCATCAGCGACCTGGGCTCCTTCGCCGAGGCGGCTCGCCAGCTCAACCTGGCACCGCCCACCATCAGCCTGCATGTGGCTGAACTGGAGTCACGTATCGGTGCCCCGTTACTTAGCCGTGCCCGCGGCCAGGTGCGCCCAACGACCATTGGCGAAACACTGCTGGCCCGCGCCCGGCGCTTGCTGGCCGACGCCGACCTGGCGCTGGACGAAGTACGCCGACAGGTCGAGGGGCTGACCGGCCGGGTACGCCTGGGCGCGTCCACTGGTGCCATCGCTCACTTGTTGCCACAGGCGCTGGAGCACCTGCGCGTGGAGCACCCGGGGATCGACGTGCAGGTTCAGGTGCTGACGTCCCAGGCATCGCTGGCGCGTTTGCGTGAAGGCGCGCTGGATATCGGCCTTGTGGCCTTGCCGCAAGTCGCCGGCAAAGGGCTGACAGTGACGCCCTGGCGGCGCGATCCGATCCTGGCCTACGTGCCGGTCGACTGGCAGCCACCGGCCAAGGTCACCCCGGCCTGGCTGGCGCAAAGGGCGTTGATCCTCAATGACAGCAGCACCCAGCTCTCGCGAGTGACAGGGGAGTGGTTTGCGGCAGCGGGGTTGTACCCCGAGCCTCGGATCGAGCTGAACTACAACGATGCGATCAAGAGCCTGGTCGGCGCCGGGTACGGGGCGACGTTATTGCCGCAGGAGGGCGAGGCGGCCGAGCTGGACCGGCGCATTGCACGCCGGCCACTGCGGCCCGGGTTGTGGAGGCAGTTGGGTATCGCTTGCCGGGAAGGCCAGGTTGAGCGGGCCACGGCGTATGTGTTGCAGGCATTGGAGCGGTTGCGGCAGTAGCGATTGCTGGCTTTACCCTCGCTCTCGTGCCCGCACCACGGTCACCGTCTCGCCGCCCACCCCCCAGTTATCGGTCGGCACCTCTTCGATCACCACAAAGGTACTGGCTGGCGGCTTGCCCAGCACATCCTTCAGCAGGCGGGTCGTTCCCTCGATAAGCTGGCGCTTGTGCTCGGCAGTAACCCCTTCGTCAGTTACGCGAATATGTACATAAGGCATGGTTGCACGCTCCTCAAGTCAGTGCCAGGTGCCAGCGGTACTGCCGCCATCCACAGGCAGGATGACGCCGCTGACAAAACGTGAATCGACCAGGTACAGCACGGCGTCCACCACATCCTGGGGCGAGCCGGTGCGGCCACTGGGCGACAACGCGCCCATCCCCTGCACATTGTCGCCATGCAGGGGTGTTGCGATGATCCCTGGCGCCACGGCATTCACCTGCACGCCGCTAGCCGCCAGTTCCAGCGCCAAGCCTTTGACCGCCTGGTTCAGACCGCCCTTGACCAGTACCGGCAGCAGGGCTGGCACGCGGGTGTCCGGTTGCAGGGCAATGGACGCGGTGATGGCGATGATTTGCCCATGCCCTTGCCTGGCCATGACCCGCGCCGCTTCCTGGGCCGGGTAGAAAAAGCCTTTGAGGTTGGTGCCGACCAGGGCGTCAACATCGGCTTCGCTGTATTCGGCAAAGGGTTTGGCAATGAAGATACCGGCGTTGTTGATCAGGATGTCCACGCCGCCAAACATTTGCAGGGCAGTGGCGAACAACTGCTGCGCCGTAGTGGGTTCGGCAATGTCGCCCGCCACGCCGATAAACCGCGAAGGGTTGCCTAGACGCGCAGCGGCCTGGTCCAGGCGCGCCTGGCTACGGGCGTTGCCGACCACGTTGTCGCCGCGTTCGAGAAAGGCCTCGGCCAGGGCGAACCCCAGGCCGCTGGAGGCCCCGGTGATGATGACGGTGCGTGGCGTGTTCATGTGCATGTTCTCCAGTGAAGTGAGCCATCGGCTCGGTGTGACGCCACTGTAGGCTGCCACCAGCACTTGAAAAATGAGGCGCAGGGCATTTCAATCGATACATCATGTAATCAATCGAGCCGCCATGACCCGCCATTTCGACGACTTTCAACTCGGCAGCCTGGAACTGTTCTGCCTGGCCGCAGACAGCGGCAGTTTCACGGCTGCCGCCACGGAGGCTGGTGTTACCCCAGCGGCAGTCAGCCGCAGCGTGGCGCGCCTGGAGGAGCGCCTTGGGGTGCGCCTGTTTGTCCGCACCACGCGGCAGATGCGCTTGTCCGCCGCCGGCGAGATCTATTACCAGCAATGCCGGCAGGCGCTGGGGCAACTGGTCGAGGCCGAGCGCCAGGTGACGGGTGGGCAGGTTGAACCCAGCGGCCGCTTGCGCATCAGTGCGCCCACGCCCTATGCCCACCACCGGCTGCTACCGCTGCTGCCGCGCTTTCGTCAGCGCTACCCGAAGGTGCAGGTGGATGTGCATGTCAGCAACCGCAATGTCGACTTTGCCGAAGAACCCTTCGACCTGGCCATCCGTGGTCGCGAACCGGCCGATTCACGCCTGGTGGCGCGCCGCCTTGAAGATGCCGAGCTGGTGGTGGTGGCCACGCCAGGCTATCTGGCCCGTGCCGGCACGCCGCGGGTGCCGCAAGACTTGCAGCAGCACGAGTGCATCCAGTTCGAAATGCCCAGCAGTGGTCGTCGCCCACCGTGGAGTTTTCGCCAGGATGGCCGCCACATCGAGATCGAAACCCAAGGCTCATTCACCTGCCTGGGCGACTTCCTTGCCACGGCAACGTTGGTGCGCCATGGCGGCGGCTTGATGCAGGCTTACCGCTTTACCGTGCAGGACGCATTGGCCAGCGGCGAATTGGTGGAGGTGCTTGCTGAGTTCGGCGGGACTACACGGCCGTTCATGTTGATCTATCCGCATGGCCCACACATGCCGTTGCGGGTGAGGGTGTTCATTGATTTTCTGTTTGCCGAAGCCGGGCGACCGCTGGGCTGACGGGGTGCGGGGCAGGCACGGGCCTACTATGCTTTTGGCTGCGTCGAGCCGAACGGGCCTCGACGAACCCTATGGTTTTCCAGGAGAACGCTCCATGAAATCCACGAAATGCATACCTCTGCTGGTGATTGCTTCCGTCCTCAGTTTTGCTGTGCACGCAGACCCTGCGGGCAACTGTGCGGCCAAGATCAAGGAACTTGAGGATTTCCACAAGGCCAGTGGCCAGGCGATGCATGGCGGTATGGCTCATGACTTCAAAGTCCACATGCAAAATGCCAAGGATGCTCAGAGCAAGGGTGACTATACCCAGTGCCAGGCTTCGGCGGACCAAGCCAAGACCATCTATAACAAGGCACGTAGCAAGTAAGCCCTTACCGGCCCTTTCGCGGGTAAACCCGCTCCCACAGGGATCTCACTGTTATTGAAAACTGTGCAGTACCTGTGGGAGCGGGTTTACCCGCGAAGAGGCCAGCACAGGATGGCCCCACTGTCAGAACCAGCGGTCGTTCTTCTTCCGCCCCCGAGTCAGCGCCGGCAAGATCAACCCCGCCAGCAACCCCGCCCCGGCAATGCTGCCGCCATACACCATGTAGCGCATCATCACCTGTTTGTTCTCGTCACCCAGGCGTGCCTGGGTATCGCGCAGGTCCGACTGGCTCTGGTCAAGCTGCTCGCTCAGTGCCTTGTTGCGCGCCTCCAGTTCGTCGTTCAGCTTCTTGCGTGAATCCAGGGTTTCCTGCATGCCCTGCACGCGGCTCTTCCAGCTGTCGTCGATGGTCTTCAGCTGCCCGGTCAGCTCCGCGACCTGGGCATCGAGCTGCGGCAGGCGCTCGTTCTGCCCCGGCACGGCCTGCAGGTCGTTGCTAAGGATCCACACCACATCGCCGTTCTGCCCGCGCACCTGGCTGTAATTGCCCTGGCTGCCGAGCAGGGTCAGCTTCTGCCCGGATTTGAGGGTTCCAACGATGCGGTGGCCATCGGTCGGGCCGCTGCGCACGTAGGTGCTCAGGCTGTCGCTGACCCAGCGTGCGTCGCTGGCGGGCTCTTCGGCGTGCGCCGGCAGGGCGAGGGCCACCAGAGCGGCAATCAGGCCGCCGCGCAGGGCAGGGAGGGCGGAAGCGGTTGGGCGGAAATCGGGCATGTTGGGTCTTCGCTGAAACAGGACAAAAGTAGGCCCGGTGACTGGGCCGATGAACCGGTCGGTGAGTTGACCGTCAGCGAAAGACCGCTTTTTTGTCAGCAGGTTCACTACCTGATGTCGGAAATGTCTGCAGGATGTTGCAGAACCCTACCCAGAGCGCTTCCTCGACGATGACGCAATTGTAATGCGCCGATCACCTTGGCGTTATCTGCCGGCCGTCAATCTCGGGCCGCCGACACAATTATAAAGACGACGTTCAAGGAGCATCGGATGACCTGCAGATCCCCCCTGAAACTGGCTGCGTGCCTGGCGCTTTCCGGCGTCGGCAACCTGGCCATGGCGGCGGACGACGCCGCAGAAGGTTTTATCGAAGGCAGCACGTTGAACGTGCTCAACCGCAACTTCTATTTCAACCGCGACAACCGCGACTCCGCAGCCCCTACACACAACCCGGCCAAAGTACCCGACAACGGCTATTCCGAAGCCTGGGCCCACGCCGTCATTGCCCGTTTCGAGTCGGGTTTTACCCAGGGCACTGTCGGCTTTGGCCTGGATGCGTTCGCCATGCTCGGCCTGAAACTGGACACCGGTGGCGGCCGCAACGGCGGGCGCAGTTCGTTCGACGTGCTGCCGGTCGATCATGACGGCCAGGCCCGCGACGAATACACCAAGGTGGGTGGCGCAGCCAAGGTGCGCCTGTTCGACACCGTTCTGAAAGTGGGCGATGTGTTCCCGGCCAACCCGGTAGTGGCCGCCGGCGATTCACGGCTGCTGCCGGAAAGCTTCCGTGGCGTGACCCTGGAGAACACCAGCATCAAGGACCTCACCCTGCAGGCCGGGCGCCTGCATGCCATGAGCCAGCCGGTGTCCAGCGATATGCGGGAGAACTTCGTGACCTTCTACGGCGGCCCGGTCGATTCGCCGTGGATCGCCTATGGCGGGGGTGACTACACGCTCAATGAGCATGTCAGCGTCAGCCTGTTCAGCAGCCGCCTCAAAGATGTGTGGAACCAGTACTACGCCGGCACCAGCCTCAGCTACCCGCTGAGTGATGATCTGGCCCTGATTGGTGGCTTCAACTATTACAAGGCGGTTGACGAGGGGCAGCAGCGCCTGGGCGCATTCGACAACGACATCTGGAGCGCCAAGCTGGGCGTGCGCTTTGGTGCCCACACCCTGGCCCTGACTCACCAGCGCAACAACGGTGACGACGACTTCGACTACCTGCGCCAGTCCGACTCGATCTTCCTGGACAACTCCATCCAGTACAGCGACTTCAACTCGCCCAAGGAGCGTTCGTGGATGTTGCGTTACGACCTGAACATGGCCGCTTACGGTATTCCCGGGCTGTCGTTCATGACGCGCTACGGTAAAGGCACCGATGCCGACTACTCCAATGCCAACACCTTCTACATGCGCCGCGATGCCGGCGGCAACCCGCTGACTGACCAGAAGCGCTGGGAGCGTGACATCGAGGTCAAGTACGTGGTGCAGACCGGCGCAGCCAAGGACTTGTCACTGCGCGTACGTCAGGCCACCACCCGGGCCACGGCGTTCGAGTCGGACCTGGACGAAGTGCGGCTGATCGTGGAGTACCCGTTGTCGATCCTGTGAATTCACCTGGGTAGCGTTACAGCTCCTTTGGTTTGGGTGGATGTTTTGGCGCTCCGTATGGGGCGCTTTTTTTTGAGCGGCAAGGCTGCGGGCTCCACACCCTTTCATGGAGCACGGCCATGACTGCCAAGAACACTATCTGCCTCTGGTTCGACAACGATGCCGAGGAGGCTGCCAACTTTTACGCCAGCGTATTCCCGGACAGTAAAGTGATCGCCCTGCACAAGGCGCCAAGTGATTACCCTTTGGGCAAGGAGGGCGATGTCATCACGGTCGAATTCACCGTCATGGGCATACCCTGTGTGGGGCTCAATGGGGGCAAGGCCTTCACGCATTGCGAGGCGTTTTCGTTCCAGGTCAGTACCGAAGACCAGGCCGAAACCGACCGCTTGTGGGATGCCATAGTTGGTAATGGCGGAGAAGCCAGCGTCTGCGGCTGGTGCAAGGACAAATGGGGGATTTCCTGGCAGATCACCCCTCGTATCCTGATCGAAGCCATCGGTCATCCCGACCGCGCCGCAGCCAAGCGGGCGTTCGAGGCCATGATGCAGATGGGCAAGATCGATGTGGCAAAAATAGCGGCGGCATTGAAGGGGTGATGCCCGCCTATACGCTCCGGTTATCGTTTTGCCCCGGAAAATATCGCTTATCGAGGTGTGCCGCTGTTCCTAAACTCAGGTGGCGGCCCCCGATCCAAACGCTGTTTTCCACACAACAATAACCGACGGAATACCGCCAGCCATGATGACATCGCCGTTCTCGATCCCCGCCCATACCCGCCGTATCGACCCTTCACGCCAGCGCGCTGCCGCACTCAAGGCCGATGGTTCAGTGGATGACAACGACCGCACCGAAATCGGCCCTACACCGCTGGCCTTCGCCGAGTGGGCAGCGCTTGGCCTGCAGGCGCCGCACTTGCCGACCCTGCGCGAATACCGCCTGCAACGCATACGTGACCAGCTGGTGGCCCGCGACCTGGGCGGCATCCTGCTGTTCGACCCGCTGAATATCCGCTACGCCACCGACACCACCAACATGCAGCTTTGGACCACTCACAACCCTGCGCGCGCCTGTTTCGTTGCTGCCAGTGGCCATGTGGTGCTGTGGGACTTCCATGGCTGCGACCATTTGTCCGCGCACTTGCCGTTGGTGAGCGAGCTGCGCAGCGGTGCCTCCTTCTTCTACTTCGAAACCGGCGACCGCACCGACGAGCACGCCCGGCGCTTCTGCGCCCAGGTCGACGACTTGCTGCGCACCCACGCTGGCAACAACCGCCGCCTGGCCGTGGACCGTATCGAAGTGGCCGGCCTGCGTGCCCTCGACGCTTTGGGCGTGCAGGTACACAACGGCCAGGAAGTCACCGAGTTCGCCCGGCTGATCAAGGGCCCCGACGAAATCCTGGCCATGCGTTGTGCGGTGGCCTCCTGCGAGGCCTCGGTTGCCGAGATGCGTCAGGCGATGCGCGCGGGGGCCACCGAAAACGATGTCTGGGCAGCGCTGCACAGCGGCAACATTCGCCGTGGCGGTGAATGGATCGAAACCCGCATTCTCAGTTCCGGACCACGCACCAACCCCTGGTTCCAGGAGTCTGGGCCACGGGTGCTCAGCGATGGCGACCTGTTGTCGTTCGACACCGACCTGATCGGGGTGTATGGCGTTTGCGTGGACATGTCGCGCAGCTGGATCTGTGGTGGCCTGGAGCCCACGGCCGAGCAGAAGCGCCTGTACCGCATCGCCCACGAGCACATCCACTTCAATGCCGGGATGGTCAAGCCTGGCGTACGTTTTACCGACCTCACCCGCAACGGCCACCGCCTGCCGGAAAGCTGCCGCGAGCAACGCTACGGCGTGATGTTCCATGGTGTGGGGTTGTGCGACGAGTACCCGAGCATTCGTTACCCGGAAGACCTTGAGTCTTATGGCTACGAAGGTGAACTGCAGCCGGGCATGGCGTTGTGTGTGGAGGCGTACGTGGGGGAGGTGGGTGGGCGTGATGGCATCAAGCTGGAAAACCAGTTGCTGGTGACCGAGGACGGGTACGAGTTGTTGACCCATTACCCGTTCGAAGAAAGCTTCCTGCGGGATTGAACGCGTTCAGGCACTTTGGGGCTGCTGCGCAGCCCATCGCCGGCAAGCCAGCTCCCACAGGGACTGCGCAAAAATTGAGGATGGCGCGATCCCTGTGGGAGCTGGCTTGCCGGCGATGGGCCGCCAAGCGGCCCCAAAATTCAACCCTGCCACCCACCGCCCAGCACCTTGTACAACGTCACCCGGTTCTGCTGCTCGGCCAGCTCCAGGCTGATCAGCGTTTGCTGCGCCGAGTACAGCGACCGCTGTGCATCCAGCACCTCCAAAAAGCTCTCAGACCCTTGCTTGTACAGCGCCAACGACAGGTCATAGCTCTTCTCGGTGGCGTTGGTCAGGCCACGCTGGGCATCCAGCCGCTCATTGATGTGCCCCCGTACCGCCAATGCGTCGGCCACTTCACTGAAAGCGGTCTGCAAGGTCTTCTCATACGTGGCCACCTCGATCTCCCGGTTGACCTTGGCCGCATCCAGTGACGCCCGGTTGCTGCCGGCATTGAAGATCGGCAGGTTGATCGACGGCGCAAAGCTCCAGGCGCGGCTGCCGCCACCAAACAAACCGGACAGCTCGCTGCTGGCGCTGCCACCGCTGGCGGTGAGGGTGACACTGGGGAAGAATGCCGCCCGCGCCGCGCCGATGTCGGCATTGGCGGCCTTGAGCGTATGCTCGGCGGCCAGCACATCCGGGCGCCGCTGCAACAGGCTCGAAGGCAAGCCTGCTGGTACGCCGACCAACAGCGCTGCATCCAGGCGGACATCACCCGGCAACAGCGTATCGTCCAGACGGTGACCCACCAGCAGCTCCAGGGCATTGCGGTCCTGTTCCACCTGGCTTTGGTAGTTGGCTACGTCGGCCCGTGCCGACTCTACGGTACTGAGCGCCTGCGACAGGCTCAGGCCAGACTCGCCACCCAGCGCGTGGCTCTGTTGCACCAGGTCGTGGGTTTTCTGTTGGCTGGCGTAGGTTTGCCGGGCCAATGCCAGTAGTTGCTGGTCGGCGGCCAGGGTCATCCAGGCACTGGCCACTTCGGCCACCAGGCTAATCTGCGTGCTGCGCCGGGTCTGTTCCAGCGCCAGGTAGTCTTCCAGCGCCGCGTCCTTGAGGTTGCCGAGGCGGCCGAACAGGTCCAGTTCGTAACTGCTCACGCCCAGGCCGACGCTGTATTGGCTGCTGACGGCGTTGTTGCCATCGCTCACGCTGCGTTGGCGGGTGCCGTCTGCCGTGGCGGAAACGGATGGGAACAACGCCGCACGCTGGATACGGTACTGCGCACGCTGGTACTCCACGTTCAATGCTGCTACCCGCAGGTCGCGATTGTTGGCCAAGGCCAGCGCCACGGTGTCGCGCAGGCGGGCATCAACGAACAGCGCCTGCCAGGCGATGTCGGCGCTGTTGCTACTGCTGGCCGTGGTGCCCGGCCATTGTTCGGCTACGGGGGCAGCCGGGCGCTGGTAGTCCGGGGCCAGGTTCACACAGCCGGCCAAGGCCATGACCAGCACCAGGGGAAGAGGGGACAGGCGCATCAGGCTTCTCCTGCAACAACGTCAGTGCGTGGGGCGTTGCGGCGCGCAGCCAGGCGCTGCACCAGCACATAGAACAAGGGGATGAAAAACAGGCCAAGCACGGTGGCGGCGAGCATGCCGCCCAGCACGCCGGTACCGATGGCCTGGCGCCCGCCAGCACCGGCGCCGCTGCTCAGGGCCAGCGGCAGCACGCCGAGGATGAAGGCCAGCGAGGTCATCAGCACCGGGCGCAGGCGAATGCGCACGGCCTCTAGCGTGGCAGTCAGCAAGTCCTGGCCGCGTTCGTAGCCTTCCTTGGCAAACTCGACGATCAGGATCGCGTTCTTCGCCGCGAGGCCTACAGTGGTCAGCAGCCCGACCTGAAAGTACACATCGTTGTCCAGGCCACGCAGCCCGGTCAGCACCAGCGCGCCGAGGATGCCCACCGGTACTACCAGCATCACCGCGAACGGCACCGACCAGCTTTCATACAACGCCGCCAGGCACAGGAACACGAACAGGATGGAAATGGCATACAGCAACGGCGCCTGGTTGCCGGCCAGGCGTTCCTGGTAGGACTGGCCCGCCCAGGCATAGCCAATGCCCTCCGGCAGTTGCGCCATGATCTGCTCGACCGCCGCCATGGCGTCACCCGAGCTGACGCCGCTGGCCGGTTCGCCAACCAGTTCGTACGAACCAAACCCATTGAAGCGCTCCAGCAGCGGCGAGGCGGTGCTCCACGAGGTGCTGGTGAATGCCGACAGCGGCACCATGGCATCGCTGTCGTTGCGCACGTACCAGGCGCCGATGTCCTCGGCCAGCATGCGTTTGTCGGCTTCGCCTTGCAGGTACACCTTCTTCACCCGCCCGGCATCGACAAAGTCGTTGACGTAGCTGCCACCCATCACCGTGCTGAGGGTGGCGTTGATGTCACTGGCGGCAACGCCCATGGCACCGGCCTTGCGGTCGTCGATGGCAACGTTCAGCTGGGGCGTGTCCTCCAGGCCCTGGGCCCGTACATTGGCCAGGCGCGCGTCCTTGGCGGCGAGGCTGATGAACTGGTCACGCGCCTTGAGCAGTTCGGCGTGGCCCAGGCCTGCCAGGTCCTGCAACTGCACATCGAAGCCCGAACTTTGCCCCAGGCCCTGGATGGCTGGCGGCGCCATCACGAACACGTTGGCGTCGAGAATTTTCGACAATGCCATGCTGGCCCGGCGCGCCACGGCAGCGGCGCTGTGTTCGTCGCCCTGGCGTTCGCTCCAGTCCTTGAGCTTGATAAAGCCGCGCCCCGAGTTCTGTGCGTTGCCGCCATTGCCCAGGCCACGCACGATCAGGATCGAGGCCACCTCCGGTTGTTGCAGCATGTAGTCCTGCACCTGGCTGCTCACCGCCTGCAAGCGTTCGTCGGTGCCGCCCACCGGCAGGGTCATCTGCATCATCAGCATGCCCTGGTCTTCTTCGGGCAGGAACGCCGACGGCAGTTTCTGGAACATCAGCGCTACACCGCCCAGCACCAGGGCGTATACCAGCAGCGCTCGCAGCGGGCGTGCCAGCACCTTGCCAACCGCCTGCTGGTAACGCCGGGAGGTGCGATTGAAGTGGCGGTTGAACCAGCCAAAGAAGCCGCGGCGCGGTTCGCCATGGGCTGACACAGGCTTGAGTAACGTGGCGCACAGGGCCGGGGTGAGGGTCATGGCTACCAGCACCGACAGCGTCATTGCCGCCACCAGGGTGACCGAGAACTGCTTGTAGATCACCCCGGTGGAGCCACCAAAGAACGCCATGGGCACGAACACCGCTGACAGCACCACGGCAATGCCGACCAGCGCGCCACTGATTTCGCCCATCGACTGGCGTGTCGCCTCGCGCGGTGGCAGGCTTTTTTCGGCCATGATGCGTTCGACGTTTTCCACCACCACAATGGCATCGTCCACCAGCAGGCCGATGGCCAGCACCATGCCGAACATGGTCAGGGTGTTGATCGAGTAGCCGAGCAGGGCCAGCACGCCGAAGGTGCCCAGCAGTACAACCGGCACGGCGATGGCCGGGATCAGCGTGGCGCGCAGGTTCTGCATGAACAGGTACATGATCAGCACCACCAGGGCGATGGCCTCGAACAGCGTCTTGACCACTTCCTCGATGGAGATTTTCACGAACGGCGCAGTGTTATAGGCCACTTCGCTGCGCAACTGCAGCTTGCCGGGGAAGAACTGTTCCAGCTCGGCAAGCTTGGCCTGCACCGCTTCGGACACGTCCAGCGCGTTGGCGCCCGTGGCCAGGCTCACCGCCAGGCCGCCGGAGGGCCGGCCATTGTGCTCGGCGACCACGTCATAGCTTTCGCTACCCAGCTCGACGCGGGCCACGTCCGCCAGCGTCACCACCGCGCCAGCGCTGTTGTGCTTGAGCACCAGCTCGCGGAACTGCGCGGCGGTCTGCAGCTTGCTGCGGGCGTTGATGGTGGCGTTCAGCTGTTGGCCGGCGCGGGCGGGCAGGGCGCCCAGCTGGCCGGCGGAGGTGTCGACGTTCTGCGCTTCCAGGGCGCTGCTCACATCCGAGGGCATCAGCGCGTACTGTTTGAGTTTGTCCGGGTCGAGCCAGATGCGCATGGCGTAGCTTGAGCCCAGGGTAGTCACCTGGCCGACGCCGCTGACCCGGCTGATCTGGTCGTACAGGGTGCTGGAGATGAAGTCGCTGATATCGGTGGCACTGACGTCGGGGTTGTCCGACACCAGCGAAAGGATGATCAGGAAGTCGCTGGCGGAGTTGTGAATCTCGATGCCTTGCTGCTGCACGGCTTCGGGCAGCCGCGCCTTGGCCTGCTCCAGCTTGGTCTGCACCAGCATCTGCGCGGTGTTGATGTCGGTACCGGCCTCGAACGTGAGGGTGATCGAGGCACTGCCCGCCGAACTGCTGCTGGACGACATGTAGGTGAGGCCGTCCAGGCCGGTCATCTGCTGCTCGATCACCTGGGTGACCGAGTCCTCCATGGTCTTGGCCGAGGCGCCGGTGTAGGTGGCGCTGAGGCTGATCTGCGGCGGGGCGATATTGGGGTATTGCGCCAGCGGCAGCTGGAAGATGGCCAGGCCGCCACCGAGCATCACCAGGATGGCGATCACCCAGGCGAAGATTGGCCGGTCGATGAAGAAGCGTGCCATGTCATTCGCCTCGCTGGCTGTCGTTGCGGGCGGTCAGGGCGTTGTCCCGCACCTGGACTTGCTGGCCAACGCGCACCTTTTGCAGGCCCTGGACGATCAACTGGTCGCCAGCGGCCAGGCCTTGGCTGACCCACCAGCGGTTGCCCACTGCGCGAGCCAGGGTCAGTTCGCGTTGCTGTACCTTGCCGTCGACCACCACCAGGGCGGTAGCATCGCCGCGTTCGTCACGGCTCACGCCTTGCTGCGGTACCAGGATGGCATCCGCTTGTACGCCTTCCTGCACGGTGGCCTTGAGGTACATGCCCGGCATCAGCAGGCCATCGGGGTTGGGTACCACGGCGCGGAAGGTCACGCTGCCAGTGCTTTCATCCACGCTCACGCCGTTGAAAGTAAGGGTGCCGGCATGGGCGTAGGTGCTGCCGTCTTCCAGTTCCAGGCTGATACGGGTGGCGTCCTGCTGCGTGCTGGGCGCCAGCTTGCCTTCGGCCAGTTCGCGTTTCAGGCGCAGCAGGGTGCTGCTGGGCTGGGTGAAGTCGACGTAGATCGGGTCCAGTTGCTGCACGGTGGTCAGTGCGGTGGTCTGCTCGGCGGTGACCAGTGCGCCGGGGGTCACCGACGAGGTGGCCGTGCGCCCATCGATCGGCGCATTGATGCGGGTGTAGTCCAGGTTGATACGCGCGGTGCGCTGCGCAGCCTGGGCCGATTGCAGGCTGGCGCGGGCTTCGAGCAGGGCGGCCTGGGCGCTTTCATTGTCTTCGGCGCTGATGGCGTCGAGCTTCACCAGTTGGGCATCGCGCTTGGCCTTCAGCTCGGCGGCCTTGAGGGTGGCGCGTGCTGAACTGACCGTGGCCTCGGCCTGGGCCAGCGTGGCCTGGTAAGGCTGCGGGTCGATCTGGTACAGCGCCTGGCCGGCCTTGACCGTGTCGCCCTCGTTGAACAGGCGCTTCTGGATGATGCCGCCGACCTGTGGGCGAATCTCTGCAATCAGGTGAGCACTGGCGCGACCGGGCAGGGTGGTGGTCAAGGTTTGGGCGGCAGTGGTCACCTCGTAGACGGCGACTTCCTGTACGGGGGGCGCTGCGGCGCCCGTTTCGGCTTCACGGCAGCCGCCAATGACCAGCAGGCCGGCGCCCAGCAACAAGGCACGCGCCAGGGGCGAACGGGCGAACATCAGGGAGTGGAATAAAGTAGGCATCGCAGGCTCCGAGCCAAGGGATTTCGATGGCGCCAGCGTGCGCGGCAATTGTGCAGGCAATGTGCAGAAAGCATGGAGATTGCCCGCCGAGCCTTGCGGCACATGGGTCTGCACGGTTCAATACGGGCAATTCCAACGTGCCGGCGGTGCCATGAAAGTCAGCCTTTCGCGCAAGTTCTTCTTCGCCATGCTCGCGGTGTGTGCGTTCGCCGTGCTGGGCATGGTGTTTGCCGCCTACCTGAGCTTGAAATACGGCTTTCTCGGTTACCTCAACCAGCAGGCCGAAGAACGTATGGACCGCATTGTGCCGAGGGTCGAGCAGGCCTATGCGCGCAATGGCAGCTGGGATTTCATCCGTCGTGACAAGGACCAGTGGTTCGAGTTGTTGCGCCCGGAAGACGTGCTGCCCAATGCACGTTTCGACGCAAGCCTGCTGACGGTTTCCGACCTGACCGGCGCGTTTGTGCGTTTTGCCCTGCTTGATGCGCAGCGCCAGCCGATCATCGGCTACCAGGGCGCTCTGGCCGACATGCTCTTGCGCCCCATCCGTCACCAGGGGCAGGTGGTGGGCTGGATGGCCCTGGCACCCTTGCAGTCGGTGACCAGCATTGGCGACCAGCGTTTCCAGCTCAACCAGCTACGTTCCAGCCTGCTGATAGGGCTGGCCTGCCTGCTGGCCACGGCGGTCATTGCCTGGTGGCTGAGCCGCGCCCTGTTGCGGCCCATCCGCGAAGTGGCCAGCGCCACCCATCGCCTGGCAGCAGGCGACTACGCCATCCAGCTGCCGGTGCGTTCGGCAGACGAAGCCGGGCAACTGGCCGGTGACTTCAATCGCATGGCTGCCACGTTGGCCAGCAACGAACGCCTGCGTCGCGACTTCATGGCGGACATCTCCCACGAGCTGCGCACGCCGCTGGCTGTGATGAGGGCCGAGCTGGAAGCCATGGAAGACGGTATTCGCCCGCTCGACGGCAATGCTTTGCGTTCATTGCAGGGGGAGGTGGGCGCATTGAGCAAGCTGGTCGACGACCTGTTCGACCTGTCGTTGGCGGAAGTCGGCGGCCCTACGTACCGCCGCGAACGCATCGACCTGTGCGTGTTGCTGCCGGTGGTGGCCGAAGCTTTCCAGGCCGGTTTTGCCGAACGTGGCTTGCAGCTACGCCTGGAATTGCCCGGGCAGCCGTTGTGGGTGTTGGGCGATGAGTCGCGCCTGGGCCAGTTGCTGCACAACCTGCTGGAGAACAGCCGCCGCTATACCGATGCAGGTGGCCATACTGTGTTGCGTGCGTTTCAGGAGGGTGACGAGGTGCTGGTGCAATGCGAAGACACCGCCCCCGGCGTCGACAGCGCGTCGCTGGCGCGCCTTTTCGAACGTTTCTACCGTGCCGAGCGCTCGCGCAACCGGGCCAGTGGCGGCACCGGGCTGGGCCTGGCGATCTGCCGCGGTATTGCTGAAGTACACGGTGGTCGGCTGACAGCCAAGGCCTCTGCCATGGGCGGGCTGCTGCTGGTATTGGCCCTGCCGGTTGCTGGAGAGCAAGCATGAGCCGGATCCTGCTGGTAGAAGACGAACCCAAGCTCGCCGCCCTGGTGGGCGATTACTTGCGGGCGGGTGGTTATGGCGTCGATCATCTGGCCGACGGCCTTGCGGTGATCCCGGCCATTCGCCAGGGCCAGTACGACCTGGTGCTGCTGGACCTGATGCTGCCGGGCCGTGACGGCCTGGACATCTGCCGGGAGCTGCGCGGCTTCAGCCACTTGCCGCTGATCATGATGACCGCTCGCGTAGACGAGATCGATCGCCTGCTGGGCCTGGAGCTGGGTGCGGATGACTACATCTGCAAGCCTTTCTCGCCCCGTGAGCTGGTGGCACGGGTGAAGGCGGTGCTGCGCCGCAGTGGCGAGCAGCCAGGCAACCTGGGCCTGGAACTGGATGCCCGTGCATTCCAGGCGCGCTACCGGGGCGTGGCGCTGGAGCTCACACCCGTGGAGTTCCGCATGCTGGCAGCGTTGGCGGTACGCCCGGGGCAGGTGCTGTCGCGGGACCAGTTGATGAACCACATCTACCAGGACCACCGGGTGGTGGCCGACCGCACGGTGGACAGCCATGTGAAGAACCTGCGGCGCAAGCTGACTGCGGTGACCCCGGGGCATGACCCGATCCGCTCGGTGTATGGGGTGGGCTACAGCCTGGAGTTTGAATAACCGGTGCCGCGCGGTCTCCTTGTGGGAGCGGCCTTGTGTCGCGAAAGGGCTGCGAAGCAGCCCCGGATTTCAGCCCAGTCGCATAGATTGCTGGGGCCGCTCTGCGGCCCTTTCGCGACACAAGGCCGCTCCCACAAGGACCGAGCAAGCCTAAAAAACGCGCTGCCTCCTCAGCTTTCGGACATTTCGCTTGGTGTCGCCACTTTCACCGAAGCCTTCTTCTCCTGCACCACGATGTAGAACTCCTCGCCATGCTTCACCGCGCCATACAGCACGGCCTTCTCGATCAGCTCGTTACCGCGCAGGTGGCGCAGCATCATCGGGTCTTTACGCAGGTCGCGGTACAGGGCCAGGCACAGCAGCACCATCACCACCACAAAGGGCAAGGCCACGACGATGGTCAGGTTCTGCAACCCCGTCAGCGCCTCGCCCGGGTCCCGCGGGTCGCCAATCGCCAGCATGATCGCCGCCACGGTACCGGTCAGCGCGCCCCAGAAAATCACCGTGCGCCGCGAGGGTGCGGTGGTGCCATGTTCCGAGAGTGTGCCCATCACCAGCGAGGCGGCGTCGGCACCCGAAACGAAGAAGATGCCCACCAGGATCATCACCAGCACCGAGGTCGCTGAGGCCAGTGGATAGCTGTCCAGCAACTGGTACAGCGCGTGGTTGCTGTTGACTGCGCCATTGGCCAGCTGGAACGCGCCTTCGCGCACAGCATCGATGGCCGCACCGCCAAAAATCGTGAACCACACCAGGCTGACCAGGCTGGGCACCAGCAGTACACCGGTAACGAACTGGCGAATAGTGCGGCCGCGGCTGATGCGGGCGATGAACATGCCCACGAACGGTGTCCAGGAAATCCACCAGGCCCAGTAGAACACGGTCCAGCCGGCCAGCCAGCTGTTCATCTGCTCACCGCCGCTGGCGTTGGTACGGGCCATCATTTCCGGCAGCATCTTGATGTAGATGCCAAGCGAGGTCGGCAGCAGGTTGAGCATCAGCAAGGTCGGGCCGACCATGAACACGAACACTGCCAGCACCAGTGCCAGCACCATGTTGGTGTTGGACAACCACTGGATGCCCTTGCCGATGCCCGACACCGCCGAGGTGACGAAGGCAATGGTCAGCAGGGTGATGATCGAGATGTAGAACAGCTTGCCGGGGCTCTCGATCCAGCCGTTGTACTCCAGGCCGCCGGCAATCTGCAGGGCCCCAAGGCCCAATGAGGCCGCCGAGCCGAACAGCGTGGCGAAAATTGCCATCATGTCGATCATGCGCCCCAGCGGGCCGTTGGCGTGCTTGCCGATCAACGGGCGGAAGGCAGCGGAAATCAGCTGTGAACGGCCACGGCGGAAGGTGCCATAGGCAATCACCAGGCCGACGATGGCGTACATGGCCCAAGGGTGCAGGGTCCAGTGGAACAAGGTGGTGGCCATGGCCACCTGCATCGCTTCACTTGTCTGCCCGGTGGCCGAGCCCGGCGGCGGCGACACATAGTGCGACAGCGGCTCGGCCACGCCGAAGAACATCAGGCCGATGCCCATGCCGGCGCTGAACATCATGGCCACCCAGGACACCGTACGGAATTCTGGCTGTTCGCCATCACGCCCCAGTGGCACCCGGCCATAACGGCTGGCGGCCAGCCACAGCACGAACACCACGAACAAGGTGGATGTGAGCACGAAGAACCAGCCAAAATTGAGAATGACCCAGGACTGCGCGCTGGAAGCGCTGCTGGCGAGGCTGGCTTGGTTGAGGAAGCCCCAGAGCACGAACGCGATTGCCAGGAGGCTGGTGAAACCAAACACGACGCCGTCGAGTTTGCCCTCGAAATGCCGGTCCTGGCGGGCTTCTGCGGTTTTCGAGGGGTCCGTCACGCCAAGGTCGAGCGTTTCGGTGATGTGTTCCTTTGCCATGAATGATGAGGCCCCTTTGTGGCTTACCTGCGCGCGCAGGCTTGTTGTTGTGTGGGCTACCGAGTTCGATGACGGCCTCGGCGGGGTGGAATGCTGGCGCGATTATCCTGCGCGGGAAAAGGCGGCTCCTGTCCCGATAACGCCCTGGGGCGTCCCTTGCGCGACTTGGCAAATACTTTTAGTTCTGGGGGCAATAGCCCTTTCTGCCTCGGGTTCTGGTACCCTGATGGGCATTACCCGGGCCCGCTCATCCGAGCACCGTAGAAGCGCTGCTGCTTGCGGGCCTGGCCGTACCAGGAAACGGAGATTCGTCAAAATGGCCACTGATCGTGTGAGCCTGATTCATTTCGATAAATTGAGCATGAGCCCTGCCGCTGCCGATCGGTTCCAGAAAGCCCTCGACGCGCTGGCAGCGCTCAAGCTGCAGGACCGTTACGTGTACCTCATCGCTCCCTATCTGGGTGATATCGCTGACGCGTCTGACGCCGAGCAACTGGACACCGCCCTGGGCCAGTGCATCCGGGTGGTTGATGAGCTGCTGGCTGCCAGGTCGGTGAGCAAGGTCAAGGCCGAGGAAGTGCGCCAGGTGTTCCACAGCGCTGCCGAGCGTGCACGGGCAGAACTGCCTGGCTGAGTGGTGGCATGGCCAAAGACATCGACAACCCCTGCGTTTCGTTATGCCAGCTCAACAGCGAGCTGTGCGTGAGCTGTGGCCGCACCCGTGACGAAATCCGCAAGTGGCGGGGCATGAAACGGCCGGAAAAGATGGCCACCGTGCAACGCGCGGCAACGCGGATGAAGGCTATCGTCAAGAAGGCAGCCAAGCGGCAGAATGCCGACTGAACCCTCGCGCCCTGTACAGGGCCTTTCCTGATTTGCCTGAAGAGCCTGAAAATGGATGTTCACTCGCTGTTAGCGTTTACCCTGGTTGCCGCCATCGCGATCGCCAGCCCCGGCCCCGCCACCCTCATGGCCATCAACAACAGCCTGGCCCATGGCCAGCGCAGCACGATCTGGTCGTCGTTGGGCAATGGCTCGGGCCTGTTCTGCCTGTCGGCAGCCGCCATGCTGGGCCTGGGCGCGCTGCTGGCCAGTTCTGAAGTGCTGTTCAATGCCGTGAAAATCCTGGGGGCGGGCTACCTGTTCTACCTGGGTGTGCGGCAGTTGCTGAAAAAAGGCCCGATGCTGGCGCAGGCTACGACCGAGGGGGCGGCCAAGGTTCGTCCCTCGCCGCTGAAACTCTACAAGTCGGCGTTCCTTACCGCAGTGACCAACCCCAAGGCGACCATGTTCTTCACGGCGCTGTTCCCGCAGTTCATCGACCAAGGGGCCGCATTGTTGCCGCAATTCCTGGCCTTGACCGGTATTTTCGTGGCGTTGTCGCTGGTTTCGCTGAGCTTGTATGCCGCGCTGGCTGCACGGGCGAAAGGCGTGCTGACCCGGCCGTCGCTGTCGCGCTGGGTGAGCCGGGTGGTGGGCACCACCTTCATCGGGTTTGGTGCGGCGATCCTGGCGATGCGTCGTCAGGGCGCCTGAGTGCCGGAGAGGGTAATCGACGACCCGTTTCATCGTTAGCCGATGAAAGGCCCATCTACTTTTCGCACAGGGTCCAGACTGTCTACAGCCCGCACAGATGAATGCTGCAGTTGATCACAGGATGTGGCAGCCTTTGGCCACCACGCCGGGTCACCGGATGTAACTTGTGCCGAGGGTTGTAGATGATCGAGCGTTGCTTTCGCCACGCCTTGCTCCTGTTGTCGTGCCTGCTGCTGCCGTTGGCTGCGGTAGCGGAAGAGCCTTGCCGGCGGTTGACCGCCACCGGCAACCCGGAATACCCCCCGTACCTGTGGCGCGACCCGCAAAACCCCCAGCAACTGATCGGTGCCAACGCTGACCTGCTCAAGTACCTGGGCAAGCAGTTGGGGCTGGAGATCGAGGTGGTTTACGGCGGGCCGTGGTCGCGCGCCCAGGAAGAGGTGCGCACCGGCCGGATCGACTTGATGGCCGGGTACTTCATGACCCAGGCCCGGCAGCAACAGATGGACTTCATCACCCCGCCATTTCTGCACACGCCCAGCGTGGTCTGGGTACGCCAGGACAATGCCTTTGCCTACCACCAATGGGCAGACCTGAAAGGTCGCAAGGGTGGGACCTTGGTCAACAACAGCCACGGTCAGCAGTTCGACGACTTTGCCAGGGCCAACCTCATCCTCGAAGCGGTACCCAGCGCCAGGCAGGCATTCGAAAAACTCATGCACAAACGCAGCGACTATGTCGTGTACGAGCAGTACCCCGGCATGGCACTGGCGCGTACCTTGGGTATTGCCAGCACTGTGCAGGTGCTGGAACCGCCAATCTCCAGCGAAGGGCTGTACCTGGCGCTTTCGCATGATTCGCCCTGCAATCGGCCGCATTTGCGTGAAGCGCTGGCGCGGGAAATGGAAAAGATCGTGGCCGGGGCGTTGCCGCAGCAGTTGTTGCAGCAGAACCTGGAGCGGTGGCAGTGATCAGCGAGGAAGGTGCGCGGCCTCCCGTGCGTGCTTGGCCCGGGTCACGTTGACCGCACCAGGCAGGGTGACGTCGTTCTTCGCTGCGAGGATTTCGGCCATGACGCTGACGGCGATCTCGGCCGGTGTCTTGCTGCCGATGTAGATGCCAATCGGGCCATGCAAGCGTTGCAGCGACGCCTCACTTTCACCGAAGTGCTCAATCAGGCGTTCACGGCGCAGCTGGCTGTTGCGCCGCGAGCCGATGGCGCCAATGTAGAACGCCGGGCTGTGCAAGGCTTCGAGCAGGGCCAGATCATCCAGCTTGGGGTCGTGGCTGACGGCGACGATGGCGCTGCGCAGGTCCGCAGCGAAGGCGCGGACCACGTCGTCGGGCATGCCGGCCAGCAGGTTGACGCCGGGCACGCTCCAGCCTGCGGTGTACTCAGGGCGTGGGTCGCACAGCGAAACGTTGAAACCATTGAACAGGGCCATGGTGGCCAGGTACTCGGCCAGTGCGCCACCACCGATCAGCAGTAAACGGTAGCCCGGGCCAAGGGTGCTGAGCATGTGGTGGCCATCGAAGCTGAACAGGTCAGGCGTGCTGGTAGGGGTCAGGCTGATATCACCGTTGTGCAGGTTGAGCCCGCGGCGGACCAGGCTGCCCTTATCGAGGCAGGCCAGCAGCCGTTCGAGGTGCTGCAGCGGCGGTGCGAACTCCAGCACAAGCTCCAGTGTGCCGCCACAGGGCAGGCCGAAACGGTGTGCTTCATCGGCGCTGACGCCGTAACGCACCACTCGGGGTAGGCCGTTGGGCATGCCGGGGCCGCTGTAGGCGGTGGTGTAACGGTGAATGAGGTCGTCCTCGATACAGCCACCGGAGACACTGCCGACCACCCGGCCGTCACTGCGCAAGGCCATCATCGAGCCCACCGGGCGCGGGGAGGAGCCCCAGGTGCGGGCGACCGTGGCCAGCAGGACGCGGTGCCCGGCGGCGAGCCAGTCTCGGGTGGTGCGCAGCACCAGCAGGTCGATGCTTTCCATGGGGGCTCCCGTTCAGCGCATATGCAAAATGATCGGGCTGCTGCTGGCCGGGTCGCTATGCCCACGCAACGTGCCCACCGCCTGTGCATTCACGGTACCGCCCAGGTTACCCCAGGCCGTGCGCACGAAGCTCAGCACATCGGCAATCTCCTGGTCATTCAGTTGCTCCCGGAACGCCGGCATGCGGTAGGCATCAGGCAACCCCGCCGTCACCACCCGCTGCGAACCGTTCAAGGTAATGTTGATCGCCGAAGCGTCTTCTTTTGCCAGTGCCGAGGTTGCCCCCGCCAAAGGCGGCATCCATTGGTCCTGGCCCTTGCCGTCCAGCCCGTGGCACGAGGCGCAGCGGGTCACGTAGGTATGTGCGCCCGGGCTGTCGAGCTGTGTTGCTGCCGACTCGGGCACGTACTGCCACGGCGCCCCATCGCGCTGCGTGTCGCCGGGAAGCGATTTCAGGTAGTGGGCGATGGCCGCCAGGTCATCGTCGCTCATGAACTGCGTGGAGTTGTTGAACGCCTCGGTCATTGAGCCGAACACGACGGCATGGCGGTTGCGGCCGGTTTTGAGAAACTGCGCAATCTCGTTTTCGCTCCAGCGCCCCAGCCCTGTGTTGTGGTCGGCACGCAGGCTCGGTGCGTACCAGCCATCGAGCAGGGCGCCCGCCAGGAATGGTTTGCCGCTGTCATCCAGCGCCTTTTCGTTGAAGGCCAGGCCACGGGGCGTGTGGCAACTGCCACAGTGACCGGGGCCCTGAACGATATAGGCACCCCGGTTCCACAGCGCATCCTGCCCGGCCTTGTCGGCGTAAGGCGTGGTGGCGGCGAACAGGCCGTTCCACAGGGCAATGGGCCAGCGCAGGTTCAGCGGCCAGGGGATGTCGCTGGCCAGGTTGGCCTGCCGGGCCGGTTGCACACCGTGCATGAAGAATGCGTACAGCGCCTTTACATCGTCGTCACTGAGCTTGGCGTAGGACGGGTAGGGCATGGCCGGGTACAGCCGCCGGCCGCCGGGCGCGACACCCTGGCGCACGGCGCGGTCGAAGTCGGCGAGGCTGTAGCTGCCGATACCGTTGTCGCGATCAGGGGTAATGTTGGTGGCGTGGATGGCCCCCAGCGGGGTGGCCATTTCCAGCCCGCCGGCGAACGGTTTGCCGTCCGGCAGGCTGTGGCAAGCCACGCAGTCGCTGAGCCGGGCCACGTACTCGCCACGGCTGACCAGCGCCGGGTCGGCGGCACTGGCCTGTGCATTGACGAACGGCGAGGCAGGCTCACGGGTGACATACCAGGCCATCAGGCCTGCCGCGACCAGGCACGGCAGCGCCAGCCAGCCAGCGGTTCTTGCGAAACGATGGGTCATGGGGCGGTCCTTGTGCGGTCAGCTGAAGGTATGGCGGCTCATTGGCAGGCTGCGCACGCGCTGGCCAGTCAGTTGCGCGACGGCGTTGGCCACCGCCGGGGCTACGGCCGGCAACGGAGGCTCGCCAATGCCGCCCATCTTCGCCCCGCTTTCGACAATGCGCACATGCACCCGGGCCATGCGTGAAGGCGGCAGGATCGGGTACAGGTCGTAGTTGCGCGCTCGTGGTTTGCCATCCACGTATACCGCCTCTTCCACCAGCGTCTGCGACAGGCCCAGGGCGACGGCGCCGTTCACCTGATGCTCGATGATTGCCGGGTTGACGATACTGCCCGGGTCGATGGCCTGCCAGATGTCGTGCACCTTCACCTGCCCGTTCTCGATCGACACCTCGGCGATGACTGCCGCCTCCGAACCGAATGGCGAGGCCATGGCCACGCCGCGTGCCCGTTTGCTCCCATCCTCGGCGGTGAACGGGCCGCGCTTCCAGCCACCGGACAGGTCGGCGACAGCGTTCAGCAGGTTGGTCAGGCGCGGGTTGTCGCGCAGCAGGTGCAGGCGCAGTTCGAACGGGTCCTTGCCGCCTTTGTCGGCCAGTTCGTCGAGGAACGACTCGTAGAAGAAGTCGTTCAGCGAGTTACCCACCGAACGCCAGTAGCCGAGCATGGCCGGGCCTTTTACGTAGATCTGCGCGATGCGCTTGTTGGCGATGGCGTAGGCCTTGCCCGACAGCCCTTCAAGCGCGGTCGGGTCGATCTTTTCACCTTGCTTGCCGGCCAGGGCCTCGGTCGGGCCTTCGGTGGCGCTTACCGCTTCGAGGGCCACCGGCATGCCGTCGGCATCCAGGCCGGCGCGGAACTTCACCACGGCGACCGGGCGCAGCACATCACGCAGGAATTCCTCTTCGCGGCTCCAGATAAGCTTCACCGGCCGGCCAACCGCCTTGGCCAGGGCAATGGCCTGCGGGTAGGGGTTGGCCGAGTCGTACAGGAAGTGGCGGCCAAAGAAGCCGCCCAGCAGTGGCGAGTGCAGGTTGATTTGCGCAGCCTCCAGGCCTGTACGCTTGGCAATGTCGTCACGGAACATGTCCGGTGCCTGGTTGGGCAGCCACACGTCCAGGGTGCCGTCCGCGTTGAAGCGGGCGAGGGCTGAGGGCGGCTCCAGCTGGGCATGGTTCAGGTACTGGTTGTGGTAGCTGGCCTCGACCTTCGTCTTGGCGTTGCTCAAGGCACCCGTGATATCGCCCTCGTTCTCCTCATCACGTGCCGGGCCCTCGACCGTGGCCAGATGCTCGCGCCAGCCATCGCTGGAGAAGTCTGCCGGCATCGCCAGCACCTTGGTGTCGGCGGTCGCCTCTTGCCAGTCCACCTGGATAGCCTCCACCGCGCGTTTGGCATGCCACCAGCGTTCGGCGACCACGGCGACAGCGCCCGGCAACTGATGCACGGAATGCACACCCTTCATGGCCTTGACCTGCTCTTCGTTGCGCAGGCTGCCCACGGTCATGCCCAGGCGTGGCGCGTGCTGCACGGCGGCGTGGAGCATGCCGTCGACCTTGATGTCGATGCAGTACTGCGCCTTGCCGGTGGACTTGTCGTAGGCGTCCAGGCGACGCACCGGCTTGCCGATCCAGCGAAACTGGCTGGGGTCGCGCAATTTGACGCTGTCCGGGTCGGGTACTGGCAGGTCCATGGCGCGGCCGGCAAGCTCGCCATAGGGGATGGAACGGCCTGTCGTGGTATGTACCACGCTGCCCGGCGTGGTGGAGAGCTCATCGACCGGTACACCCAGCTGCTGGGCGCCCGCCTGCAGCAGCATGGCCCGGGCGAGGGCACCCAGGCGGCGCATGGTCGGGTAGCTCATGCGCACCGACATGCTGCCGCCAGTGATGCGCATACCGTTTTCCATGACGACATAGGCTTCGCCCGGTGGCGCGCTGTCCACCACGAAATGGGCAGGGTCGACATCCAGCTCTTCACCTACGATCTGCGCCATGGCGGTGAAGGGCCCTTGCCCGCCTTCCATGAAGGGGCTGAGCAGGCGCACCGTGCCATCCGGGCGAATTTCCAGAAACGCAGGCACTTGGGTACCGCGTTGCGGGGCGGCTATAGTCGCCGCCTGTACGCGTGCCGACCCCATTGGCAGGCCGAAACCCAACACCAGGGCCCCGACGGCCGTGCCGGCAAGAAAGCGCCGACGCGACAGGTTGACGGTTTCGCCCATTTGCAGCTTGAGCAGTTCGGCCGGTGTATCGACTGGCGTGTTCATCAGGCCTGCTCCCCTTGGGCCAGCGCATGCACGGCAGCATGAATGGCGTTGTAGGTGCCGCAGCGGCACAGGTTGACCATGGCCGCGTCGATCTGCGCGTCACTGGGCTTAGGGGTGTGCTTGAGCAGCGCCGTGGCCGCCATCACCTGGCCGGACTGGCAGTAGCCGCACTGGGCCACCTGGTGCTCGACCCAGGCCGCGACCACCCGTTTGCCAACGGCATCGGCTTCGACCGCCTCGATGGTCGTCACTTCGCGCCCGACCACGCCGGCCACCGGGGTGACACAGGCGCGTACCACGTTGCCGTCCACCAGCACCGAACAGGCGCCGCACTGGGCCAGGCCGCAGCCATACTTGGTGCCGGTCAGCCCCAGGTCGTCGCGGATTACCCACAGCAGGGGCGTGTCGGCGTCCACCTCGACCTGATAGGTCTTCTGGTTGATGCGTAGTTCCATGGTTCACCTGCCAATCATCGGTTGCTGTCGCTGTGTTTTTTCTGGGTGGGGAATACGTTGTTCCCCAGAGAAGAAACGCTAGCACAGGGGCATGACCGCTGGTCTGGTGGCGGGGGCAGGTCCAGAGGATCAGGCAAGCAATTCGGTGGAATGCGCAAGCGACGAGGTAAACAGGACTTCCAGGCTGAAAACCCGGATAATGCCGGCCACTTTCGTTTTGCACGCTTAAATCACGGTAAACCCGCATGGAAATCAAGGTCAATTTTCTCGACAATCTCCGTCTCGAAGCCAAGTTCGACGACTTCACGGTGATCGCCGACCAACCGATCCGCTACAAGGGTGATGGTTCGGCCCCAGGCCCGTTCGATTACTTCCTGGCGTCTTCGGCCTTGTGCGCGGCTTACTTCGTCAAGCTGTACTGCCAGACCCGCGACATCCCGACCGAAAACATTCGCCTGTCGCAAAACAACATCGTCGACCCGGAAAACCGCTACAACCAGATCTTCAAGATCCAGGTCGAGCTGCCCGAAGACATTTCCGAGAAGGACCGCCAGGGCATCCTGCGCTCGATCGACCGCTGCACCGTCAAGAAGGTGGTACAGACCGGCCCCGAGTTCGTGATCGAAGTGGTCGACAACCTCGACGCCGATGCCCAGGGCCTGCTGATGCCGGTGTCGGACAGCACCACCTACATCCCTGGCAAGGACCTGCCGCTGGAGCAGACCATCGCCAACATGTCGGGCATCCTGGCCGGGTTGGGGATGAAGATCGAGATCGCTTCGTGGCGCAATATCGTGCCCAACGTGTGGTCGTTGCATGTGCGTGATGCGCAGTCACCGATGTGCTTCACCAACGGCAAGGGTGCCACCAAGGAAGCCGCGCTGGCATCGGCGCTGGGTGAGTTCATCGAGCGCCTGAACTGCAACTTCTTCTATAACGACCAGTTCTGGGGCGAGGACCTGGCCAACGCGCCGTTCGTGCATTACCCGAACGAGCAGTGGTTCAAGCCTGGCCCACGCGATGCGCTGCCCGCCGAGATCCTCGACGAGCACTGCCTGGCAATCTACAACCCCGACGGTGAGCTGCGCGGTTCGCACTTGTACGACACCAACTCGGGCAACACGGCGCGCGGCATCTGCTCGCTGCCGTTTGTACGCCAATCGGACGAGCAGGTGGTGTACTTCCCGTCCAACCTGATCGAAAACCTGTTCCTCAGCAATGGCATGAGCGCTGGCAACACCCTCGCTGAGGCGCAGGTGCAGTGCCTGTCGGAAATCTTCGAGCGTGCGGTCAAGCGCGAAATCCTCGAAGGCGAGCTGTGCCTGCCGGATGTGCCGCAGGACGTACTGGCCAAGTACCCGGCCATTGTTGCCGGCATTCAGGGCCTGGAAGAGCAGGGCTTCCCGGTGCTGGTCAAGGATGCGTCGCTCGGTGGCGAATTCCCGGTCATGTGCGTGACCCTGATGAACCCGCGCACCGGTGGCGTATTCGCCTCGTTCGGCGCCCACCCAAGCCTGGAAGTGGCACTGGAGCGCAGCCTTACCGAACTGCTGCAGGGCCGCAGCTTCGAAGGCCTGAACGACCTGCCGCAGCCGACCTTCGAAAGCCACGCCCTGACCGAGCCGAACAACTTCGTCGAGCACTTCATCGACTCCAGCGGCGTGGTGTCGTGGCGCTTCTTCAGTGCCAAGGCCGACTTCGAGTTCGTCGAGTGGGACTTCTCGGGCCACGGCGAGGATTCCAATATTCAAGAGGCCGCAACCCTGTTCGGCATCCTCGAAGACCTGGGCAAGGAAGTGTACATGGCGGTGTACGACAACCTGGGCGCCACCGCCTGCCGCATCCTGGTGCCGGGCTACTCGGAAATCTACCCGGTCGAGGACCTGATCTGGGACAACACCAACCGCGCCTTGTCGTTCCGTGCCGACATCCTCAACCTGCACAACCTTGAAAGCCGCCCCCTGAAGCTGCTGCTCAAGCGCTTGGACAACTGCGATGTGGATGACTACACCACCATCACCACACTGATTGGCGTGGAGTTCGACGAAAACACGGTGTGGGGCCAGCTGACCATTCTGGAACTGAAGCTGCTGATCTGCCTGGCAGTGCAGCGCTTCGAGGAGGCCAAGGAACTGGTCGAAGCGTTCCTGCAGTTCAACGACAACACTGTCGAGCGCGGGCTGTTCTACCAGGCCCTGAACGTGGTGCTGGAAGTGGTGCTGGATGATGAGCTGGAAATGGACGACTACGAGCCCAACTTCCGCCGCATGTTCGGCAACGCGCGCATGGACGCGGTGCTGGGCTCGGTGGACGGCAGCGTACGCTTCCATGGCTTGACCCCGACCAGCATGAAGCTCGAAGGCCTTGATCGCCACCTGCGCTTGATCGAAAGCTACAAGAAACTGCACGCAGCCCGGGCCAAGTTCGCCTGATAGCTGCTGTCTTACTCGTTATTTTGTGCTGGCTGTACCGGCCTCATCGCCGGCAAGCCAGCTCCCACAGGTACTGCATCGTTCTTGAGCGTTTTGCTGAGCTTGTGGGAGCTGGCTTGCCGGCGATTGGGCCAGCAGCCCTCATATAGCACTTTGATCTTTGCGCTATCCCCAATGCGTCTTTGCGCTTCGCCTGACAGGGGCGTAGCGTTCTGCTCCCCAAATCCATGGCGCGTTAACCGCCAGAAGGACCTCGGCCGCGCACAGCAAAAAGGCGCAGACCATGAGCACCCCTTTGGATACCAATGCCCTCAAAGCCCGTCAGCAAGCCGCCTGGGCCAGCGGTGACTACGCGGTGATCGGCACCACCCTGCAACTGGTTGGCGAGCGCCTGGCAGAAGCCTGTGACCTGCGCTGGGATGAGCAGGTGCTGGATGTTGCGGCCGGCAACGGCAACGCCACATTGGCTGCTGCCCGGCGCGGTTGCCGCGTCACTTCCACCGACTATGTACCCGAACTGCTCAAGCGTGGCGAAGAGCGGGCACGGGCCGAACACCTGAATGTGCTGTTTCAGGCTGCCGATGCCGAAGCGTTGCCGTTTGCCGATGGCACCTTCGATGCGGTGCTCTCCACGTTCGGTGTGATGTTTGCCCCTGATCAGGCCCAGGCCGCACGTGAACTGGGGCGGGTATGCCGACCCGGTGGCCGTATAGGCTTGGCCAACTGGACCCCGCAAGGTTTTGTCGGGCAGATGTTCAAAACCCTCGGGCGGCATGTACCACCACCCGCCGGGGCCTTGCCGCCCTCGCGGTGGGGTGACGAGGAACAGTTGCGCGCGATGTTCGAAGGGGTGCTGGGTGAGCTGAATGTCAGCCGCCAGCAGTTCAACTTCCGCTACCGCTCGGCGGCGCATTTCATCGAGGTGTTTCGTACCTGGTACGGGCCGGTGCACAAGGCGTTTGCTTCGCTGGATACGGAGAAGGCCAGTGCTTTGGAGCGAGACCTTACTCAGTTGCTGGATGAGAGCAATGTGGGAGGGCCTTCATCGTTGGTGGTACCCAGCGAATACCTTGAGGTGGTGATCATTCGCGGGCGTTAGCCGGCACACCTTCAAAAGCCTCGGCGGGTGGCGGTGCCGCGCGGACATTGAAGAGCTTGCAGATGAAGTACCAACAGATGGCGACGGTCAGGTTGTAAGGGAACAGTACGGCCCAGAAAGGCAGTTGCCAGTTTTTCTTGCCCTGCATTTCACCGGGTTCGCCGGTTCGCCAAGGGGCGTAGTGACGCCAGGCTTCAGCCGGGGTCAGGCAGATGGCATGCAGTGGCTTGTGCCACCAGTTGGGTTCGCCGGGCGGGGGGAGTTTGTCGGGGCCGTGGGCCATGAAGTGGCGCAGGTATTCCCAGACTTCGGCGACGTGTCTGACGCCGGGTTCGGTGGGCTCGTTGCTGTCGACCCAGAGGCAGTCTTTTTGGTGGAGGCTGCCGTCTGCTCGGCGGGGGGCGAAGGCGAGGGCATAGCTGGTGCTGAAGGATGAGCCGCCGTTTTCGGTGCGTTTGAAAAGGCCACCGCCGGTGTTGCTCCACTCAAAGACTAATACTTTGCTCAAACGTCGGTAGTAGATTTTTTGAGTTGAACGGTTGAGGCAGAAGCTTGATAAGCGTTTTATAAAATATATACGATAAAATAAAAAAGGAAGGAATATAAAAGGTCCAAATGCTACGCTGGTTATAAAAATAGGGCTGAAAATGTATGGGTCCCAGGCTTCGCTCGATAGTAAGTAAGGATAAAAGCCGATCATCAGTGCGAGAGTCATTGCGCAGTACAGTTTTCCCATGAAGACTGAGTCTGTCACCCAAGGATTTCTCAAGCATAAGGTGTTGTCGGATAAGTTTAATAATTGCCCGGCGATAGCGGGATTATGCCCTGAGTCCGACATTGAGTTGAATATCCAAATGGTTGCCATGATCAGCGCTCCAGGCGAAAAATTGACAGGGACTCATTGTCTTCATCCAGCCCTTGATTGGCGCGGTAAGCTAGATGCAGTGAGACATGCTTTTGATTGGTCAACGTGTTCTCGAAATGCAGGACCAAGCCCGCACTTACGATGTGGCTGGTCGGGGCGATAGGGAATACGTCCATTCCTTGGTCGTCACGGAGGGTACTTAAACTTCCTGACCATTCGCTTACCCCCAGCACGAAGCCAGGCAGCAGCACGGTGAACTCAACGGTTGGTTGAGGTGTGGCTACTTCATTGTGTGTAATGGCTGTCCAGTTTGGCGGAGACCAGTGATCGTTCTGATGCCATCGGGTGTCGACTTTAGTTATGCCGAGTGATACAGCCTGCTCGGCGGATAGTAGTTTGGGTCCGTAATGCTCGTTGTGCCAGGCTTTGATCTCGGCTTGTAGTGAGTCATAAACAGGCAGTTTTTTCTGATAGTCCAAGGCAATGTCAGGACGCACCTCTCCATCATTGATGCGATTGCCAAAGATGCTGCGTGCGGCCCAGAGCTCAATTGGGCTGTGAAGGTGCTCGTGTGCCTTGGCGTGCAGGTACAGGCCTCCTGCAATGATGGCTACGCCCACGAGGACTAGGGCGGCTGCGGCCCATCCGGCAAAAGGCACTACTGACGTAGCGCCAGCAATGGCAAGTCCAGCCTCAAGGACGACTGCAGAACCAACAGCCATGGTTAAGCTACCAGTCACCGTGTAGTCGGCAGCCGCTCGATTGCCATTCGACCTCTGACGCCCAGCCTTGGAGAGATCAGAAAACAGGCCGAATGCTATTGCAGGATATCCCGCTAAACGAGCAAACAAATTACTGCTTAAGAATTTGATGATTCCGTTACCGAATGCCATCCCTGGCGCTGTCGAACTTAACCTCAGCATGACGGCCTTCTGCGTCGCCCGCACGCTAACCAGCGTCGCCGCTGCTGCACCGATCACCCCGAAAATCGACGAAGCAAAACCCAAGGTGTATTCCGGGGCATTGCTCTTTTGCAGGCTGTTGTAGGCTGTCTGGAGCGATAGGATGTTGTACCACAGCATCCCCGCGTTCAAACCACCGCCTCCGCCCGAGGTAAGCATCCCGAGAAAGTTGGGCTTCACCCGTGCAGTGGTGGTCAGTTCGATCGAGACCGTCCGGCTCCCCGAAATGCGCAACTGCTTCATCTCCTCAACCTGCGCCATGCCACTCTTCAGGTACTTTTCCACCTCCTGGCTGAACGGATTGTTCTTGATGGCCTGCCCGGTGATCCCGTAACGCGCTGCCAATAGCCCCAGCGCTTTCTCGGCATTCGCTTCACGCGCCGCCAACAACACCTGCTGGCGCAGGCCATGGCTGGCGTCCCAGCGGGTTTGCCCGCGCAGGCGTTTGAGCACCACGGTAGTGACCGACTGGGCGGTGAGCTCGGTGATGTCGGCCATGGCCGGGAAGCGACCGGCCAGCCCCTCGATCACGTTGTCGCTGGCGCCGAACAGGCTGCCGATCGAATCGGCCTTGTCCTTGAACGGGTTGAACGGCGCCAGGGCGGTGTACAGCGGGCTGTCGTCCCGGTCCAGCCACTGCTCCAGGCGTTTGAAACGCCGATCCTGATCTTCGGCGCCCGGCGTCGGTTGGCCCATCGGGTGAATCAGCAGCGCCAGGGAGATTTCCAGGCCACGGGCGGACACGATTTCGTCGCGGTCGTAACAGGCCAGGGCGGCGGCCAGGCTGTAGGGGTTGTCGATATATTCGGGCTCGGCCGTCGCCAGCCAGGCGTCATGGTCGTTGCTGGCGTGCAAGGCCTGGTTGCGCAGGGCGGCCATCCGGCGTCCCAGCTCGTCGCGTTCGGCGAGGAAGCGCCGGTATTTGTCCAGATCAAGGCGCTGCGCCAGGCGC
>NZ_LUVY01000029.1:0-60916 GCF_002992185.1 Pseudomonas sp. LLC-1 | reverse complement strand
TACTGTGGGAGCTGGCTTGCCGGCGATGGGCCGCAAAGCGGCCCCCGTTTTTACTTGGCTAGCCCCGCCAGTGGGCAATGCAGCACCAACTTCGCACCACCCAACTCGCTCTCCCCAATCTCCAGCCCGAACCCATGCAGGTCGACGATCGCCGCAACGATCGACAACCCCAGGCCGAACCCGGCATGGCGATGGCCTTCATCGCTGCGATAGAACCGCTTCAACACCGCAGTACGCTCTTCCTCGGGAATACCCGGCCCACTGTCCTCGATGGCCAGTTGCAGGCGGTTGTCGTCCACTATCGCGCTAATCCCCACTTGCCCGCCTTCGGGCGTGAACTTGATAGCGTTGCCCACCAGGTTGGCCAGTGCCTCGAACAGCAGTTCGCGGTCACCGTGCAGAGCCGGCAGCTGCGCGGGCTGGTGCAATTCCAGATGAATACCACCATCTTCGGCCAACGGTAGGTAAAAGTCGTGCAGTTCGACCAGCAAATCATGCGGGTCCAGCTGAACGAACCCGGCCCGGCGCTGGCGGTCTTCCAGTTCGCTGATGCGCAACAACCCACGAAAACGTGCCATCAGGGTGTCGGTTTCGCCAATGGCCTGGTCCAGCGCCTCGGCTTGCGCAGAGTCCACATCGCTCTGCTGGCGAATGCGGTACAGCTGGGCGCGCAGGCGAGTCAGCGGGGTGCGCAGGTCATGGGCAATGTTGTCGCACACACCTTTCACCTCATGCATCAACCGCTCGATACGGTCGAGCATGGCATTGACGATGGCGGCCAGCATGTCCAGCTCGTCGCGCCTGGCCGACAAGGGCAGGCGGTGCGTCAGGTCACCCGCGACGATAAGCTCGGCCTGGGCCTGGATCGCGCGGATACGCTTTAGCGGCTGACGGCGCAACAAATACCAGCCTGCAAAGCCTGGGATCAGCGTCAAGGAGATACCCCAGAGCAGGGCATCGAGAATAATCCGGGTCACCACGAACAGTGAGCCGTTATCGCGGAACAGTACCAGCCAGCGGCCATCTTGCACTTTGATCGCCACCGCATCGCAGCTGTCGCGGGGCAGGTGTGGGTCGTCGGCATCCAGGCAGCGTTTCAACTCATGGATCTTGCCGTCCAGCCTGAGCTCCGGGGGCAGGGCACGCACACTGCCGCCCATCGGGTTGAGCTGGGCGTCAAACAGGCCGTAGGCGTCGAAGCTGCGTTCTTCGAAGGCCTGGCTGGCGATCAGGGCGTCATCCAGCTGCTTGCCGCTCATGTGCGCGAACAGGTGCTGGCGTTGCAGCATGGAGTGGCGGGTGAGTTTGTTCAGGTAGCTGGACACCTCGAAATACAGCACCCCCATGAGGATGCTGCTCCAGGCCACGAACAGAAAGCTGTACAGCGCCAGCAGGCGGCTGGTCGAAGAGCTCCAGCCTTTAGACGGGTTCAGCAATGGCATAGCCGGAGCCCCGTACCGTACGGATCAGCGGCGACTGGCCGGGGGAGTCGATTTTCTTGCGCAGGCGGCCGATGTGCACGTCGATCAGGTTGGTGCCCGGGTCGAAGTGGTAGCCCCAGACTTCCTCGAAAATCATCATCCGCGTGATCACCTGGCCGCTGTGGCGCATCAGGTACTCCAGCAGCTTGTACTCGGTGGGCAACAGGTTGAGGGTATTGTCACCACGGCGCGCCTCGTGGCTGATCAGGTCCAGCTGCAGGTCGGCGACCTGCAGGCGGGTCTGGGTCATGGGCACGCTGTTGCGGCGCAGCAATACCTCGACCCGCGCCGCCATCTCGTCGGAGGCAAACGGCTTGGTCAGGTAGTCGTCACCGCCGGCACGCAGGCCGCGCACCCGCTCATCGACGTCGGAGAGGGCGCTGATCATCAGGATCGGCGTGGCGATCTTGAGGCTGCGCAGGGTGGTCACGATGGTCAGGCCGTCGACCTCGGGCAGCATGCGGTCGAGGGTGATCAGGTCATAGCCGCCGGCAATGGCTTTGGCCAGGCCTTCACGGCCATTGTCGGCCCAATCCACGTCCAGGCCGTGGCTGGTAAGTTCGGCGACGATTTCCTGGCCGGTGACGGCGTCGTCTTCGATGGTCAGTACGCGAGGCATGCTGGTTCCTGGGCATCTAATAGAGATTTGATTGTGCCAAAGAATAGACAACCGGCGATTTAAGAAAAATTCATCTAGCGTGCGCCGATACCCTCGGCATGCATGATCTGCGCAATGATCGGCACCGGCGTCATCAGGTGCGAGCGCATCATGGCGCTGGCGCGCTTGGCGTCGCGGGCGAGAATCACCTCCACCAGTGCCGCATGCTCCTGGCGCTTGAGCTCCAGCGCCTGTTCGGAAAACACCGTCTGCGTCAGCCACAGGTGGCGATAACGCTCGGCCTGGTCGAACAGGTAGGTGCGCGCCTGCAGCAGGTGCTTGGAACCGCAGCCCGAGGCAATGGCGGTATGAAACGCCTTGTGCCGTTCGTCCCACACATCCAGGCGCTGTTCGCGGGTTTTTACTTCCACGACCTTGGCCAGTGTATGCGAGTGGGCCAGCACTGACGCCTCCCAGGCGTCATCACCGCGCTCGATGGCCAAGGCAATGATCATCGCCTCCAGGTTGGCGCGGGCATCGTAGATGTCGTTCATCTCGTCCAGCGACATGGGCGCCACCCGGTAGCCTTTCTGGCTGATGGCGTTGACCAGGTGTTCGGCCACCAGTTGCGACAGCGCTTCGCGCAGCGGGCCCACGCCCAGGTCGTAGCGTTCCTTCAGGGCGCTCATCAACAGTTTTTCACCGGGCTTGAACACGCCACGGATGATGTCCTTCTTGAGCCTCTCATACCCGCTGAATGCTGAGTTTTGTCGGGGGGCGAGCGCTTCCAAGATCCTGTTCCTCAAAACGTTTTGGCGATCATACCGAAACCCTCTGCGGACGAAAAACAATGGACAATAATGAATAATGGCCATGAAAGATAAAAATGTAGACATTTTTGTTGAGTGGCGATATTTTTAGCTCGCCCGCACTGATCCAGGTCATCACTGGATAGCGCCAACCACCTTTTTGCCAGGACACTGCCATGAACGCCTTTACGCAGATCGACGAACTTGTGATGCCGCTGCCGCTCGAACCGCGTGGTTACACCATCGCTCCCTCGAAGCAGTCGCCGCGCCTGCTGGAACTGACCTTTGCCCGCGAAACTGTCGACGCGTTCGTCCAGGCCGTCGCCCAATGGCCGGTGCAGGCGCTGGAGTACAAGTCGTTCCTGCGCTTCCGGGTAGGCGAAATTCTTGATGAGCTGTGCCAGGGCACCTTGCGCCCCGTGCTGCTCAACACCATCCTCGACCGCACGACCGGCGGCATGCTGATTACCCCGATCGGCCTGGATGACGTGAGCCAGGCCGAGGACATGGTCAAGTTCACCACCGCCTGTGCACACCTGATCGGCCGTTCCAACTACGACGCCATGAGTGGGCAGTTCTATGCGCGCTTCGTGGTGGTCAACAGTGACAACTCCGACAGCTACCTGCGCCAGCCGCACCGGGTCATGGAGCTGCACAACGACGGCACCTTCGTGAACCAGATCACCGACTACGTGCTGATGCTGAAGATCGACGAAAAGAACATGGAAGGTGGCAACTCGCTGCTGCTGCACCTGGACGACTGGGAGCAGTGCGAGGAATTCTTCCGCCACCCGATGGCACGCCGCGAAATGCGCTGGACTGCGCCACCCAGCAAAAAGGTTGCCGAGGATGTGTTCCACTCGGTGTTCGACACCGATGGCGAAGGCCGCCCGACCATGCGCTACATTGACCAGTTCGTGCAGCCGGAAAACTACGAGGAAGGTATCTGGCTGAACGCCTTGTCCGACTCGCTGGAAGGCAGCGAGAAGAAGGTGTCGGTACCGGTAGGTGTAGGCAGCTTCCTGCTGATCAACAACCTGTTCTGGCTGCATGGCCGCGACCGCTTCACCCCGCACGAGGGCCTGCGCCGTGAGCTGATGCGTCAGCGTGGTTACGTCGCCTTCCCCAAACCGCTGTACCAGCGCGGGCAATAATCAAGGGTGCCGGGCGGGCGCCCGCCCATGCGCTTTTGCAAAAAAACGATGCCACCAAGGCCCGCGCGGGCCTTGGTGAGCCAGCCAGGCAATGCCTGCGTGTGAGGTAAGGCTGTGTACGATTTCATCATTATTGGCGGTGGCATTGTGGGCATGTCCACGGCCATGCACCTGATCAAGGTCTACCCGGACGCGAAGATTCTCCTGCTGGAGAAGGAGTCCGGCCCGGCTCGCCATCAGACCGGCCACAACAGCGGCGTGATTCACGCCGGCGTGTATTACACCCCCGGCAGCCTCAAGGCGCGTTTCTGCCTGGAAGGCAACAAGGCCACCAAGGCCTTCTGCACCCAGCACGGCATCCGCTTCGATGAGTGTGGCAAGTTGCTGGTGGCTACCAACGACCTGGAAATGCAGCGCATGAAGGCGCTGTGGGAGCGTACGGAAGCCAACGGCCTGGAACGCTACTGGCTGTCAGCAGACGAGTTGCGCGAGCGCGAGCCAAATATCGTAGGTATGGGTGGCATCTTCGTGCCGTCCAGCGGCATCGTCAATTACGCGCAAGTGACCGCCGCCATGGCCGCAGACTTCCAGCGTGCCGGTGGCGAAATCCGCTATGGCGCCGAGGTGGTCGGCTTGCAGGAGCAGGCCAGCGAAGTGATCGTACGCACGCAGCGCGACGAGTTCCGCAGCCGTTTCCTGGTAACGTGCTCGGGCCTGATGGCCGACCGCGTGGTGAGCATGCTGGGCCTGCGCACCGAGTTCGTGATCTGCCCGTTCCGTGGCGAGTACTACTTGCTGCCCAAGCAGCATGACCAGATCGTCAACCACCTGATCTACCCGATTCCTGATCCGTCGATGCCGTTCCTGGGCGTGCACCTGACCCGCATGATCGACGGCACCGTCACCGTCGGCCCCAACGCCGTACTGGCAATGAAGCGCGAGGGCTACCGCAAGACCGACGTCAGCCCTGGTGACCTGTTCCAGACCCTGACGACCCCCGGCATTCTCAAGGTACTGGCGAAGAACTTCCGCCCGGGCCTGATCGAGATGAAAAACTCGCTGTTCAAGGGCGGCTACCTCAAGCAGGTGCAGAAGTACTGCCCGAGCATCACCAAAGCCGACCTCACGCCGTACCCGGCCGGCGTACGCGCCCAGGCGGTGTCGCGTGACGGCAAGCTGATCGACGACTTCCTGTTCGTCAACACCGCGCGCAGCGTCAACGTGTGCAATGCGCCGTCGCCGGCCGCCACCTCGGCCATTCCGATCGGCGCCTACATTGTCGAAAAGGTGTGCGAGCAGGTCAGCCTGCAAGGGGGCCACGTCCCCAAGGCTGATCGTGCAGCCAGCCAGCGGGCTGCCAGCTGACACACCCGTAATACGTTTTGCGGTCTCCTCTTACTCAACCCGAACTGCCCTACTCACCATTTAGGGCAGGGCGGGCTTTTTCGCGCCTGCGTCGGTGATCGTGCCAGCCGACGGCCCCTTCGCGGGCATGACAAAAACAACAAGGTAGCGCCATGCAAACCCACAAGAACAATTTGAGTCATGGATTGAAATCACGGCATGTCACCATGCTGTCCATTGCCGGCGTGATCGGTGCAGGCCTGTTTGTCGGCTCTGGCCGTGCCATTGCTGAAGCCGGGCCGGCCACCATTCTGGCCTATATCCTGGCCGGTGGCCTGGTAGTGCTGGTGATGCGCATGCTGGCCGAAATGGCGGTTGCCTCGCCAGATACCGGGTCGTTTTCCACCTATGCCGACCTCGCCATCGGCAAATGGGCCGGCTACACCATCGGTTGGCTGTATTGGTGGTTCTGGGTGCTGATCATCCCGATCGAAGCCAACATCGCCGCCACCATTATCAATTCCTGGGTCCCGCAAATGGAGATCTGGGTATTGTCGCTGGTAATCACGTTACTGCTGACCGCTACCAACCTGTTCAGCGTGAAGAACTACGGTGAGTTCGAGTTCTGGCTGGCACTGGTCAAGGTGGTGGCTATCGTCAGCTTCATTGCGCTTGGCGTATGCGCCATTTTCGGTTTGTTGCCGGGTTCCGGCGTCAGCGGCGTCTCGCGCCTGTGGGACACCGGCGGTTTCATGCCAAATGGCTTCGGCGCAGTGCTCAGCGCCATGCTGATTACCATGTTCTCGTTCCTAGGCGCCGAGGTGGTGACGATTGCGGCAGCCGAGTCTGACGAGGCGGGCAAGCATATTTCCAAGGCCACCAATTCGGTGATCTGGCGGATCACGCTGTTCTACATCCTGTCGATCTTCATCGTTATCGCACTGGTACCGTGGACCGACCCGCGCCTGGCCACCGAAGGCTCATACGTGACGGTGCTGGATACCCTGGGTGTGCCAAATGCCAAGGCCATCATCGACTTCGTGGTGCTGACATCGGTGACCAGCTGCCTTAACTCGTCGTTGTACACCGCCTCGCGCATGGTCTATTCGCTGAGCCGTCGCGGTGATGCTCCGGCTTGCGCCCAGGTGACCAGCCGCAGCGGCACACCAGTGGTAGCGGTGCTGCTGTCTACCGGCGCTGCGTTCCTGGCGGTGATTGCCAATTACCTGGTGCCGGCCAAGGTGTTCGGCTTCCTCATGGCAAGCTCTGGTGCCATTGCCCTGCTGGTGTACCTGGTAATCGCCGTTTCCCAGCTGCGCCTGCGCCAACGCTTGACTGCACAGGGCAAGACGTTGGGTTACCGCATGTGGCTGTTCCCGTGGCTGACCTGGGGCGTGATCCTGTTCATCAGCGGCGTATTGGTGCTGATGCTGTTCCGGCCGGATCACCGCCTTGAGGTGGTGTCGACCATGGTGCTGGCGGTGCTTGTGGTGTGTTCCGGCCTGCTGGTCACGCGGCGCCGGGCACGCGCTGTGCCGGTGAATAGCGTAGGGCAGGGTGCCTGACACGTCTGGTCTGAAGACAGACGAGCAAGTCGCATCAGGCTGTGAGAGGATGTCCGCCATTGCAGCCAGGACCCCGAACACAGCCTGATGAAGACACCCAAAAGAATCGAACCCCTGATCGAAGACGGCCTGGTCGACGAAGTACTGCGGCCGTTGATGAGTGGCAAGGAGGCCGCCGTGTACGTGGTGCGCTGTGGCAGCCAGGTACGTTGCGCCAAAGTCTATAAAGAAGCCAACAAGCGCAGCTTCCGCCAGGCCGCCGAGTACCAGGAAGGCCGCAAGGTACGCAACAGCCGTCAGGCCCGGGCCATGGCCAAGGGCAGCAAGTACGGCCGCAAGGAAGCCGAAGACGCTTGGCAGAACGCCGAAGTGGCGGCGCTGTTCCGCCTTGCCAGCGCGGGCGTGAGGGTGCCCAAGCCTTACGACTTCCAGGACGGCGTGCTGTTGATGGAGTTGGTAACCGATGCCGATGGCGATGCCGCGCCAAGGTTGAACGACGTGCACCTTGAAGCCGAGGATGCCCGTACGTTCCATGCCTTTGTCATTCGTCAGATCGTCTTGATGCTGTGTGCCGGGCTGGTGCATGGCGACCTGTCGGAGTTCAACGTGTTGCTGGGCCCGGACGGGCCGGTGATCATCGACTTGCCACAGGCGGTGGATGCGGCGGCCAACAACCATGCCTTCAACATGCTGCAGCGTGATGTTGACAACATGGCCCACTATTTCGGGCGTTTTGCGCCGGAGCTGAAAAGCACCCGGTATGCGCAGGAAATGTGGGCGCTGTACGAGGCCGGTGACTTGCTTCCCGACAGCCCATTGACTGGCGTGTTCGAGGATGACGAACATGAAGCCGACGTCACCGGGGTAATGCGCGAGATCGATGCTGCCCGCATGGATGACGCCCGCCGCCGTGCAGCGCGCGCTGAGGCCGAGCATGGGCCGGCCAAGGCAGAAGAGCCTACGCCGCCCTGGTTGCAGTAACAGGATGAAGGTATCGGTTTCCAGCTAGTCAAGCAATTGGGGCCGCTTTGCGGCCCATCGCCGGCAAGCCAGCTCCCACAAGTACTGTGCAAATCTTCAGCATGGCGCGGCCCCTGTGGGAGCTGGCTTGCCGGCGATGGGCTGCACAGCAGCCCGAAGCATTAACTATCTGCCAGTTGGGGCACATAGCCGTTACGCTGGTAGAACCGTTCCAGCTCATGGGCTGCCGGCTCTTCCCCGGTGAAGATGCGCAAGTACTCGGGGATGAAGCGCATGCGGTACTCCAGCGGCTCGATGGTCTTCATGCTGATGTAGCCGATCTGCGCCAGGTAGATCGAGCGCGCACGCGTGGCGGCAGCGTCCTCGCTGAAGCCGAACCGGTCGAACATCTGCTTCAGGGCCTCCATACGCACGGCATCGGCTTGCTTGATTTCTTCGGCCACTTGCTCTGACTGCAACGCCCAGCTGCGCATGGCGAATTCACACTGTGAGTCGAACAGCGCGCTGTTCAGCCAGCAGTCGAAAACATTCAGGATTGCCTCGGTAATCGAGGCGGCATAGGCCTGCGTCTGGTTCACCAGGTTGTGGGTGTTCTTGTGCTTCCACTGCTCGATAAGCGCCGCCAGCAACGCTTCGCGGTCTTCGAAGTACCAGTAGAAACTGGTGCGGGCAAGGTTGAGTTTTTTGGCCAGCGGTAGCACGCGCACCGCATCCACCCCCGATTCCTTGAGGGCTTCGAAGGCGGCGTTCAGCCAGCTTTCGATCGAGCCGCGGGCGCTGCTTTCTGGTGGGGTCGTGGTCATGTTCATAGGCGCATTGTTCCGTATCCATGGGGGCCTGGCAAGCTTAATGTACACCACTGTCGAATTTATTGACACCTGTGTACATGATGGCTAATGTCGATTTTGCCTGATGACCTGAATGCGAGAACGACCATGTCCAATGATCCGTTGCTTCAGCCGTACCAACTCAAGCACCTCACCTTGCGTAACCGCATCATCACCACCTCCCACGAACCGGCCTACCCGGAAGAGGGCATGCCCAAGCAGCTGTACCGTGCCTACCATGTGGAGCGGGCCAAGGCCGGCGTGGCCATGACCATGACGGCAGGCTCTGCGGCCATCTCCCGCGACAGTCCACCCGTGTTCAACAACGTGCTGGCCTACAAGGACGAAGTAGTCGGCTGGATGAAAGAACTCACCGACGAATGCCACGAGCATGGCGCGGCGGTGATGATCCAGCTGACCCACCTGGGCCGCCGTACCCGCTGGGACAAGGGCGACTGGCTGCCCGTGGTGTCGCCGTCGCACAACCAGGAGCCGGCGCACCGGGCCTTCCCCAAGCGCCTGGAAATCTGGGATATCGAGCGTATCGTCAAGGACTACGCCGATGCCGCCGAGCGCATGAAGGCCGCCGGGCTGGATGGCATCGAGCTGCAGGCATATGGCCACCTGATGGACCAGTTCTGGTCGCCGCTCACCAACGAATTGCAGAACGTTTACGGCGGCTCGCTGGAAAATCGCCTGCGCTTTACCTTCGAAGTACTCACGGCCATTCGCCAGCGGGTGGGTAATGAGTTCATCGTCGGTATCCGCTACACCGGCGATGAAGTACTGGCCGGTGGGCTGACCAAGGACGAAGGGTTGCAGGTTTCCCGGTTGTTGAAGAACAGCGGCATGATCGACTTCCTCAACGTGATCCGTGGCAACATCGCCACCGATGCCGGCCTGACCGATATCATCCCGATCCAGGGCATGCGCAACGCGCCGCACCTGGACTTTGCCGGCGAAATTCGCTCGTTGACCGGCTTCCCCACGTTCCATGCGGCGAAGATCCCGGACGTGGCCACCGCCCGGCATGCCATTGCCGCAGGCAAGGTGGACATGGTCGGCATGACCCGTGCGCACATGACCGACCCACATATCGTGCGCAAGATCATCGAGGGCCGCGAGGACGATATCCGCCCTTGCGTGGGCGCCAACTACTGCCTGGACCGCATCTACCATGGTGGCGCAGCCTACTGCATCCACAACGCCGCCACCGGCCGCGAAACCACCATGCCGCACGAAATCCCCAAGGCGGCGCAGCGGCGCAAGGTCGTTATCGTCGGCGCTGGCCCTGCGGGCCTTGAGGCAGCGCGTGTAGCGGGCGAGCGTGGCCACGATGTGGTGGTGTACGAAGTGGCCGACAAAGCCGGTGGGCAAATTCGCCTGACCGCGCAATCGGAGCGGCGCAAAGAGATGATCAGCATCATCGACTGGCGCCTGGCCCAGTGCGAACGCCTGGGCGTGACGTTCCACTACAACGTCTGGGCCGACAGCCAGATCATTCTTGATGAAGCGCCCGATGTGGTCATTGTCGCCACGGGCGGCCTGCCGCACACCGAGGTGCTGGAGCAAGGTAACGACCTGGTGGTATCGAGCTGGGACATCATCTCCGGTGACGTCAAACCCGGGCGCAACGTGCTGGTGTACGACGATGCAGGCGACCATGCCGCACTGCAAGCTGCGGAGTTCATCGCGCAAAGTGGTGCCCGTACCGAAATCATGACCCCCGACCGCACCTTCTCGCCCGAAGTCATGGGCATGAACCTGGTGCCCTACATGCGCGCCCTGCAACAACTGGACACCAACTTCACCGTGACCTGGCGGCTAAAAGCGGTCACGCGGAGCGAAGACGGCCTGCTGGCAACCATCGGCACCGACTACAGCGAGCTGCGCCAGACCCGTCTGGTGGACCAGGTGGTGGTCAACCACGGTACCCGGCCACTGGACGAGCTGTACTTCCAGCTGTGCCCGCTGTCGAGTAACGAAGGCGCGGTGCAGTACCTGGACCTGATCGCCGGCCGCCCGCAGGCCGTGGTACGCCGTGACGATGGCCGCTTCCAGTTGTTCCGCATTGGTGATGCGGTGGCCTCGCGCAACACCCACGCAGCCATTTATGACGCCTTGCGCCTGGTCAAGGACCTCTGACCCGCGCGCCGTAAAACAATAAAAAACAGCAACGCCTGATTTTCGCTTCCTTGTTACTGCCCTGGCTCCAACAACGACAACGATATCCAGTGGAGAGTGTAACCATGCACATCGGTACCCGACCGAGCCCTGCGTCATCCCTGCAGTTTCGTGACGACCCCAGCGTGACCGGCCACGCCTTGGCCCCTGTTGACAGCGAGTTGCTTGCCGCCCAGGCCGCAATCGACCGTAAAGCCCTGCGCCGCTACCGGCTGGAGCGCATTCGCCAGCAACTGCGTGCCCATGACTATGGCGGTATCCTGCTGGCCGACCCGATCAACATCCGCTATGCCACCGACACCAACAACCTTGGCTTGTGGGTCATGCATTCGCCCAGCCGTTATGTGTTCGTGCCCACCGAAGGCCCGGTGGTGCTGTTCGAGTTCACCAGCAGCCGGCATAACAGCGAGCATGTCGAAACCATTGACGAGATCCGGCCTGCGTTGCCCTGGCTGTACTTTCTCGCAGGCCCCCGCGTCGATGAAAAGGCGGCGTTGTGGGCGGCCGAGGTAGCCGAGCTGATGGTCCGCCACAGCGGCGGCAACCGCCGCCTGGCCGTGGACCGCTGCGACCCCTGGGGCGCCGAGAAACTCAAGGCCAGAGGTATCGAACTGTTCGATGCGCAACCTTTGATGGAGCAGGCGCGGCTGATCAAGTCGGCCGAGGAAGTCGCCAGCCACCGGGTGTCGATGGCCGTCTGCGACCTGGCCATCGCCCGCATGCGTGCCAGCCTGCAGCCAGGCATTACCGAAAACCAGCTGTGGAGCATCCTGCACGGTACCAACGTGGCCCAGGGCGGTGAATGGGCCGAAAGCCGGTTGCTGAGCTCTGGCCAGCGCACCAACCCGTGGTTCCAGGATGCGACCGACAAGGTCATCGAAGCGGGCGAGATGGTCTGCTTCGATACCGACATGGTGGGCCCCGGGGGGTACCTGTCGGACATCTCGCGCAGTTTCGTCTGCCCCGGCAAGCCGGTAACCGCGGCCCAGCGCGAGTTGCTGGACATCGCCAGCCAGCAAATCAGCCACAACGTCGAACTGCTGCGCCCCGGGTTGTCGTTCCGCGAGTTTGCCGAGCGTTGCTGGCCAGTACCGCACAAGTACGAACACAACCGCTACATGATGATGTTGCATGGCGTTGGCCTGGTCGATGAATACCCTAGCGTGGCCTATGCCGTGGATTTCGCCGAGTGGGGTTACGACGGCCTGTTCCAGGAAAACATGGTGGTCTCGGTAGAAAGCTACATCGGCGAGCGGGGTGGACGCGAAGGGGTGAAGCTGGAGGAACAGGTGCTGATCACCGCCCTGGGCGCGGTCAAGCTGTCGAGCACGCCCTTGGTCGATGACCAGCGGTCTTGAGCGGAGGATCTGCACATGAACCCGATGAGTGTTCCCCTGCGGCAGGTGCCGCCCGTGCCATCACCCAAGCCCGCATTCCTGCGCCTGGACTCGATCCATAAGCAGTTCGGCCCTTACGAGGTGCTGCACGACGTCAACTTCGAGATGAGCAAGGGTGAGGTGGTGGCCATCATCGGCCCCAGTGGCTCGGGTAAGAGTACGTTGCTGCGCTGCATCAACCAGCTGGAGCCACCGACCCGCGGGCGCATCCGTCTGGACGAGCTGGATATCGACGCTGCCATGCCCCTGCAGCGTGCCGATCTGCTGAAACTGCGCCGGCGCATTGGCATGGTGTTCCAGTCGTTCAACCTGTTCCCGCACATGACCGTGCTGCGCAATGTGAGCCTGGCGCAAATCCGCACGCTTGGGCGCAGCCAGCGTGAGGCCGATGCGCGCTCCATGCAGTTGCTGGAGCGGGTAGGGCTGGCCGACAAGGCCGGGCACTATCCAGCGCGCTGTTCCGGTGGCCAACAACAGCGCATCGCCATTGCCCGGGCGCTGGCACTCGAGCCTGAGCTGATGCTGTTCGATGAACCTACCTCGGCGCTAGACCCAGAGCTGGGCCTGGAGGTGTTGGCGGTGATGAAGGAACTGGCCAGCGAAGGCATGTCGATGATCGTTGTCACCCATGAGATGCACTTTGCCGAAACGGTGTCTGACCGGGTGGTGGTGATGGCGGATGGGCGCATCCTTGAGCAGGGGGCGAGCGCCCAGGTGATGCGCCAGCCGCGCCACGAGCGGGTGGTGAAGTTTCTCCAGGCCGTGAGGGACCGCTGATGAACGACATACTGCTGATGTTGCTGGCCGGTGTGCCGTGGACGTTAGGGGTGACCCTGTGTGCGTTTGCGACCGGTGTGGTGCTGGGCTTTCCGCTGTGTGCGCTTCGCATGGCCAAGGCCCGGGGACTGGCGGCTCTGGGTGCGGCCATCGTACTGACCTTGCGTTCGATCCCGCCGATTGTCTGGCTGTTCTTCATCTTCTTCGGCATTGGGGGTGGCTATGTCAGCCTGTCGCCGTTTGTGGCAGCAACGGTGGGCCTGGGCCTGATCACCGCGGCGCAGATGGCCGAAGTGTACCGCGGTGCGTTCGCAGCGATTCCCGATGGCCAGTACGAGGCGGCGCATGTGCTGAACCTGTCATCTGCGCAGCGCTTTTTCGATGTGGTGCTGCCGCAGTTGACGCGTATCTCCATTCCTACGGCGGCCACCTATGCCATTGGCCTGCTCAAGGATTCGGCGGTGGCATCGACACTGGGCGTGGCAGACATCAGCTTCCAGGCCTACCAGGTGTCGCAGCAGACCTTCCAGGGGCTGGGCGTATACAGCGCTGCGGCACTGGTGTACCTGGTGCTGAGCGTGCCAGTGGCGTTGGCGTCGCGCTGGTTGTCCGGCACCTTGCAACGGAGGATCAGCCTGTGAGCGAACTACTGAGCCTGTGGGCCGAATGGTTTCCGGAGTTGTGGAAGGGTTTTGTGCTGTCGTTGCAGGTGACGGCGATCAGCCTGGTGCTCGGTGTTGCGCTTGGCTTGCTGCTGGCCCTGGGCGTCAGTGCCAAGGGCAGGGTGGTGCGCTACCCGGCCTTGGTGATTGTCGAGCTGGGGCGCGGTGCGCCGGCCTTGATCCTGCTGCAGTATTTCTACTTCGGCTTGCCCTCGGCAAACCTCACCCTGAGTTCGTTCTGGGCTGCGGCATTGGCACTGGCCTACTGCACCGCCGCATACACCAGCGAGATCATCCGTGGCGGCCTGGAGGCGGTCGCCCGTGGCCAGCACGAGGCCGCCGAGGTGATCGGCCTGGACCGCGCCGACGCACTGCGCTACGTGATCCTGCCCCAGGCCTTGCGGGTGGCGCTGCCGTCGTTGCTGGGCTTCTCGATCATGATGTTCCAGGCCTCGTCACTGTGCTTCACCATCGCCTTGCCAGAAATCGTCAGCCGCGCGTCGGCCATCGGCTCTTCGACCTTCCAGTACATGCCGGTACTGGTGCTGGCGGGGCTGATGTATGCGGCCGTCTGCGCACCGGCAAGCCTGGGCGTGGCCGCCCTGGAAAGAAGACTGGCGCCCGGCCAGCACGCAAGCTCCTGAACCCTGCCTGCCCTCAACATTGCATAGGTACCCGTGATGAAACCATTCAAGCGCGTCACCCGTTGGTTGGCCCTTTGCGCCGCCGTTGCCGGCAGCGCCCAGGCCATGGCCGAGTGCAAGCCAAGCCACAGTTTCGAAACCCTTACACCTGGTGTGCTGACCGTGGCTGCGTGGGTGTTCCCGCCTTACTCCGTGCCTGGCCCGAATCAGGAACTGGGCGGAGTGGACGGGGAGATCATCAAGCAGATCGCCGCCCGCGAGTGCCTGTCCATCAAAGCCAGCGTGCTCGACCCGGCAGCGGCGATCCAGTCGGTGGTCACCCGCCGTGCCGACGTGGTCATCGGCGACTGGTACCGCACGGTGGAGCGCGGCAAGGTATTGGGGCTTTCGGCGCCGCTGTACCTGGATGTGATGGGCATTATCTCGAAGCAGGGTTATGCCACGGTCGGTGAGCTGGAGGGCAAACGGGTCGGCACCGTGCAGGGCTACCTGTGGGTCAACGACCTGAAGAAGGTGCTGGGTGATAACCTGGTGCTGTACCCCAACCCGGTGGCCATGGCGCAGGACCTGGCGTCCGGGCGCATTGAGGCCGGTATCGACAGCCATGCGGTGGCGGTGGTGTCGCAGCAGAAGGGGGCCTACCAAGGGGCGAGCATCAAGGTGTCTGCGCCTGACCCTCGGGTGAAAGCCACCGAGCAGCCGGGGCAAACAGCTATCCCTTATATGCTGAGCAATACCGAACTGGGCAAGGCGCTGGATGCCAACATTCAGGCATTGCATGGCAGTGGCGAGATTGCGCGGATTCTCGAAGCCCATGGGCTGGACCGGCAGGCCGCAGAAGTGGGGGCACCGCGGCTGGTGGAGTGAATTCTCCTGTGTCGACCTCTTCGCGGGCATGCCCACGAAGAGGCCCTTGCGGGCAAAACCCGGCCATTGCCATTGACGCAAGACACAATCTCGTCATTTAGCCTTTTCACTGGCGCGCGACAGGCATAAGGTATACGCCGTTCAAAATGCCCTGGAGCTGTCATGTCCAACCAATTCCCGTCCGTTCGTCCCCGCCGCCTGCGCCAGAACGAGTCCCTGCGCACGATCTTCCAGGAAACCGAGTTCCGCCTGGAAGACCTGATCCTGCCGATCTTCGTCGAAGAGGGCATCGATGACTTCGTGCCGATCACCAGCATGCCCGGTGTCAATCGCATCCCCGAAAAGCTGCTGGCCCAGGAAATCGAGCGCTACGCCCGTGCCGGGATCAAGTCGGTGATGACCTTTGGCGTATCGCACAACCTGGACGCTGTTGGCAGCGACACCTGGAACGAAAACGGACTGGTTGCGCGCATGTCGCGCATCTGCAAAGACACCGTGCCGGAAATGGTGGTGATGTCCGACACCTGCTTCTGCGAATACACCAGCCACGGCCACTGCGGCGTGCTGCATGACCACGGTGTGGACAACGACGCCACCCTGGCCAACCTGGGCAAGCAGGCGGTCATCGCCGCCGCTGCCGGTGCCGACTTCATCGCCCCGTCGGCGGCAATGGACGGCCAGGTACAGGCTATCCGCAGCGCGCTGGATGGCGCCGGTTTCCATGACACGGCGATCATGGCCTACTCGACCAAGTTCGCCTCGTCGCTGTATGGCCCGTTCCGTGAAGCCGGTGGTACCGCGCTGAAGGGCGACCGCAAGAGCTACCAGATGAACCCGATGAACCGTCGCGAAGCGGTGCGCGAGTCGCTGCTGGACGAGCAGGAAGGGGCAGACGTGCTGATGGTCAAGCCGGCTGGCGCCTACCTGGACGTGATCGCCGACATCCGCGCCGCGTCGCGCCTGCCGCTGGCGGCCTATCAGGTGAGCGGCGAGTACGCGATGATCAAGTTCGGCGGCCTGGCCGGTGCCATCGATGAAGGCCGGGTAGTGCGTGAAAGCATTGGCGCAATCAAGCGTGCCGGTGCTGACCTGATCCTGACCTACTTCGCCATGGACCTGGCCCGCGAAGGTATCTGACGCCAGGCCTTCAGGTATGAAAAAGCCGCTGCACATGCAGCGGCTTTTCTTTTTTACAGCGCTGCCGCTTCCTGCAGGCTCATCGACTTGGTCTCGGGTGCCAGCACCAGTGACACAGCCAGCCCCAGCATGGTGATCGCCGCTGCAGCGAACATCGTGTTGGCGATGCCGTAGTGTTCCAGCGAAATCGGTACCAGCCAGGTACCGATGGCCGAGCTGAAGGCCGCCAGGGAGGCGCCCATGCCCACCGCGAATGCGCGGATTTCGGTGGGGAACAGCTCGTTCGGGTAGACGAACTCCAGCACCTGGGCACCGCCAATGAACAGCGCGTAGGCACCGAACAGCGACAGCACCACCCAGCCCTGTGCATCCGGGAAAAGGCCCAGCCCCAGCAGCGCCAGCCCCGACCACAGGAAGCTGTGGAGGATGATGGTGCGTCGGCCCAGGTAGTTGATCAGCCAGGTGGCGATGATGCAGCCCAATACCAGGATCAGGGTGATGCCCATCGAGCCGTAGGCGGCCAGGTTACCGGTCAGTTGCAGTGCCTGGAACAGCTTGGGCACGAAGGCATACACGGCGAACAGCGGGATCACCGCGCAGGCCCAGAACATCACCACGAACAGGATGCGTTTGCCGTAGCCGGCGCGCAGGGCGCCGATGAATGACATGGCCTCGCCCGGGGCGCTGTCATCGCTGATGTTGCGCAGCGAGAAGTCACGCCCGTAAACCTTGCGGATGACTTGCTCGGCTTCTCTGCGGCGGCCTTTGCTCAGCAGCCAGCGTGGTGACTCCGGGGTCCCCAGGCGGGCGAGCAGCAGCAGGCCGGCAATGATTGCCGGGCTGGCCATGACCGTGCGCCATTGTTCCGGGCCTGCGTCGGCCAGCATGAAGTTGCCGGCAATGTATGCCAGCGCGGCGCCGACGAACCACAGCACGGTCAGCAGCGAGAGCCGCGAGCCACGGGACTTCTGCGGAATGAACTCGGTCAGCAGCGAACCGGCAGCGGTGTATTCGATGCCGACCGCCAGGCCGCACAGCAGGCGCAGCAGCGACAGGGCCAGCGGGTCTTGAACCCAGAGCATGGCCACGGACGACAGCATGACGATGGCCGGGGCGACGAAGAACAGCTTCTGCCGGCCCATGCGGTCGGTCAGCCAGCCGCCGAAGAAGCCGCCGGCGAATACGCCGAGCAGGGCCATGGCGGCGACCATGCCTTGCCAGAAGCCGCTCAGGTTTAGCGAAGCCGACATGGGAAGGGTAGCCACGCCGATGATGCTGAGGATGTAACCGACCATCACCCAGCCCAGCCCGGTACGCAGGGTGAGCAGTTGATGGAAGCTGTTGATTTCAACGTCGTCGATCATGACGGGTTGGGCAGTGGAACGCATGATTTTCTCTTGATCTGGTAATAGTGCAACGCAAGGCAGATGGCGGGCCTGGTAGCCCGCGTGGTCAGACTTCCAGGCCGGCGCGGAACTGGCCCCACTTGAGCACCGAGTTCACGCCGATGGACAGGAACGGCTGTGGCGGGGTCTTGTTCGGGCCTGGCGACGACAGCAGGAAGTCGATGTGCTCGTTACGTTCGCCAGCCAGCCAGTCGGCCAGCAGCTTGCCGGTGGCGGTACCGCGGGTGATGCCCAGGCCGTTGCAGCACAGCGCGCCGTACACGTTCGGTGCCAGCTGGCCGAAGAAGCCTTCGTGGTTTTCCGACAGGCAGATGGCGCCACTCCAGGAGTATTCGAACTCGACATTCCCGAGCATCGGGAAGCGTCGCTCGAACGATTTGCGATGGGTCGGCAAATGGCTCTGCAGGGCGTTGGCGCGGGGGCGGCCGTCCGGGTAGAAGTTGAAGCTGTTGCGGATCAGGATGCGGTTGTCGGCGGTGCGGCGCACGGTGCTGCCGAACGGGTGCGCGGGGATCACCCCCCACACCGGCTGGCCACCCAGGCGGGCTTGCTCTTGCTCGGTCAGCTGGCGGCTGAGGCTGGCGTACAGGAACGTCGGCAGCAGGCGGCCCTTGAGGAAACCGAATGCCGAGGCAAAGCCGTTGTTGGCCAGGATCAGCTTGTCAGTGACGATGGTGCCACGGTCATGCACCAGGGTGATCCTGTCGCCCTGGTCGATCGAGGTGATCGGCGTGTGTTCGTACAGGGTGACGTTGGCCGGCAGGTTGTCGGCGAGGCCCTTGACCAGCGCCGAGGGCTGCAGCAGCAAGGTGCCGGGGATGTGCAGGGCCTTTTTGTAGTACGAGGTGCCAATGTGTGCGGGCAGGTCCTGCTCGTCGATCAGGGTAGAGCTGCAGCCGATTTTCTCCAGGCCACTGCGGTAGGCCTCGAGGATGGCAATGCCCTTGGCGCCGACGGCGGCCTGGTATTTACCGGAGTCAGACATCTGGCAGTCGATGCCGTTGCGCTCGACGATGTCGCGCAGGTAGTCCTGACCGAGGGTATTCAGGCGCAGGATCTTGGTCGCGACGGTGACGTCGCCGATGTAGTCCTTGGCGCCGATGTCATGCGGCACATCGATGGCGAAACCGGCATTGCGGCCGGCGGAACCAAAGCCGACTTCCTGGGCTTCGACCAGCACGATCTCTTCATTGGGGAAGTTCAACGCCATCTGGCGCGCCGCTGCCAGGCCGGTCAGGCCTGCGCCGATGATGGTCCAGCGCGCTTCCTTGCGACCCGAATGGCCCGGGCGCGGCTGACGCTTGGGGCTGGTGTGGTACCAGCCCGGACGGGCGTCATCGCCAGGCAGCGAAGTTACTTTTTGCATTTATCTACTCCGGTTAACGATCTTGCACGGTGACATGCCGCAGGTGGCACATCGGCCGTCGAGTGCGACATTTTGTCATTGTCTATCGACATTATACAAATTGTCTACTATTCGTTTTCTCGCTCATGCCCGGATTCACCCGCGAGCGGCCAGCAAGCGGATTCACAAAAAATCGTTAAGCGCTGAATTATTTAGTGTCCCGTTGTATCTGAACCCTAAGAGCATTCATCGACAGGGATACGGGCATGAAACCTCGCAAGAAAAGCGTCCAGCCAATCGGCCTGAAGGACATCACGATCGTCGACGACGGAAAGATGAAAAAGGCGATCACCGCCGCAGCGCTGGGCAATGCCATGGAGTGGTTCGACTTCGGTGTTTACGGCTTCGTCGCCTACGCGCTGGGGAAGGTGTTCTTCCCCAATGCCGACCCCAGCGTGCAGATGATCGCGGCACTGGCCACCTTTTCTGTGCCGTTCCTGATCCGGCCGTTAGGCGGACTGTTTTTTGGCGCCCTGGGCGACAGGTTTGGCCGGCAAAAAATCCTCGCCGCGACCATCGTGATCATGTCGCTCAGTACCTTCGCTATCGGCCTGATACCGTCCTATGCCAGCATCGGCATCTGGGCGCCAATTTTGTTGCTGCTGGCCAAGATGGCCCAAGGGTTCTCAGTGGGCGGCGAGTACACGGGGGCGTCGATCTTCGTCGCCGAATACGCCCCCGACCGCAAGCGGGGTTTTCTCGGTAGCTGGCTGGACTTCGGCTCCATTGCCGGTTTTGTGCTTGGTGCAGGCGTGGTGGTGCTGATTTCTACCGTTCTCGGCGAGGAAAAATTCCTGGAGTGGGGCTGGCGCCTGCCGTTCTTCCTGGCCCTGCCGTTGGGCATCATCGGCCTGTACCTGCGCCATGCGCTGGAAGAAACACCCGCGTTCCAGCAGCATGTCGAGAAGCTGGAGCAGGGCGACCGCGAAGGGCTTGCCTCCGGGCCCAAGGTGTCGTTCAAGGAGGTGGCCACCCAGCACTGGCGCAGCCTGGTGACTTGCATTGGTGTGGTGATTGCCACCAACGTCACCTATTACATGCTGCTCACCTACATGCCCAGCTACCTGTCGCACAACCTGCATTACAGCGAAGACCATGGCGTGCTGATCATCATCGCGATCATGGTCGGCATGCTGTTCGTGCAACCGATGATAGGCTTGCTCAGCGACAAGTTTGGCCGCCGGCCATTCATCATCGTCGGGAGTGTCGGCCTGTTCGCCCTGGCCATTCCGGCGTTCATGCTGATCAACAGCGGCGAGCTGGCGGTGATTTTCGCCGGGTTGCTGATCATTGCCGTCATGCTCAACTTCTTCATCGGCGTAATGGCCTCGACGCTGCCGGCGATGTTCCCCACGCACATCCGCTACAGCGCCCTGGCCAGTGCCTTCAACATATCGGTGCTGATCGCCGGCCTTACCCCGACGCTCACTGCCTGGCTGGTGGAGAGCACCGGCAACCTGTACATGCCGGCTTATTACCTGATGGCGATTGCCGCCGTGGGCCTTGTCACTGGCCTGACCATGAAGGAAACCGCCAACAAGCCGCTGCGCGGTGCGGCACCGGCGGCATCGGACATCGAGGAAGCGCGTGAACTGCTGCAGGAGCACCACGACAACATCGAGCAGAAAATCGAAGACATCGACGCGCAGATCGCCGAGCTGGAAGCGAAACGCAAGGTGCTGGCTCAGCAGCACCCGCGCATCGACTGATCAGCGAGGCATGTAGCCGCGCTGCCAGGCGCGCGGGATGAACCGCGATACCAGGGCCAGCACACACGCCAGTGCGCAGCTGCCGGCCAGTGCCTGCAGGCCCAGGTGTTGTTGCAACCAGGCGCCGAGCGCGGCCCCCGACAGCATGCCGGCCCAAGGCACCAGCTGCACCCGCCAGCCGTTACGCCGCTCGCCCAGCAGCCAGCGCCCCAGGCCGCGGCCGAAGCGGGACAGGGCGCCAGTAACGTAGGTCAGGCCGATGGGCAGGCCGTTCACCTGTTCGACCACGGCGTTGATCATGCCCATGGCCAGTGTGGCGGCCAGTAATGCCGGGAAGGTGGCTGCCAACGGCCATACGGCTGCGAACCCCAGCAGTGCGGCGACCACCAGCAACACGGGCCAGGCCCGGCGGTGAAAGCCGCGTGCCAGCAGTACGCCCAGCGCATTGCCGGCGACAAAGCCCAATACCGCGCCACTCAGGCGCAGCACCAGGGGCAGGTCGGCTTCACTGATGGCCACCGCCAGGCGCGTGGTGTTGCCGCTCATGAATGACACGAAGTCACCCAGCGCCAGCAGGCCGATGGCATCGGTCATGCCAGCCAGCACCGACAGGGCGGCGACCAGGCCGAGGCCGACACGACCACGCAGGGTTTGCAGCCGCAGCCGCCTGGCCGTGCGCGCGGGGAGGGCATTGGGCAGCATGCGCAGGCCTCAGGGCAGCAGTTTTTCGCGGGCCAGGGTGCCTTTGATGGTGCGCTCCACCACGTCGACCAGCACCATGGTCTGGTGATCGACCTCGATATTTAGCAGCTCGCCGGCCTTGTAGCGGGCGAAGGTGGTCTGGCGCAGGGTTTCCGGGATCAGGTTGATGGTGATGACATTGTCGTCGACATCGGCAACGGTCAGGCTGCAGCCGTTGACCCCGATGAAGCCGCGCGGGAACACGTACTTGCCCCATTCCGGCGGCATGCGAAACGTGATGAATGCACCGGTTTCCTTGATGGACAGCTCGACGATTTCCGCAGTGGTGGCGATGTGGCCGGCCATCAGGTGGCCGCCGATTTCGGCATTCATTTTTGCCGAGCGTTCGATGTTGACGCCTTGGCCGGCCTTGAAATTGCGCAGGTTGGTGCGTTCCAGGGTGGCGTTCATGGCGTCGAACCTGACCTGCGTACCGTGAATTTCGGTGACCGACAGGCAAGTGCCCTCGACACTGACGCTGGCGCCGATCTTCAGTTCGTCGAGCAGTTCGGGGGGGAGGTCGATGGTGAACTGGTTGTGGCCCGGGTAGGAGGTCACATCAAGCAGAGGGCGGACGGCCTGGACGATGCCGGTGTACATGGAGTTGCTCCTGGGCACAAAAAGAAATCACCCGAACGCTATGCCTCTGGCGCTGCAAAATCAAGGTCGGCCTCTGCGCAGGTTTACAAATGCCCGCTGCTGTTGACGATCCGCAGGCACAGCGCCTCGTACGGGTCCAGGTTCACCATGAGGCGCCCGTCCTCGGTCAGGTCGCCTTCAACCGTCTCGTTGATCATGTCCACCACCGGCCCCGGCGTGAACCCGGTCAGTTGCAGTTCCTCCGCAATCACGTCCTGGCCAAAGTTCAACGCGCTGATCTGGATACCGCGCCCGGCCGGCAGTTCGTGCACCATCACCAGTAACCCCGGGCTGCTGACTTCAGGCACCAGCACCTGGCGGCTGGTGGCGATGCCATAGGCCTGGCGTACGGCCAACAGCTTCTTCACCTTGCAGGCAAACGAGTCGCTGTTTTCCAGCTGGCTGTCCAGGCTTCCATACAGGGCGCGTGCACGGGGCATGCCGCGCACCGATTGCTCGGCCTGCGTGTCCAGCCCAGCCAGGTCGTAACCGCCCCGGTGAATCCAGCGGGTGTCGCCATCGAGCATGCGCTCGGCCACCGCGTCGGCAGGCAAGGGCAGGGCACCGACCAGGTCCCAGCCGGACAACGCGACCACCCCCGGCTGCATGGCGTTGTACATGACCAGCAGCAGGTGCACTTTCTGGATCTGTTCGATGTCTGCCGCGCCGATCTGCTCCAGGTCGCGCAGGCCCAGTGCTGCGGCAATCAGGCTGGCCGTGGTGCAGGCGATGCCGTTGGTGACGAAGCGCAGGTTGTACGGCGCGTGCTCGCCCGATAGCCGTTCGTAAATCTCTTCACGGATGTGTTCGCGCAGGATGCTGCCGGGCAGCGTCTGGCCCTTGTACAGGTACATGTCGTGGGCGTGCAGGGTCCAGAAGTGCACCAGCTCTACGGTCAGCTCGTCGTGGTTCTGCAGGGCATGGATCAGCGAAGCCGGGTCGATGCCGAAGGTGTGCATTTCCTTGAGCATCAGGCGCAGGAATGCGGTGTCGCCGGTCAGCAGTGCATGCTGGTAGGCCGGCCGGGTAATGAAATCGTAGGACAGGTCGGCGCCGCCCTTGGACATCTGTGCGATGTCGTCCAGGGTGAGGTTAAGCTCCTGGAAGCTGAAGCCGCCGGCTTTGCGGATCATGCCGCCGATCAGCTGATTGCCGACAATCGACAGTGGGTGGCTTTCCGACCAGGCGGTGTCGTTGGCCCGTGTTTCCACGCCGAGAAATCCGTTGGCGTCCAGGCGCAGGCCTCGGGCGCCCAGGCAGTCCAGGGCGTGCAGGGCATCGCCAATGATCATTTGCTGGGCGGCGAAGGTCGGGTCCAGCCAGTTCAGAGACGGTTGGCCTTCCTTGAAATAGTGCAGGTATACCCAGCGTCGCGTCTTGCCGTCGACACCGGTAACCGGCGCTGTAGCGCTCCAGTCGGTTTCCTTCACACCTGGCTCGAAGAAGATGACACGTTGCAGTTGGCCGACGATGTAATGGCGGGCCCTGAGCTCGTCGCACTGGGCGGGCAGCAGGTTGACCGCGTCACGGCCGGCGGGCACCTCCGGCAATAGCGGCCAGTCTTCCTCGCGGATTTCGACCATGTGGTACAGCCCCGGGTACGGCCCGTGTGCCAGCTCTGCCAGGCGGAAGTCGGCACCCTTGCCGGTGTGTGAGGGGATCAGGTCGTCGATGGTCACGGCGTTGTGCGCCGCGGCCATGCGGCTCATCTGGATCAGTTCCTGTTCGCTGCCGTACAGCGGGTCGATGTCGAAGCTGATGCGGTCGAAGTTGCCGTCCACGCTGGGGGTGAGTTCGCGACCGCGAATCCCGCCTGACAACTTGATCGGGCCGGTGTGCAGGCCCTGGATGCCGATATCCGACAAGCGCTTCCACAGCGCTTCGTGGGCCAGGGCGCCGAGCACCGAGCAGCCTGGCGGGGCGATGATGGCGTCGGGGTACACCGTCAGCCAGACTGAGGCGATCTCGGTGGCGCGGCGGGGCTGGGCTTCGGCGTACGGCTGCTGCCACAACCGGGACTGGCCTGAATACAGCCTGGCGCGCGCTTGGGAGGCCTTGAGCATGGCGCGGTCTTCGAGCCATTTGACGTATGACGGGTCGGGCTGGGTCATTTCGCGTCCTCTTTGCGTGTCGGCACCGGCTCAGGTTATGACGGCATAGGTGGCTGATCGTTCGGCTCGAGATCGGTTTTGCCTTCATCGCCGGCAAGCCAGCTCCCACAGGTACTGCACAGGTCTGAATGCATGTGAAATACCTGTGGGAGCTGGCTTGCCGGCGATTAGGCCTTAACAGGCGCAGATGCTGGCCGAATAGGCACCCGGGCCGCCTCCCGCAGGCTTTCCAGCAAGTCCAGCACCGCGCCTTCGATATGCGGCTCATCACGCCAGCACATGCCAATCGACCCTTCCGCCTCCAGCTCGAAATCCAGCCGCTGCAGCAACCCGCGCCCATGGAAATGCTCGGCGACCCGCCCCGAAGCCACCGACAGCATGTCGCTGTTCTGCATCAACCACAGGTTGGCCATCAGCGATGACGACTCGATACGGCACGGCAGCGGTTTGCGCCCGGCGTTGCTCAGGGCGGTATCCAGGCGATTGCGAATCGGCGTGGCCGGTGGCCACAGCAGCCAGTCGTACTGGTACAGGTCGTCCCAGCTCAGGCCCGTGCGTGTGGCCAATGGATGGTCGGGGCGGGCGACCACCTGCATCGGTTCACGGAACAGCATTTCGCTGTGCAGCGCCTGGCTCGGCTGGTAATTGTCGACGCGCCCGACCACCACGTCCAGCTGGCCCAGCTGAAGGCGCTCCAGCAGCACGTTCATGGTGCTTTCCTGCAGTGATACCTGCGCTTTCGGGTGCTTTTCCAGGAAGTAGAGGATGGCATCCGGCACCAGGCTCGGCGCCGAAGCGGGCGAGGTGCCGATGGCCACGTTGGGCGTATTGCCTTCGCGCAGGGCATCGAGGTTGCTCTGCGCCCGCTCCATTTCGCTGAGGATGCGCCGCGCATGGTTGACCAGCAACGTGCCCTCTGCGGTCGGCCTCAGGCCGCGGGCATGGCGCTCGAACAGGAGCGCGCCGGCGTCTTCCTCCAGCTCCTTGAGGAACTTCGACAGGCCGGGCTGGGTGGTATAGGCCTGCCGGGCGGTGTCGCTGAGGTTGCCGGTTTCGGCCAAGGTCACCAGCAGTTGCAAGTGGCGCGGGCGCAGGCGGCGGGTCCAGTGCATGGCGTATCTCTCATCATCTTTTTTATATGGCTGCATATGAAAATATCATTTTTTTTGTATGTGGCGCGGGCGTTTAATCGGACCCACAACGGGGGCGCTGCCACGGCCATCCGCCCCTCCACAGCCCACCACAGGTGACGCGATGCATAACAACGACAACATCGACACGGCCCGCGCCGGCTTCTATCAACGCATCGACAGCCAGGCGTTGTTCCCGCTGTGGGAGCAACTGCACAACCTGGTACCGCCACAGCCCACCACAGCGTGCGTTGCCGCGCTTTGGCGCTTCAGCGAAGTGCGCCCGTATCTGATGGAAGCTGGCCAGCTGATCAGCGCCGAAGAAGCCGTGCGCCGGGTACTGGTGCTGGAAAACCCGGGTATTCGCGGCCAGGCCTCGATCACTCCCAGCCTGTACGCCGGCCTGCAATTGATCCTGCCGGGCGAAATTGCCCCCAGCCACCGCCACAGCCAATCGGCGCTGCGCTTCGTGGTCGAAGGCAAGGGCGCCTATACGGCCGTGGACGGTGAGCGCACGACCATGCACCCGGGCGATTTCATCATCACCCCGTCCTGGACCTGGCACGACCATGGCAACCCGAGCGAAGCCGAGGGCGGTGAACCGGTGATCTGGCTGGACGGCCTCGACATCCCCACGGTGCGTTTCTATGGCGCGGGCTTTGCCGAGAACTACCCCGAAGCGGTGCAGCCCGTCAGCCGGCCCGAGGGCAACAGCCTGGCCCGTTATGGCGCCAACATGCTGCCGCTGCGCCATGAGGTACAGGGCACCACCTCGCCGATTTTCAGTTACCCCTATGCGCGCACCCGCGAAGCCTTGGCCACGCTTGAACGCCAAGGCGAAGTGGATGCCTGCGACGGCGTGAAGCTGCGCTACGTCAACCCGGCCACCGGGGGCTGGGCCATGCCCACCATTGGCACCTGCATGCAACTGCTGCCGCGCGGTTTTGTCGGCAAGACTGCCCGTTGCACCGACGCCACCGTGTACTCGGTAGTCGAGGGCCGTGGCCGAGCGGTCATCGGCGGGCAGACCTTCCACTTTGAGCCCAAGGACACCTTCGTGGTGCCGAGCTGGGTGCCGTTGAGCCTGCAGGCCGACGACGAGTGTGTGCTGTTCAGCTATTCCGACCGGCCGGTGCAGGAAGCCCTAGGGCTGCTGCGCGAAGCCCGCGAACACCATTGATCCAAGGAACCCCTGCCATGACTTACCTGTTCGAACCTGCCGCCACCCCCAGCCTGCCGATTGCCGGCAGCGACCAGCGCTTCCCGGTACGCCGTGTGTACTGCGTCGGCCGCAACTACGCTGCGCACGCCCGGGAAATGGGCTTCGACCCCGACCGCGAGCCGCCGTTCTTCTTCTGCAAGCCTGCTGACGCCGTAGTGCCGGTGGCCGAGGGCCAGACCCTGAAGCTGCCGTACCCGGCAGAAACCAGCAACTACCACTATGAAATCGAGCTGGTTGCGGCCATCGGCAAAGGCGGGCGCGACATTCCGCTGGAGCAGGCCAACCAGCATGTGTTCGGTTACGCCGTTGGCCTGGACATGACCCGCCGCGACCTGCAGATGAAGATGCGCGAGATGGGCCGCCCGTGGGAGATCGGTAAAGCGTTCGATGCCTCCGCGCCAATTGCACCGTTGCACCCTGCAAGCCAGGTCGGCCACCCGGCGCAGGCCGGCATCTGGCTGCAGGTAGAGGGCGCGGACCGTCAGCGCAGCGACATTGACAAGCTGATCTGGTCGGTGCCGGAAACCATCGCCTACCTGTCGCGTTTCTTCGAACTGCAGCCCGGCGACCTGATCATGACCGGCACCCCCGAGGGCGTTGGCCCGGTGGTGGCGGGTGAGTTGATGGTGGGCGGGGTCGACGGTCTGGGCGAGCTCCACGTCCGCGTCGTCTGACTGCCCTGGGCCGGCGCCGTCGGCCCTTCCTCCCGGTTTACACGTGGCCTGCGCCAGGCGCCGGCCCGGAGGTTTCGCTCATGTCTTCCACTGACAAAAACAACACCGTGGATGTACAAGCCTTTATCGACAGCCAACCGGTTGCCACCTTCCAGTGGCGCATCCTGTTGCTGTGTTTTCTGGTGACCGCCATCGATGGCCTGGACACGGCGGCGATCGGTTTCATTGCCCCGGCATTGCGCGAGCACTGGCAGATCGGCGCCGCCGACCTTGGCCCGGTGCTGGGCGCTGCGTTGGTCGGTTTGATGCTCGGCGCGTTCATGGCCGGGCCACTGGCCGACCGCTTCGGCCGCAAGCGCGTGCTGTTGCTGTCGGTGGCCTGCTTCGGTGCCTTCAGCCTGGCCGCTGCGTTTGCCCAGGACCTGCACAGCCTGGCGGTGCTGCGCCTGCTCACCGGCCTGGGCCTTGGCGGGGCAATGCCCAACGCCATCACCCTGACCTCCGAGTACTGCCCGCAGCGGCGTCGTTCGCTGATGGTGACCGGCATGTTTTGCGGTTTCACCTTGGGCTCGGCCTTGGGCGGGGTGGTCGCTGGGCAGCTTCTGCCGATGTTCGGCTGGCGCAGCGTGCTGGCCCTGGGTGGGGTGCTGCCGCTGGCGTTGCTGCCAATCCTGGTACTGGCCTTGCCCGAGTCAGTGCGCTTTCTGGTGCGGCGTAACCCGGGCGATGCCAAGGCACTGGCTATCGTGCAGCGCATGGGTGCTTTGCCGGCGGGTTGCCAGGGCTTGCGCCTGGACGACGTGGCGGAAGGGCATTCGCCGGTCCGGCAGATTCTTGCCACACCGTTACGTCGCGGCACCCTGGCGCTTTGGCTGGCGTTCTTCATGAGCCTGCTGATCATCTACGGCATGACCAACTGGCTGCCACTGCTGGTGCGCGACACGGGCCTTAGCCTGAGCCAGGCAGCGCTGGTCAGCGCGCTGTTCCAGATCGGCGGCACGCTTGGCGCGCTGTGCCTGGGCGCAGCCATGGACCGTTTCGACCCACACAACGTGCTGGTGCTAGCCCTGCTTGGCGGCGCGGCGTGCCTGTTCGCCATCGGCCAATGCCACGGCGACTACGCAATGCTGGGCCTGAGCGTTGCCGGCATGGGCTTTTGCATCAGCGGCTCGCAGGTGGGCGCCAATGCCCTGGCGGCCGCGTTTTACCCCACCGCCAGCCGCGCCACGGGGGTGAGTTGGGCGCATGGGGTAGGGCGTATCGGTTCGGTGTGCGGCACCTTCGGCGGCGCGCTGTTGGTGGATGCCGGGTTGTCCTTCGAGGTGCTGTTCGGCGTGCTCATGCTGCCGGCTGTGCTGGCCGCTGCGGCGATCTTCTTCAAGGGCGCGCAGCCTGCCACCGCACTGCGCGCCAATACCCACGTCACGCTCTGATCGAGCAGGAATACTGCCATGCAGCTCTACAGTTTTTTCAACAGTTCCACGTCGTATCGGGTGCGCATCGCCCTTGCCCTCAAAGGCCTGGAGGTGGACTACCACGGTGTCAACCTGCGTGCCGGTGAACAACGCCAGGCGCAGCACCGTGAGCTCAGCCCGATTGGCGGCGTACCGGTGCTGGTCGGCAATGACGGCGTCAGCCTGACCCAATCGCTGGCCATTATTGACTACCTCGACGCGCTGTACCCCCAGGCGCCGTTGCTACCAAAGCAGCCGCTGCTCCGCGCACGGGTGCTGGAAGTCGCACAGTTGATCGCCTGCGATATCCACCCGCTGAACAACGTGCGCGTGCTGGGTTACCTGCAACGCGTGCTGGAAGTGGGGCCTGAGGAAAAAGACCGTTGGTACGCCCACTGGGTGGCCGAAGGCCTGGCTGCGCTCGAAGCCTTGCTGCAACGTCATGGCGATGGGCCGTATTGCTTTGGCGAGCACTCCACCCTGGCGGATTGCTGCCTGGTGCCGCAGGTGGCCAACGCCGAGCGCATGGGCTGTGACCTGCACGCCTACCCACGGGTGATGGCGGTGTACGAGCACTGCCAGGCACAACCCGCCTTCCAGCGCGCTGCCCCGGGTCGCCAACCCGATTTCATCCAATAAGAACCGCAGCCTGTACGGAGACCCTAACCATGACTGCCCAACAACAAAAAATCATCATCGTCGGCGGTGGCATTGGTGGCCTCGCGGCTGCCCAGGCCCTGACCGCACAAGGTATCCAGGTGCTGCTGCTGGAGCAGGCCGACCACATTGGCGAAATTGGCGCCGGCATTCAGCTTGGGCCCAATGCCTATGCCGCGCTGGATGCCCTGGGCGTGGGCGATGCAGCGCGCAATCGCTCGGTGTTTACCGATCACCTGATCATGATGGACGCCATCGATGCCCATGAAGTAGGGCGCATCGAAGTAGGCGAGCGCTTCCGCCAGCGCTTCGGCAACCCGTATGGCGTGATCCATCGCGCCGACATTCACTTGTCGATTCTCGAAGCGGTGCGGCAGAACCCGCTGATCCGTTTCCAGACTTCGACCCATATCGCCGGAATGGAAATGCACGACCACGGCGTGACCCTGACCGACAGCAAAGGCAACCGCTACCAGGCCGATGCGGTGATTGGCTGCGACGGCGTCAAGTCAGTGATTCGCGAGCGCATGGTCGGCGACCCGGCGCGGGTCACCGGGCATGTGGTGTACCGGGCCGTGGTGGACGTGCAGAACATGCCCGAAGACCTGCGCGTCAACGCACCGATGCTGTGGGCCGGCCCACGCTGCCATCTGGTGCATTACCCGTTGCGCGGCGGCCAGCAGTACAACCTGGTGGTGACCTTCCACAGCCGTAACGAGGAACAGTGGGGCGTGACCGACGGCAGCAAGGAAGAGGTGCTGTCGTACTTCGAGGGCATTCACGAGCGCCCCCGGCAGATGCTCGACCGGCCAACCTCGTGGCGCCGCTGGGCCACGGCCGACCGTGACCCGGTAGAGCAGTGGGGCGAAGGGCGGGCCACCTTGCTGGGCGATGCCGCCCACCCGATGACCCAGTACCTGGCGCAGGGGGCATGCATGGCGCTGGAAGACGCGGTGGTGCTGGGGCAGGCGGTGAAGGCCTGCGAGCATGACCTGCAGGCAGCGTTCCGCTTGTATGAGTCGATCCGTATTCCGCGTACCGCGCGGGTATTGTGGTCTGCGCGGGAAATGGGGCGGCTTTATCATGCCAAGGGTGTCGAGCGGCTGGTGCGTAACCAGTTGTGGGAAGGGCGTTCGCAGGATCAGTTTTATGATGCGGTGCAGTGGTTGTATGGCTGGAACATCGATACCTGCCTGAAACGCTGAGGCAATACCGGCCTCTTCGCGGGCACGCCCGCTCCCACAATGTCTCCTGCACTGGCCACGAATCCAGCAGGTGCTCTGTGGGAGCGGGCGTGCCCGCGAAGAGGCCGAGCCTGCAAACACATAATCAACGCCGCGCCGACAACTGCTGCGGCGCCAGAAACGCATCATGAAAGTAGTTACGCACGGCCTGCATCGCCGGGCTGAACGCCCGCTCCCGGTGCCAGGCCAACCCCACGCTCATCGGCGTAACCGGGTCGCTGATGGTCACTGTCTCGATGCGTTTGCCCTCCAGCGACCAAGGCCGATGTACCAGGTCTGACAGGATCGCCACGCCACTGCCATTGGCAACCATGCTGCGCACGGCTTCCACCGAACTGGTCCGCACCCGCACGCTTGGCCGTTGCCCGGCGTGTTCCCAGTAGCGCATGGCGCTTTGCTCGGCTTCGTCCACGGTCAGCAGAATGAACGGCTCACAGGCCACGTCGGCCAGGCTCACCGACGAGCGCTCGCACAGCGGATGGTGACCGGGCAGCCATAGCCGGCGCTCGGAGTTGAACAGCGTCTCCGAAACGATATCGGGGTGGGTGAGGTTGGCGGTGAGCACTACCGCCATGTCGAAACGCCCCTCCAGCAAGCCTTGCTCGATGGCGCTGCGCTCTTGCTCGTACAGCTCCAGGGTCACGTCCGGGTGCCAGTGTTCCAGGCGCTGCAGGTGGTGGGGCAGGAAGTAGCCGATCACGGTGTAGCTTGCCGCCAGGCGCAGCAGGCCGCTTGCACGCACGTTCGGCAGCGGGCTGTTCAACGCGTCATCGACACTGCGCAGAATCACATAGGCGCGGTTCAAAAAGTGCCGGCCAGCCTCGGTCAGGTTCATGCCCTGAGCCGAGCGCTGGAACAGCAGCACGCCGAGCATGGCTTCCAGTTCCTTGATGGCCGTGGTTACCGCCGACTGGGAGATATTCAGGTGGATCGCTGCCTGGGAAATCTGGCCGATCTCGGCGGTTGCGACAAAATAGCGGACCTGGCGCAGGGTCAGTGACACGGTTGGCTCCTGTGGTATCTGATTTTCCGAAGACACCCTATCTGTTTATAGATCTTCCCAAGGGGGTGTGGAGAATCTAACGTGGCTTGCATGCAGTCACAAGCGCCAGGAGAGACAGTCATGCAGGTGGTGGATTTCAACTCGGACATGGGTGAGGGGTTTGGCCCGTGGACCATTGGCGATGGCGTCGACAACGAGCTGATGGGCCATATCAGCACGGCGAACATCGCCACGGGCTTCCATGCCGGCGACCCCGGTACCATGCGCCGCACCGTAGAGCGGGCCAAGGCGTTGGGCGTTGCGGTGGGCGCCCACCCGGGTTTCCGAGACCTGGTGGGTTTTGGCCGCCGGCATATCAACGCCCCGGCCCAGGAGCTGGTCGACGACATGCTTTACCAACTGGGTGCACTGCGAGAAATTGCCCGTGCACAAGGTGTGCGCCTGCAGCACATCAAGCCGCACGGTGCGCTGTACATGCACCTGGCGCGTGACGAGGAAGCCGCGCGCCTGTTGGTGGAAAACCTGCGGGTGATCGAGCCGGAGCTGTTGCTGTACTGCATGCCGGGCTCGGTGATCTGCCGTATTGCCCAGGAACTTGGCCAACCGGTGGTCCGCGAGTTCTACGCCGACCGCGAGTACGACCTGAGCGGCTCTATCGTCTTTACCCGCAATGTGCGTGGCTACGACCCCACGGCTGTTGCAGAGCGGGTACTGCGTGCTTGCCAGCAAGGCGTGGTACGTACGGTCGAAGGCCAGGACCTGGCCATCGCGTTCGACTCCATCTGCCTGCACAGCGATACCCCCGGCGCGCTCGACCTGGTAGAAGCCACGCGCAAGGCGCTGGACGCAGCCGGTATCGTGGTGCGTGCGCCACGTTGAGCCCATGAGGCATCCGGCAGGCACAAGCCGGAGCCCGTATAGGTTGTTTTCGCCTGCCTTTCTATAAAGATTCCAAAAAAGGAACAGTCATGGCCGAATCGCTTGCTACAACCCCGATCCGCTACAGCTTCGGCGCCGACGAGCACCTGTTTGCCGAAGTCAGCGACAGCATGTCGCTGGAAGCCTTCTTCAAGGGCATGGCCGTCACCCGCGCCGTAGAGCGCCTGGCCCTGGAGGGCGTGCTGGACGTGTGCCTGGCCAACGCCTCGTTCCAGATCCGCTTCGACCCGGACCGTATCGCCCCCGATGCACTGCTTGAAGCCGTGCGCGGTGCCGAAGCGCAGGCCGTGGCCGAGCGTTCGTTGCAGACGCGAATCATCGAGATCCCGGTGCTGTACAACGACCCCTGGACCCACGAAACCCTGATGCGCTTTCGTGACCGTCATCAAGACCCGACCAGCACCGACCTGGAGTACGCGGCACGTATCAACGGCCTGTCCGATGTCGAGGCATTCATCGCCGCGCACAGCGGCGCGCCATGGTTCGTGTCGATGGTCGGCTTCGTTGCCGGCCTGCCCTTCATGTTCCAGATGGTCGAGCGCGAACGGCAGTTGCAGGTGCCCAAGTACCTGCGCCCGCGTACCGACACGCCCAAGCTCACCCTGGGCCATGGCGGCTGTTTCGGCTGTATCTACTCGGTGCGCGGAGCAGGGGGTTACCAGATGTTCGGCGTTACCCCGGCACCGATCTACGACCCGCAGCAGACCTTGAACTACCTGAAGGCACACATGGTGTTCTTCCGTCCGGGTGACATCGTGCAATTCAAACCCATCGACCGCCGTGCCTATGACCAGGCCGTGGCGGATGTTGAAGAAGGCCGCTTCGACCTGCGCATTCGCCCTGTGGAGTTTTCCCTGGACGCCTTCCTCGCCGACCCGGTCGGCTACCCCAAATCGCTGCAGGAGGTATTGGCATGATCAAGGTCCTCAAACCGGGCTTGGCGACGTCTGTGCAGGACCTGGGCCGCGAAGGCTACTACCACTTGGGTATCCCGCCGTCAGGCGCCCTCGACCAGTACGCCCTGAGTGCGGCCAACCACCTGGTGGGCAACCCGGCCGGCGCTGCAGGCCTGGAGTGCGCGCTGGTGGGGCCGGAGCTGGAGTTCCAGCAGGACACACTGGTGGCCGTGTGCGGTGCGCAGATGCCAGCGCTGCTCGATGGTCGCGAGCAGCGCCCGGACACGGCGTTTGCCGTACGTGCCGGGCAGGTGTTGCGTTTCGGCTTTCCCACCGCAGGCGCGCGGGCTTACCTGGCGGTGGCCGGCGGCATCGATGTGCCCGAGGTACTGGGTAGCCGTTCCACCTACGCGTTGGGAGCGTTGGGCGGCTTCCAGGGGCGCAAACTGATGGCGGGCGACCTGCTGCCGGTCGGCATGCCCAGCGGCAAGACCCGCGCGGGTGCAAGCCTGCCCATGGCCCTGCGCCAGGCCTTGGGCGGCGAAGTGGTGTTGCGTGTGGTGCCGGGGCTGTACTTTCACCGCCTCACCGAAGCTGCAGCGCAAAGCTTCTTCACCGAAGCCTGGACCGTCGGTTCCGAAGCGGACCGTATCGGCTATCGCTACAAAGGCGGCAGTGCCTTGAGCTTTCAGCCACGGGAACAACCGTTCGGTGCGGGGTCGGATCCGTCGAACATCGTCGACAGCTGCTACCCGATCGGCTCGATCCAGGTGCCGGCAGGGTTGGAGCCGATCATCCTGCACCGCGATGCCGTGTCGGGTGGCGGCTACGCCATGATCGGAACAGTGATCAGCGCCGACCTGGACCTGATCGGCCAGATGCAGCCCAACCAGCAGGCACGGTTCCTGGCGGTAAGCCTGGACCAGGCGCTGGAGGCGCGGCGTTCGTACAAGAAGAAGCTGGCTTGCCTGGCCAGGCTCTTCGGAAATGTTTAGAAACTAGACGAAGAGAAGGATCCTACAACCGTTTAGGAAGCCCCAGACTCCTTGAAGAATTGATTCCCCGATAGTGTTCCTGTCTTCAGCCTGCTGGAAGACAAGGACCACTTCATGCCCGGCCCACTCGATATTCCTCCGGTAAAACCCGAGGGCGCCTCCGATGCCCGCGATGTAACCGAAAACACCCTGCACGGGATGCTCGATGGCCCGCAGGAGACCGGCTCGCCTTACCCGGCCGACGAGGGAAGGCGAGCCGATCACCCGGATTACGAAGGCTACCCCGCGGACCCGGACTTCCAACTGCGCGGCGGCTTCGAGAACCTGATGCTCGACGCCGCCACCCCGCTGTTCGGCCTGGCCATTCGCCTGAGCACACTGGATGACCTGCCCAACATCGCCTATGTGCACAAGACCGTGCAGAACCAGGTCCGCAACATCCGCGAAGAAATCCGGCAGCACGGCTACCCCGTTGCCCAGCAGGAAGTCTACTCCTACGGCCTGTGCCTGTTCCTGGACGAGGCCGTGATGAGCCGCCCCTGGGGCAACAATTCGTGCTGGAGCCACGAACCGCTGCTCAGCATCTTCCACGACGAAACCCAGGGCGGCGAAAAAATCTTCGTGCTGCTCGAACGGGTCATGCAGTCGCCCAAGGAGTTCCAGGATGTACTGGAGTTCCTGTACTTCTGCATTTGCCTGGGCCTGCGCGGCAAGCACGCCCTCGACCCCAAGTGCGACGACATCATCAAGGCCCTGATCTCGCGCATGCACAAGGTCATCCGCGAACTGCGCGGCCCCACGCCGGAAGAGCTCTGCGACCCCTACACCAACGTCGTCGATCGCCCCTACCGCAGGCTGCGTTGGGAATGGCCCTGGTGGAGCCCGTTGGTGCTCTCGGCCATCGCCATGGTCTGCGCCTACAGCTATTACAGCTACCGCCTCGACCTGATCACCGCCGAGGTACTGGAGTCGCTTAACGCCATTTTGCAGCAGTAGCAGGGGATGCCACATGCCTAGCCAAACCGATTTGCGTTTTACCTTCCAGCCGCTGGTTGGCCGCAGCGAGTTCGAGGTCGTGTCGTTCGAGCTGGACGAGGCCATCAGCACGCCGTTCCAGTTGCAGCTGGAACTGATCAGCTTCGAAGACGATGTCGACTTCGGCCAGCTGCTCGACAAGCCGGTGCTGTTCACGATCTGGCGTGGTGAGCGCCCGCAGCGCTATGTGCACGGGCTGGTCAGCACCTTCAGCCAGGGCGAAACGGGCTTTCACCGCACCCGTTACCGTGCTCTGGTCGAACCCGTGCTGGCCCGCGCGGGGCTGCGCTCGAACTGGCGCATCTTCCAGCAGAAAACCGTGCCTCAGATTCTGCAGATGATGCTCGAGCGCCAGGGCATCACCGGCTACACGCTGAAGAGCATCGACAAACACGAGGTGCGCGAGTTCTGCGTGCAGGCCGGTGAAACCGACCTCGACTTCATCGCCCGCCTGGCTGCCGAAGAAGGCTTCGTCTACCGCTTCGAACACACGCCAAAAGGCCACACGCTGATCATCACCGACCGGTTGCTGGCGCTGGGGCAGATCAGCCTGGGCGCCATCCAGGCCGACGACGCGGACGACGGTTTCTTCGAGCCGGACGACATCGACCCCAACCAGGTGCTGTACCACGCCACCAGCGGCGGCAATCAGGCCAGGCCTTGCCTGCGCCGCCTGCGCTACAGCGAACAGGTGCGTACCGCCCGCCAGGTGCAGCGCGACTACACCTTCATCCACCCGGCGTACCGCCTGGAACAGCGTGCCCAGGGCAGCGACCTGACGCACCAGTCCACCGCCTACGAACGCTTCGACTATCCCGGTCGATACAAGCGTGAGGCGGTCGGCGTGCCCTTCACCGCCACCCGTATCACCGCCCTGCGCCATGACGCCCGTATGGCCGAGGTGGAAGGCGACGATGTGCGCCTGCAACCGGGCCTGAGCTTCACCCTGATCGAGCACCCGCGCGAAGACCTGAACCTGCATTGGCGGGTCAACCGCGTGCACCACGAAGGCGTCCAGTTCACCAGCTTGCAAGAGGAAGCCGCAGTTGCCCGGCAAGGCACACGCTACAAGCAGGAAGCCGTGCTGGTCCCCGGCAGAGCCGAATGGCGGCCGGCCCCGTTGCCCCGGCCGCGCATCGACGGCCCGCACATGGCCACGGTGGTCGGGCCGAAGGGCGAAGAAATCTATTGCGACCAATGGGGCCGGGTGAAAGTCAGCTTCCCGTGGGACCGTGAAAGCCAGAACAACGAGTTCAGCTCCTGCTGGGTACGCGTGTCGCAGGGCTGGGCCGGTGGCAGTTGGGGCTCGATGGCCATTCCGCGCATCGGCCAGGACGTGATCATCCAGTACGTCAACGGCGACCCGGACCAGCCGATGATCACCGGGCGCACCTACTGCGGTGATCAGTTACCGCCCTACGACCTGCCCGAACACAAGACACGCATGACCATCAAGAGCCAGACCCATAAAGGTGATGGTTACAACGAACTGCGTTTCGAGGACGAACTGGGCAAAGAGGAAGTGTTCATCCATGCCCAGCGGGACCAGAACAATGTGGTCGGCAATGATGAGACCACGCGTGTGGGGCGCAATCGTGTCGAGCAGGTCGGCAATGATGAGCAACTGAGCATTGGCAACAACTTCCGTCAGGAAACGGCATACAACCATACCCAGGTCATCGGGCAAAACAGCCTGTTGGATATCAAGTGTGACCTGGTCGAAAACGTGGCCAACAACCGCTCTGAGTCAACGGGTGGCAATCACCGCGTTGTCACGGGGAGCAACTGCGAGCTTGTGGTCAAAGGGGCTCAGTCGATCAGCGTCGGGCAGGGCGTGCAACAACGCACGACAGTATTTCAGTTGCTGGCCAGTGAGCGCATCGAATTGAGAAGCCCTGGCGGCAGCATCGTGCTGGATGCGCAGGGCATTACCATCAATGGCCTTGCACTCGACCTGAAAGGGCAGACCAAGGCCGTTGCGAAAGGGGATGGTGATAGCCCGTCATTTGAGCTTACGCCTGACGCCAGCAGCAAGTGTGAGGTCAAGGCATGAATGTCGAGAGCCTGATCAGCCGCATCGAAGGGCATCACGCGGCGCACCTGCATTGCCATGTATTGGTCGACCCGCTCGCGATAGCTGGCAAGAGTGACCATGCCTTGCTTGCACACCTGCGCGAAGCGTTGGGCGAGGCGGCATTGACGCGTGTGCACAGGGCCGATCTGGCCCATGCGCCCCACCTGCATCCAGTTCTGGCTTGCCTGGCTTCACCCGGAACATTGCCCAGCCGTGAGTTGCTGGCGCTGACTGCGCGTGCAGCGTACAGAGGGCTGCACCACCATCGGCGCTACCTGAGTGGCTGGCTGTTCAGTGAAGCCACCTCGGACACGGTAGCCGCCCATCTCACGGCCATTTGCCGAATACCCGATGTCAAACGGGCGTCCAGCTTCTATCCGGTGTACGAGCCGGTTCGCCTGGAGCTGCTCGCGGCGACGTTCAAGCAGGTCGAGCATGGCCCATGGTGGCCGATCAACAACTGGTTGTTCCTGAGTAGCGGTGGCAGGTTGGCGCACCTGAAAGGGCAGAGCGGGCAGCGGCATGCTTTGCCGGAGCCTGCCCAGCGTATTCAGGAGGATGTGAAGATGATCGAGCAGGTGCTCTCGGCCTGGAGGAAGTTGAGGGCAGGTCCTTCCGCAATGAATCAGCGCGAGATCCCGCCTTTCGCGGCCGTGCGCGCCTCCAACTTCATCGATGACGCACGCATGCTGGGCTTGAGCGCATCACATGACATTCAGGTGTTCGCCCTTTATCACCTTTGCCTTCACTCCCGCCTGCACACCGTACCCGCCGTACGCAGCATGATTGACGCGGCAGCCCAAGGACAACGTCCGCTCGCGTCGATGTTTGCCCAGTACTCCGATGAGCAATGGCAACGCACGGTTGACAGCCTGCCCGGATCCGAGGACCGCCGATGAATATCAATGAAGCCGTGACCCTTGCGCTGGCAGAAGCTGCGCTCCCGCACGACCAGTGTATGGCCTGCGAACGCCAAGGCCTGCCGATCCTGCCCCTGCGCCGCGCCCTGGTGCCGGATACCCGCCCGCAGTGCCTCACCACCGTGGCCGGTAGTCTGCATGTCTCGGCCAAGCTAGGCGTACGCACCTTGCGCATGGGCTACCTGTACGTGCTGCTCGACCAGCAGGTCTGGCATGCCTACGAAGTCAGCGAGCAGGGCCACCTGCGCCGTTTCAATCTCTACGAGCCGTCAGATGGCCTGCCGGCATCGCTGCCCGAGAAGTGCGTGAATGAAAACCACGACATTCCCTCGTCCTTCCTCAACATCGACACCGACCGCTATGGCAGCGCCTGGCTAGCCTTCTCCAGCGACCCTTGGCCGGTAAGTGTGCTGGATGCCTACAAGAAGGGCCAGGCGCCTGCCCATCGCTTCGAAGGGGTAGACCTGACTCAGGCGCGTCACAACCCCGAGTTGCTGGGCATCGCCATGACGCCCGACAATTTGCAGGTCGACAAGGAGGTTCTCGAATACGCGCAGTATGGGTGCTCGCCGTTCGACAGTGCGCATGGCTTCCATACCCGCTGGCTGCGCCGGTTTGCCTTGAAGGGATACCTGGTCAACGCGATGAACCGGCACAAGCTGGAGAACGGTGTGCTGGCGGTGGTGCTCGACGATACCGTGGGTTTGATTCAGGAGTTCAACCATCAGCGCTTGAACTGGGTGGTGAAGCGCCAGGTCTGGCGCGAAGACCCCATGCGAGCGTACCAGTTGCAAACCTCGCAGATCCTGCAGGTCATTCGTGCCACGCACCGGGAGTGGGCGGCGCAGAAAGTGCCGTCGCTGGAACCGATGGCGGGTCGAGGGCCGTTCGTTCCGATTGATCCGACGGTCGATCGGCAGCGGATGGTCGAGCAAGCGCTGAAGGACAGTGACGATAAACTCGAACAGCGCTACCACGAGCCGCAACGGGCGGCTTTTCAGGCCGAATACGACCAGCGAGAAACTGAGTTTCAAAGCTACATCGACAAGAACGCCCGTGCTTATGTTGCGATGTTCGACACACCCATGTTCAAGGTGGCCGAGCAGTACGACTACGACGGCGATCATCGTGAGTCTGGCGTGGCGTATGCCAAGACCATGGCGTTGTGCCTGGGCGGCGGTATCACCGAAGCCGTGGCACCCGATACGGCTCCCGCAGCCGGCACCAGCGAAATGCTCTGGTTGAAATGGCTGCAAGACCCGGATAGTCCCCCTTACCGCGCCTTGCTGATGCGCGACCGTGCGTTGTTGGCCGGGTTACTGCCCAGTTTTTCCGCCACCGACGTTATCAACTGGAACGACAGCGACAAGCTCTACGGCATGCTGAGCAAGATCATCGCCAGCGACGACGCCGGCTTGCGCATGCGCAACACACTCAAGCAGGCCATTGCCGAAACCCAAGGTGCTCTCAACGCCGCTAGCCAGCGCTTGGCGCCCAGCCTGCCGCCAGGCATTCAGAACGCTGTGCGGCACCTGAACAGCGCGACGCAGTATCTCTACAACGGCGTGCACCTGATCGAACTGGAAGTGAAGATGAAGCTGGGCGAGTACTACGCCCTGCAGAGTGCCCACTTGCGCGAATTGCAGCACAAGGCCAATGCCTCGATTGCCGAGGCCAGGGACCGCATGCATCGCAATATCGATGACTTCGACCTCCATTCAACCAAGGCCTGGAACAAGGTGCGGCCGATTATGCAGCACGGGCTAATGAGCTTGGCCGTGCTTGACCCGCGGTTTACCCACCACATGATCAGCGTGACGGTGTGGGTGGAGGGTACCGCTGAAGAAGTGCGTGGCCGGTTGCTTGAGGAAGCCACTAGGAAGGTGACCCAGGCGAGCAACAAAGCGCAGCGGACGTTGGTGGATATCTCGGTGGCGGCGGGCACGCTGGAAGCGAATGCGCGCAAGGTGTTGCAGGGGATGCAGATCACTTCGCAGCAGGCGGCGAAGTTGGTGCGGACAGGCTTTAGCGGATTGCGAGGTGTGGCGGCTAGCTGGGAGTTGCTGCTGGCGATAGGTGGGTTGTACTTGCAGCATGACAGCTTGAGCAGGAATCAGGAAAAAGCGGAAGTGGAGATTGGGCCAAAGGCGCATGAGGCCAAGCTGGCGTTGCAAGGATCATATTTGGGGATTTTGGGCGGGCAACTTGAGGTGGTTGGACTTGTATTGAGGTCAACTGCTGGCCGTATGGGGGGGACGTGGGTCAAAGGAGCCGTAGCCGCTGGAGGCACCTTAATAAGACTGGGTGCGGTAGTAAGTTCTGCTGCCGGATTTATTGAAGCTGCTCAGGCTATGTCTGCTGCTAAACGTGCCTCGGCAGCAGGAGACGGTGTAGCGATGACGTATTATTATTTATCTGCAGCGTCTTTCGGTGGTGGAGCCATTTTCTTTGCAGGAGCGGTATTGAACTCTGCTTTGCTTGGTCCATTAGGTATTGCTGTGATACTGGTGCTTTTCGCATATGCACTAAGCAAACAAGCTGAAGAAAACGAATCAAGCCCACTGGAACGTTGGGCAAGGCGATGTCACTTTGGAAAAGCAGATGAAGTGCCTGCTGTTCATTGGAGCACTCCAGAGGATGCGGACATTGCTTTTGCCGAACTTAATGCCGCTACGTTGGGCTTGCAGGCTAAGCTGCACTTTGAGTCAAGCATCTCAACTGACCCAGCCACTCCAAGGATAGGGGGATTGGTCGGGTTGGAAATAGAGCATAAACTGAAATTTCAGATAGTTTTGCCTAGGTATATGGGGCAAGACTCTGCGTATAGTTGGAGTTTAATAGTGCATCGCCATGGAGATGGGGATTTTCCAGATTTTTCAGGTGGGGAAGTCCTGGTTGGCGAAGATTGTCATGCTTCAGTTTTAAACGCCATGTCCAAATCGGTTGACTATTCTGGGTTCTCTCCGCCGCATTTGCCTGACTATAAAAACGATATTAGTTTTGATAAGAAGCAGCATGTCGTAGTGGTGGCTGATCAAGAGTCTTCTAGTCTCGAGATTTCCGGAGTTGTCGAGCTTATGCCGACGATAGGAAGTCACTCCATAGTAGCGGCGACATTGCTGGTGATGTACTGGCCAGATCGTAATATAGAAAGTGCGTACTCCGAAATATGTAACCGGGGGCAAAATGATTGAGCGTAGGTCAAGAGCTTTATGGAGGCGAGCATTGGGCTGGAGCCACGATCTGCCGCACGTTGATGAAGAGCCAGTCCACCGCTTCAGCCTAGATGACATAAGTCCGTCGCCGAACCATGTTGATGATGTTTATCTGGAGTTGCCTAGGGCTTCTCTCATATTGCGTGGTGTATTGGCCTTGCTTGGCGTTCCCTTTTTACTGTTCTTATTTGGTTTGACGTTGTGGTTGTACTGGGTTGTCATTGGTTACGGTTGGACGCGTGAGTGGATGATGTATGTTGTGCTAATAATTGGTCCGATTGTTTTGTTTGGGGCTGTTCTTTCGGTTGTCAAATTGGATTTGATGCTGCCAAGAGACGAGCCAATTCGCTTTAATCGTCTGCGAAAAAAAATATATATCTATCAATACCGATACCACTATGTTTACGTGTTCAGCCGCAAGCACTGGGGTGTAAAGCCTGTAGCCTACAACTGGGACGACGTTACCGCCGAGGTCTACCGCGTCTACGCTCCCGGTCACGGCGGTCTTATTGAAAATGTGATGCTGTCTGTCCGCAACCCAGAAACCAACGAAGTCATTGATCGGGTGGTGTTCACCTCCAACCTATATCGAGGCGAAGCCTACTGGGCCATCGCCCGTCTATTCATGCAACAAGGCCCCGACGCCTTGCCAACATTTGTGCACCCACCCCGCGACTGGAACGATGACGACGGTCTGAGCCACATGCACTGTCTGGCACCAAAGGTTGAATGGCCAGCGGACATTGACCGTGAATCCCGTACCGCACCGTCTGAAGGAGAAGCCCAATGAACCCGGTTGTCCTTGTAGGCCATCGACACAAATGCCCGCTGCATGGGGTTAACCAGGTAGAGAGCGGCAGTGCTGCCTACACATTCAATGGCAGGCCGGTTGCCAGGGTAGGGGACCGGACAACCTGTGGTGCAGTGATAGAGAGTGGGGCAGAGCATTTCCTGATCGAAGGCGCGGCGGTGGCGCGCAAAGGTGATCGAACGGATCATGGCGGTGTGCTGGATGAGGGCGATGTCGGGTGGTTGCTGTAGGACTGTGTGGGCTTGCAGATCTGTTTGCCGGCTTGGGAAGCCACTTCAAGGGCCTGGCCGTCCCGTTGCTTGCCTTGGCGGGCAAGGCCTTCAAGCTGCGGTATCAGCATGCCTTCCGGCAAATGCCGCCAGAACCGCCCGGGCATGTGCAGGCGCAGGGCATCCGGGTTGAGGCGGGCAGGGTTGAAGGTATGGCGGTAATAGGTGCGCCACAGTTCGGCGCCAGGGTCGTCGGCATTGCGTGCCCATTGCTGCCAATACTCAGGACACTGGCGTTGGTAATCGAAATCCTGGCCGTCGAAGCGAATGCCATCCCGTGGCGTGGCGATCAACCAGCGTAAACGCCCCAGACGGTCGGCAAAGTGAGGGCTGGCACTTTCCAGAACGTCATGCGCCGGTTCGTGATAGGCCACCAGATCAAGTTGCAGGCGATCAGCCAACGTCTCTGGCAGCGGTACGAAGCGCACAAAGGCATGCAGGTGATGCGCCTCCCGGGTGACTTGCTTGATACGCCGTTGCAACTCACTGCCCAACCGGTCACCCGCCAGCATGGCCGTCCGGTCGCCATGGGCAACACGCCAGAGCACTTCATACAGCAGGTTCCAGCGCTGTTCGCCACGATAACGGGCAGCCTGCTCCAACTGGCTCAGCAGCACGGCCGGGACTTTGGCACGAAAGGGGCCTGGACCTTCCGGGGGCGCTGCCGGTATTGCCAGCAGGTCGGCCATCGGGCCTTGCGACCAGGTGACCTCGGAGGGGTCGATGCCATGCCCTAGCAATACCCGGGCCTGATCCCGCCAGGTGGCGAACTGGTCATCACAATCGAGCGCGATCATCCCCACAACCCCATCTGCACGGGCGCCTGCGGCTCTCGCAAACGCGCCCGTAGCAGGCCGCTGCGCAGCTCGGCCTGGGCCGGGCGATAATCGCTGGTGACGATGAACGGCCGTGCCTTGTCCAGCACGCAGCGCAGCTGAATGAGGTCGTCATAGCGAATGCGCCGCTCTCGGCGCAGCGCAACCAGGCGCTGTACGCTACGCAGGCCAATGCCGGGAATACGCGCCAGCAGCGCGGGCTCGGCGCGGTTCACGTCCAGCGGGAATACCTCTCGGTTGGCCAGCGCCCAGGCCAGCTTGGGGTCGATGTCCAGCGCCAGGTTGCCGCTCTGGCCCAGCAGTTCACCCGCCTTGTAGCCGTAGCCACGCAGCAGGAAGTCGGCCTGGTACAGGCGGTGCTCGCGCAGTAGCGGCGGGGCAGCCAAGGGCACGCTGCCCGGGCTGTCGGGGATCGGGCTGAACGCAGAGTAATACACGCGCTTGAGGCCGTAGCCTTGATAGAGCGACTCGGCATTGCGCAGCAGAGTGCTGTCGTCGGTGCTGTCGGCACCGACAATCACTTGGGTGCTTTGGCCGGCAGGGGTGAAGCGCGGGGCCTTGGGTTCGTTGGCCACGGCTTGTTGGCCCAGGTGAATCACGCCCATTGCCTGGCGGATGGTATGCGCCTGTTTTTCCGGTGCCAGGCGCTTGAGGCTGGCGGCGGTGGGCAGCTCGATGTTGACGCTGAGTCGGTCGGCCAGGCGGCCGGCTTCTTCGATCAGCAGAGGGTCGGCATCCGGGATGGTCTTGAGGTGAATGTAACCGCGGAAGTTGTGTTCTTCGCGCAGCAACCGGGCTACGCGGATCAATTGCTCCATGGTGTAGTCCGCCGAACGGATGATGCCGGAGCTGAGGAACAGGCCGCTGATGCAGTTTCGCCGGTAGAAGTCCAGCGTCAGGCGGACCACCTCTTCGGGCGTAAAGCGCGCGCGAGGTACGTTGCTGGAGCGGCGGTTGACGCAGTACTGGCAGTCGTACAGGCAGAAGTTGGTCAATAGCACTTTGAGCAGCGACACACAGCGGCCGTCGGGGGTATAGCTGTGGCAGATGCCCATGCCGTTGGTGGCGCCCAGGCCGTCACCGCCGCGTGAATTACGCTTGGGCGCGCCGCTGCTGGCGCAGGACGCGTCGTACTTGGCGGCGTCGGCGAGGATGCCGAGTTTGGCGATGAGCTGCATGTGACTGACTCGAAATACTGACTATTCATACAGTATTTTGAGAATTCATGAATTGCAAGAGGCACGAAGCTTCGCATTGAACATACCCGAGTAAATCCGTCAGCTAAGCTTGTGCTGGACTAACGGACAGCAACGAGGCACGGGAGAGGTTATGAAGATCACCATCAAGCCGGAACTGGCGCTGGCCGGGCTGGCGCTGGCATTGGGCATGCTCAATGCCCAGGCAGCGGAAACCAGAAAGGTGGATGTGATGCTGGTGGGCGGCGGCATCATGAGTTCTACGCTGGCCGTCTGGCTCAACGAGCTGGAGCCAGGCTGGTCGATGGAGATGGTCGAGCGCCTGGACAAGGTGGCCGAAGAAAGCTCCAACGGCTGGAACAACGCCGGCACCGGCCACTCGGCCCTGGCTGAACTCAACTACACGCCGGAAAAAGACGGCAAGATCGACATCAGCAAAGCCGTGGAGATCAACGAGTCGTTCCAGGTCACCCGCCAGTTCCTGGCCTGGCAGGTGAAGCAGGGCGTATTGAAGAACCCCCATTCCTTCATCAATACCACGCCGCACATGAGTTTCGTGTGGGGGGACGACAACATCCGCTTCCTGAAAAAGCGCTATGAGGCGCTGCAGGCCAGCCCGTTGTTCAAGCCCATGCAGTATTCCGAAGACCACGAGCAGATTCGCAAGTGGGTGCCGTTGATGATGGAAGGGCGCGATCCCAACCAGAAACTGGCCGTGACCTGGACGCCAATCGGCACCGATGTGAATTTTGGCGAGATCACCCGGCAGTACGTGGGCTATCTGCAGACCCGGCCTAACTTTGACCTCAAGCTGTCGAGCGAGGTGCAGGAAATCACCCGTAACGATGACGGCTCCTGGCACGTCGAGTACAAGAATCTGAAAGATGGCAGCAAGTCGGCTACCGACGCCAAGTTCCTGTTCATTGGTGCTGGCGGTGCGGCGTTGCCACTGCTGCAGAAGTCGGGCATCGACGAAGCCAAGGACTATGCCGGCTTCCCGGTCGGTGGCTCGTTCTTGGTCACCGACAACCCGGCCATCGCCCAGCGCCACATGGCCAAGGCCTACGGCATTGCCGCGACCGGCGCACCGCCGATGTCGGTGCCGCACCTGGACACCCGGGTGCTCGATGGCAAGCGGATGATTCTTTTCGGGCCATTCGCCACGTTCTCGACCAAGTTCCTCAAACAGGGCTCGCTGCTCGACCTGCTTGCCAGTACCAGTGTGCACAATGCCTGGCCGATGGTGCGGGTGGGCGTACGTGAGTTTGACCTGGTGCAGTACCTGATCGGCCAGGTGCTGCAATCCGACAATGACCGCTTCGAAGCGCTGCGCACCTACTTCCCCGAGGCGAAGAAGGAAGACTGGCGGCTGTGGCAGGCCGGCCAGCGGGTGCAGATCATCAAGAAAGACGAAGCATTGGGTGGCGTGCTCAAGCTCGGTACCGAGGTGGTGACGTCCAAGGACGGCAGTATCGCCGGCTTGCTGGGGGCTTCGCCGGGCGCCTCGACCGCACCACCCATCATGCTCGATGTGCTGAACAAGGTGTTCAAGGACAAGGTGGCAACGCCGCAATGGCAGGCCAAGATCAAGGAGATTATCCCGTCCTATGGCATTCGCCTGAATGACCACCCGGACCAGGTACAGAAGGAATGGGCATACACCAATGAGGTGCTGCAGCTCAATCCGCCTGTGCCTTAGCCCATGTGAAACGGTAGATGTGGTTGGGCGCTGCGCTCTGGCATTGGCCGTTTTCGGCATCGGCGCCCACCACATACCATTCGGCCCGTGAGGTCTGGCCCAGCTTGCGGGCCTTGCTGGCACTGAAGCAGCGGCCCAGTTCGGTGGCTGGAATCAGGGCGAAAGCGGCAGGGTTCTGGCGTAACCAGTAGGCCGCCGTATCTGCCCTGGATTGGCCGGTGAAGCCGAAATGCACAATCGGTTGTCGGGCAAACAGCCAATGCCCCTCGCGCCAGTTCACCAACACCAGCTCAGCGCCACCGGTGGCGCGTTTCGCCTCGCTCATCAGCGTTTCATGCGGGTTGCGACCCTCCTTTAGCGGCTCGACAAAGCCACGTGCAAACCACAGGGCAAACCACATCAAGGCCACGGCAGTGAACACGCTGCGCCATCCCGGTCGGCGTTGAAACCAGTGTTTGAGTAACCATGGCACCAGTGGTGCGATGGCCAGCACCAGGCCTGGCAGCGCGGGGAAGATATACAGCTTGCGCTTGCCGCTGCTGAGGCTGAAAAACAGCAGCACCAGCGCCACCCAGCCAAGCAACAGCAGAAAGCGCCCATCGCGCTTCTGCAATTGCCGGCGCCAGGCGGGCACCAGCCAGGGCAGGGCGAGGATCAGTGGCAGCCAGTATTTGGGGATGACCTTGACGAAGAAGTACCAGAATGGCTCGCGATGGTCCCAGGCGTTGGCATAGCGGCTTGCGGTCTGGCGTAGCAAAATCTCCTTGAGGTACGCCAGCTCCGCCGCGCCACCGCCATGGGCGATCGACACCAACAGGGGCAGCAGCCACACCGCGCAACCGGCCAGCAACCACAGCAGCCCCAGGCTCCAGCGCCAGCACTGGCCAGGCATGGCGACTACACCGTGCCAGCGCCGGCGCACCGCCCAGGCATAGGGAAGCAACATCAGCGCCGGGACAAAGCCCACACCCTTACTGATAATGCCCAGCCCCATGGCCGCACAGGCCAGGTAGAACCAGCCCCAGGCTGGGCCCAGCAGCAGGTGGCGCACCATGCCGTAAAAGCCCAGTGCCACCCACAGGCACAGGAAACTGTCGATCTGCCCCGTACGCAGGATGCTGTAGCTCTGGTAGGTGGCCAGGAACAGCAACGCGGCGATTACGCCGATACGCCGGTTCCACAGGCGCCGCCCCAGGTCATGCAGCACCCAGGTGATGGTCGCCGCCGACAGCAGGCCCGGCAGGTAGAGGGCTATCCTGGGCGAGCCGGTCAGTTGGCTGAACAGGGCCACGGTCCACATGAACAGCGGCGGCTTGTCGCCGTAGATTTCCGCTGCCCGGTGGGGGATGAACCAGTTGCCGCTCTGAAGCATTTCCAGGGCGACGCCGAGAAAGCGTTCTTCGTCCACATTCATTGGCTGGCGCCAGCCAATACCGGCGCCCACCAACAACACCGCGAGGGCAATCAGGGCCAGGCGTTCGGCCCCAAGTGTCTTGAACCTGCGCAAGGGCTATTCCTTCTGTTCCTGATGGCGGGCGATGAGTTGCAGGTTGCGCAGGTAAACCAAGAAGCCGAAGCTCTGGCCGATGATGAATACCGGGTCCTGGCGGTAAATGGCGTAGGTCAGCAGCAGCGCGCTGCCGAGCATGCTCAGGTACCAGAAACCTACCGGGATGACACTGCGGCGTTTGAACTCGCTGTACAGCCACTGCAGCACGAAGCGCCCGGTGAAAACGGCCTGGCCGGCGAAGCCGATGATCAGCCACAGGGTTTCGCGGGTCATCCTTCGAGCTCCTGGGGGCGCGTGTCCAGACGGGTGCGGCGGATCAGCCACCAGACCCCGAACAGGTCGAGGATGCCGACCAGGGCGCGGTCCAGGTTGCCGTACTTGGACACCCCGGCGTGACGTGGTCGGTGGTTGACCGGGTGCACCAGCATGCGGCCGTTGTGGCGCAGGATAAGTGCCGGGATAAAGCGGTGCATGTGGTCAAAGTAGGGCAGGCGCAGGAAGGCTGCGCGCTCTATCAGTTTCAGCCCGCAGCCGGTGTCGGGCGTGGCGTCTTTGAGCAGGCGGCTGCGCAGGCCGTTGGCGAAGCGCGATGCCCAGCGCTTGCTGGCGCTGTCACGGCGGTTGACCCGGTGCCCGGCCACCAGCTTCACACCACCGCCCAGATCTTGATTGGCGCGTACCAGGGCCAGCATGCCCGGGATGTCTGCCGGGTCGTTCTGGCCGTCGCCATCGAGGGTGGCCAGCCATTGGCCGCGGGCAGCCTGCGCGGCATGCCACAGCGAGGTGCTCTGGCCCAGCGAGCGGTCGTGGCGCAGGATGCGCAGTTGCGTGTAACCCTGGCTTTTCAGGTGTTGCAGCACGCTCAGGGTGCGGTCGCTGCTGCCATCGTCAACCACCAGCACTTCATAGTGTTCTGTCGCCAGCGCGCTGCGAATTTCCATCAGCAGTGACGGCAGGTTGTCGACCTCGTTCCTGGCAGGTATGAGCACCGAGAGGTCAAGTGGATCTGTCATGAGGCTACCTGTGATCGTGTTGTGATTGCGTGGCTCAAACCCGGTAGAAATCCCGGTACCAGCCCACGAAAGCGTTTACGCCGTGTTCCAGCGACGTGCCCGGAGTGAAGTCGATCCAGCGCGCCAGTGAGCCCACATCGGCCCACGTCTCCAGCACGTCACCCGCTTGCAGCGGCAGGTAGTCGCGCTGCGCCTTGATGCCCAAGGCGTCTTCCAGGCATTCGATAAAATGCAGCAGCCGCACGGGTTGGCCACAGCCGATGTTGAACAGCTGGCAGGGCGGTTGCCCTTCGCCAGGCTGTGGTGGCCTCAGGCGCAGGCGCAGGACGCTTTCGACGATGTCGTCGATGTAGGTGAAGTCGCGTCCCATCAGGCCGTTGTTGTAAACCTCGATCGGGCGGCCTTCGAGCATGGCGCGGGTGAATTTGAACAGCGCCATGTCGGGCCGGCCCCAAGGGCCGTACACCGTGAAAAAGCGCAGGCCTGTGGTCGGTAGCCGGTACAGGTGCGCATAGCTGTGCGCCATCAGTTCGTTGGCGCGCTTGCTGGCGGCATAGAGCGACACAGGTTGCTCGACCGGGTCATCGACACTGAACGGCAGCTTGGCATTGGCGCCGTACACCGAACTGCTGGAGGCGTAGATCAGGTGGCGTGGCGGTTGTTGGCGGCAGGCTTCGAGGATATTGAGGAAACCGACCAGGTTGGCCTGGCCGTATACGCCGGGGTTTTCCAGTGAATAGCGCACCCCGGCCTGGGCCGCCAGGTGGATCACTTCACTGAATGCCTGCCCGTTGAACAGCTGCTGCAGGTCGGCAGCATTGGCAAGGTCGAGGGTCTGGAAGCGGAAGTTGGCAAAGCCGAACAGCTGCCGCAGGCGCGCCAGTTTCAGCTCGACGCTGTAGTAGGCATTGAGGTTGTCGATGCCGACCACGTCGATACCCGCCTCGCACAAGCGCTGCGCGACGTGGTAGCCGATAAAGCCGGCGACGCCGGTGATCAGTACGGGCATGCTGGCTGCACCTGGCCACGGCCGATGCCGTAGTACGTCAGGCCAGCGGTGGCCATGTGTTCGGGCTCGAACAGGTTACGCCCGTCGAACACCACCCGGTCGGCCAGCAACTGCGGCACCTTGTCCAGGTTGAGCACGCGGTAGTCTTGCCATTCGGTAACGATGACCAACGCGTCGGCACCCTCTAGTGCATCGTCCTTGCAGGGCACCAGTTGCAGGTCGGCACGCGGGCCGTAGTGCCGCTGGATCTCCTCCATCGCTTGCGGGTCGTGGGCCTGCACCCTTGCGCCAGCGGCCCACAATGCTTCCAGCAGGACCCGGCTGGAAGCCTCGCGGATGTCGTTGGTGTTGGGTTTGAACGACAACCCCCACAAGGCGAATACCTTGCCCTGCAGGCCACCGGGATAATGCCGCTGGATCTTGCTGAACAGCCGGCCCTTTTGATGTTCGTTGACCGACTCTACCGCGCGCAGCAACTGGGGTTCGAACCCTTCAGCCTCGGCGCTGCGGCGCAGGGCTTGCAGGTCCTTGGGGAAGCACGAGCCGCCGAAGCCGCAACCGGCGTAGATGAAGTCGTAGCCGATGCGCGGGTCGGAGCCAATGCCACGGCGCACCATCTCGATGTCGGCCCCCAGGTGCTCGGCCAGGTTGGCGATTTCGTTGATGAACGAGATCTTGGTCGCCAGCATGCAGTTGGCCGCGTACTTGGTCAGTTCGGCGCTGCGCGCATCCATGATCATCAGTTTTTCGCGGTTACGGCTGAACGGCAGGTACAGCTCGCGCAGCAGCTCTACCTCAGCCGGTTCTGCACCGCCGATGATGATGCGCTCCGGGCGCATGCAGTCGTCCACGGCAGAGCCTTCCTTGAGAAATTCCGGGTTGCTGATGACCTGGAATCGACCGGGTTCGGCGCCGGCCTGGGCAATACGCGACTTGATGCGGTGCACGGTGCCGACCGGTGCGGTGGATTTGTTGACGATCACCTTGGGGCCATCGGCATGTTCAAGGATGCTGTCGACCACGGCAAACACGTGCTTCAGGTCGGCGCTGCCATCCGCTTGTGGCGGGGTGCCGACGGCGATGAATTGCAACTTGGCGTATTGGGCTGCTTTCCCGGCATCGGTGGTAAAGCGCAAGCGACCGCAGGCCAGGTTTTTCTCCAGCATTGGCGCAAGGCCCGGTTCGAAGATCGGGCAATGGCCTTCATTGAGGATGGCAACCCGTTCGGCGTCGACGTCCATGCACAACACGGAGTGCCCCGCCTGGGCCAGGCACACTGCCTGGGTGAGGCCGACATACCCGGTACCGAAAACCGTGACCTTCATTGTTCAGCTCCTTGATAAGAAAGCTGAAAAAAAATGTCACATCGTTGTTTAGGAATTGTTACCTGATGGACGAATTCAACGGCTATGTAGCCTGGATCGCGTTTCATCCGGGCAGAAGATCTAAACTTACCAACAGCTCGCGGTAACGCGCTGTACCACGAGCCCAAACCCTTGAACCGACCACCGCCTCCCCGGAGCGGATGTCCCTCGCTGGCGATGGCCTTCTTGCAGAGGAGGGCAGGTCATGGACGAGGCAAGGCTTCATGATTTCATGGGCAAGCTGGTGGGCGACATGGGCGCCGCAGCGACGCTGGCAAATGTAATCTTGGGTGACGAGCTGGGCCTGTACCGGGCGATGGCCGACAGCCAGCCGACCACGCCCGAGGCGCTGGCGGCCAGGACCGGCTGTCACCCTCGGCTGGTGCGCGAATGGCTGAACGCCCAGGCGGCATCGGGCTACATGACGCACGACAAGGGCCTTTTTGTGTTGCCCGAAGAGCAGGCCATGGCCTTGGCGCTGGAGGACTCCCCGGCTTACATGGCGGGTGGCGCTGCAGTGATCGCGGCATTGTTCCATGACAAGGACAAGCTGGTCGCGGCCATGCGCGGCGATGGCGGGCTGGCCTGGGGCGACCACCACCCATGCATGTTCAGTGGTACCGAACGGTTCTTCCGGCCGGGTTATCGAACGTTCCTGGTGGCTGAATGGCTACCGGCGCTGGAGGGTGTGGTGGCTAAACTGCAAGCGGGCGCCAAGGTGGCGGATGTGGGGTGCGGGCACGGCGCCTCCACGCTGGTCATGGCCCAGGCATTTTCGGCGTCGACTTTTGTGGGCTATGACTACCACGGTCCCTCTATCACCACCGCCAATGAACGTGCGCGCGAAGCGGGGCTGGCGGAGCGGGTGAGTTTCCAGCAGGCAAGTGCCAAGGATTACCCAGGGCATGACCATGACCTGGTGTGCTTCTTCGATTGCCTGCACGACATGGGCGACCCGGTGGGGGCGGCCAGGCACGCCTACCGTGCATTGAAGCCTGACGGTACGGTGATGCTGGTAGAGCCTTATGCCGAGGATTCGCTGGACGGCAACCTGAACCCGGTCGGGCGGTTGTTCTATGCCGCGTCGACGTTCATCTGCACGCCGAATTCGTTGTCGCAGGAAGTGGGCTTGGGGCTGGGCGCACAGGCCGGGGAGGCGCGGTTGCGGGCGGTGTTCGAAGAGGCGGGGTTCAGCCAGTTCCGGCGGGCGGCGCAGACGCCGTTCAACCTGATTCTGGAGGCCCGAAAGTAGGGTGTAATCCTGTGCTGGCCTCTTCGCGGGCACGCCCGCTCCCACAGGATCATCACAGGCCTGAAACTGACGCATTACTTGTGGGAGCGGGCGAGCCCGCGAAGAGGCCTGGCCTGTAAAAGCAGAAGGGGCACCATGTGGCGCCCCTTCTGTTTGCTGCTTAGGCTTCAGCGTCCCAAGGACGATCGCCTTTTTCATCTTTCACGCGGGTCGGCAGGCCCATCACGTCCAGCGCCTTGAGGAACGGCTCGGCTGGCAGCTCCTCGACGTTGACCATGCGCTTGGCATCCCACTCGCCACGGGCTACCAGCAAGGCGGCAGCCACTGGCGGTACGCCGGCAGTGTAGGAAATACCCTGGCTGTCGGTTTCGGCGTAGGCCTCTTCGTGGTCAGCCACGTTGTAGATGAACACTTCGCGCGGCTGGCCATCCTTGGTGCCTTTGACCAGGTCACCGATGCAGGTCTTGCCGGTGTAGCCTGGGGCCAGCGAGGCTGGGTCCGGCAGCACGGCCTTGACCACTTTCAGCGGTACCACTTCCAGGCCTTCGGCGGTTTTCACCGGTTGCTCGCTGAGCAGGCCCAGGTTTTTCAGCACGGTGAACACGTTGATGTAGTGTTCGCCGAAGCTCATCCAGAAGCGCACGTTCGGCACGTTGAGGTTCTTCGAAATCGAGTGAACTTCATCGTGACCGGTCAGGTACAGGTTTTGCGAACCTACCACCGGCAGGTCGTCGGTACGCTTGACCTCGAACATGGTATTGCTGGTCCACTGGCTGTTCTGCCAGCTCCACACTTGCCCGGTGAACTCGCGGAAGTTGATTTCCGGGTCGAAGTTGGTGGCAAAGTACTTGCCATGCGAACCGGCATTGACGTCGAGAATGTCGATCGAATCAATGCTGTCGAAGTATTGCTGCTGCGCCAGCTTGGCGTAGCTGTTCACCACACCCGGGTCGAAACCGACACCAAGAATGGCAGTGATGTTCTTTTGTTGGCACTCTTCGAGGTGTTTCCACTCGTAGTTGCCGTACCACGGCGGGGTTTCGCAGATCTTGCCCGGCTCTTCGTGGATGGCGGTGTCCAGGTAGGCGACACCGGTATCGATGCAGGCGCGCAGCACCGACATGTTGAGGAAGGCGGACCCCACGTTGATCACGATCTGCGATTCGGTTTCGCGGATCAGTGCCTTGGTTGCCTCGACATCGAGGGCGTTGAGCGAGAAGGCCTGGATGTCGGCGGGTACCTTGAGGCTACCCTTGGCCTTGACGCTGTCGATGATGGCCTGGCATTTGGAGATGTTCCGTGACGCGATAGCGATACGACCCAGTTCGTCGTTATGCTGCGCGCACTTGTGGGCCACCACCTTGGCGACACCTCCTGCACCAATGATAAGAACGTTCTTCTTCAATTTACCCTTTGCTCCTTACTTGAGTAGCCAGTCTTACGACAGGCTGGAAACGTAGTCTTCGAAACCGAACTCGCGGACGACTTCGACGCTGCCGTCGAGCTGCTTGACCACGATGGAAGGCATTTTCAGACCGTTGAACCAGTTTTTCTTGACCATGGTGTAACCCGCTGTGTCGACGAACGACAGGCGATCACCAATGGCCAACGGACGATCGAATTGGTACTCGCCGAAAATGTCACCGGCCAGGCACGACTTGCCGCAGACCATGTAGGTGTGCTCGCCGTCATTCGGGGCCATCTTGGCATTGAGGCGATAGATCAGCAGGTCGAGCAGGTGCGCTTCGATGGAGCTGTCGACCACGGCCAGGTGCTTGCCGTTGTACAGGGTGTCGAGCACGGTCACTTCCAGCGAGGCGCTGTTGGTGATGGCCGCTTCGCCCGGCTCCAGGTATACCTGCACGCCGTATTTCTCCGAGAAGGCCTTGAGGCGCGCGCAGAAGGCGTCTACCGCATAGTCTTCACCGGTGAAGTGGATGCCGCCACCCAGGCTGACCCACTCGACCTTGTGCAGCAGGTGGCCGAAGCGCTCTTCGATGTGCGTGAGCATCTTGTCGAACAGGCCGAAGTCGCCGTTCTCGCAGTTGTTGTGGAACATGAAGCCGGAGATCTGCTCGATCACCTGTTCGATCTTGGCCGGGTCCCATTCGCCCAGGCGGCTGAACGGGCGGGCCGGGTCGGCCAGCAGGTAGTCGGAGCTGCTGACTTGCGGGTTGACGCGCAGCCCGCGTACCTTGCCTTCGGACTGTTCGGCAAAGCGCTGCAACTGGCCGATCGAGTTGAAGATGATCTTGTCGCAGTTCTCCAGCATTTCCTCGACCTCATCGTCGGCCCAGGCCACGCTGTAGGCGTGGGTTTCGCCGGCGAACTTCTGGCGGCCGAGCTTGAGCTCGAAGAGGGAGGACGAGGTGGTGCCGTCCATGTACTGCTGCATCAGGTCGAACACCGACCAGGTGGCGAAGCACTTGAGGGCAAGCAGCGCCTTGGCACCGGAGTGTTCACGCACGTAGGCGATCTTCTCCATGTTGCTGAGCAGCTTGGTTTTGTCGATGAGGTAATACGGCGTCTTGATCATTTAAAGGCCCCCGGCCAGGCCGGCCAAAAAAAGGACACGCATTGTGCCTTCACTTGCCGCAGACCGAAAGGGTGCGATACGCATTTCGTCAGGGTTGACGCCGTTGCGAGGGCATTTTTCCGGTTGCAGTGGGCTTAGTAGATCAGGTGTATGTGACTATCGTAATCACCACCCACAGGTATTGCCGCGCATTCAAGGGCGCTGCAATACCTGTGGGGGCCGTTTTTGCGCGAATGGGCCGCCAAGCGGCCCCGGTGAAACTCAGCCCAGGGCTGGGGTGCGTGGCGGGATCATGCGGCGCGAGCCGGTCGCCTCGAAGGCTGCACCAAAGCTCAACAGCGCATTGTCGCTGTAGGCCCGCCCGGCAAAGGTCAGCCCCACCGGCATGCCGATATCGGCCATCACGCCCATCGGCACGGTGACGGTTGGCACGCCCAGGTGACGGATCGCCAGGTTGCCGTTGGCCACCCAGATACCGTTGCTCCAGGCGATGTCGGCCGAGGCCGGGTTGACATCGGCGTCGGCCGGGCCCACATCGGCCACGGTCGGGAACAGCACAGCATCCAGGCCCAGCGTGTCCATCCAGTCTTCCAGGTCCATCTTGCGGGTTTTTTCCAGGCCACGCAGGCCGTCAGGCAGGGTCTCGATCTGGTCCCAGGTCTTCAGACCACGCTTGGCCATGTTGACGTATTCGTCCATGCCGGCAGCCAGGTCGTCTTCACGGTTGGGCAGGGTGCCCGGGTCGTGGGGGAAGATCTGTGGGCCATCGACATCAGCCAGGCGGTTGAGTTTGGGGTCGTCGTTGGCGCGCAGGAAGTCGTCGAAGCCCCAGCCGGACAATTCCCACAGTTCGTCGTGCAGGAATTCCTTGCTGACAATGCCACGGTTGTAGACAGTCGGGGCGCCCGGGCGGTCGCCCTCGCAGTTGGACACCAGCGGGAAGTCCACTTCCAGTACTTCGGCACCGGCCGCTTCCAGGGCCTGGCGCGCCTGCTGCCACAAGTCGATCACCGTGGCGCGGGTGTTGATGCGCTGGCCGGTCGGGCCGCCGATACCCGGCTTCTCGGAGGTGCCAGCTTCGGCATCCGCATTGATGTACATACGTGGCACACCAAAGCGCTTGCCTTTGAGGGCACCGGCATCCACGGCCAGGTCCAGGTAAGACTCAGGGCGCACCGTCGAGGCTGCCGGAATCGGCACCCAAGGCTGCAAGCGCCACAGGTCGCCGCGCGTGTCAGCGTCATCGGCTACCACCACATCGAGGATTTCCAGCAGGTCGGCCATGGTGCGGGCGTAAGGCACCACCACGTCCATGGTCGGCGTCAGCGGCCAGTTGCCGCGGACCGAAATCACCCCGCGCGATGGGGTATAGGCGCACAAACCGTTGTTGGACGCCGGGCCACGGCCGCTGGACCAGGTTTCTTCAGCCAGGCCGAAGGCGCTGAAGCTGGCGGCGGTGGCGGTGCCGGCACCGTTGGACGAGCCCGAGGCGAACGGCGCGGTCAGGTAGTTGGCGTTGTACGGGCTTTCGGCGCGGCCATACACGCCGCGCTGCATACCACCGTTGGCCATGGGCGGCATGTTGGTCTTGCCCAGGCACACGGCACCGGCGGCGCGCAGGCGCTCGATGGTGAAGGCGTCGCGCTGGGCGACCAGGTCCTTGAAGGCAGGGCTGCCGGAAGCAGCGGTCAAGCCTTTGACCAGGTAGCTGTCCTTGGCGGTGTAGGGGATGCCGTCCAGCGGGCTCAGCACCTGGCCCTGTGCGCGGCGGGCGTCGGAGGCCTCGGCTTCTTTCAGCGCCTCAGGGTTGCGCACCACCACGGCGTTCAGGGCCGTGGCGGTGTTGGCGCCATCGTAGGCGTCGATACGCGCCAGGTAGGCCTTGACCAGCTCGACCGCCGTCGTGCGGCCCGACTCGAGCGCGTCGCGCAGCTCGGCAATGGAAACCTCGGTTACCTCGATCATGCGTTCACCAAAAAAATGTGCAGGTGGGGGCTAATGCGAGGAGTGTACAAGAAGGGCTTGACGGACGCAGGTTTGCGCGGGGGCAAATGGTTTTATGCAGGCGGGCATTGTTGGGGTCGCGTAGCGACCCCGGCTAGCCCTCAATCCAGGTCCGCCGCACGATGCCGCTCGGGCACCTGGCTGTCTTCATCTCCCCAGGTCCGGTTCACCCGGGTACCGCGCTGCACCGCCGGGCGCTGGGCAATTTCCTCGGCCCAGCGCTGCACGTTGGGGTATTCGTCAACCGCCAGGAACTCCGCCGCGCCATACAGGTTGCCGCGCACCAACTGGCCATACCATGGCCACACGGCGATATCGGCAATGCTGTATTCGTCGCCGCCCAGGTAGCGGCTTTCGGCCAGGCGGCGGTCGAGTACATCCAGCTGGCGCTTGGCTTCCATGGTGAAGCGGTTGATGGCGTACTCGTACTTCTCTGGTGCATACACGTAGAAGTGGCCAAAGCCACCGCCCAGGTAAGGCGCTGCGCCCATCTGCCAGAACAGCCAGTTCAGGCTTTCGGTGCGTGCGGCCGGCGATTTCGGCAGCAGGGCACCGAACTTGTCCGCCAGATACAGCAAGATCGACCCCGATTCGAACACCCGCACAGGTGGCTCGACGCTACGGTCGAGCAGGGCAGGGATCTTCGAGTTGGGGTTTACCTGGACGAAGCCACTGGAGAACTGGTCGCCCTCGCCGATGCGGATCAGCCAGGCATCGTACTCGGCACCGCGATGGCCCAAAGCAAGCAGCTCTTCAAGGGCAACGGTGACCTTGACGCCATTGGGCGTGGCCAGGGAATACAGCTGCAGCGGGTGTTTGCCCTGCGGCAGGTCCTTGTCGTGCGTCGGGCCTGCAACCGGGCGGTTGATGCTGGCGAACTGGCCGCCGGATGCTGCGTCGTTGCGCCAGACCTTAGGTGGCACATAGGCGGGCTTGCTCATGCATGAATCTCCTTCAATGGCGCGAAACGGTCACGTAAAGACGTGGACCTGCATCTATGCCACGGGTTCGACGCCATGCGCAAATGCATAGGGCGCGCACGCCACATGCATGACGACGGTTTCATCCAGTTTTCATGCGGTTCCGGCCAGGCCGGCTCTATGCTGGGCTATCACTTCGCCCTGCAAGGAACCGCCGGCCGATGACCCTTCCACGCTGCATGTTGGCACTGGCGCTGCTCGGCGGCCTGCTGGCCCACGCCGAGGCTGCGCCATGGGTGGCCGGCCTGCACCACATGACACTGGCCGACCCGGTCGATAACCGGCCAATGCAAGCCCTGGCTTTTTACCCGGCCGTTGGTTCAACCCATCGCAGCCGTATAGACGGCTACCCGGTCGAGGTGGCTGAAGAGGCACCCGTTGCCATGGGCCAGTTCCCGTTACTGGTGTTGTCCCACGGCAACACCGGCAGCCCGTTGGCCTTGCATTACCTGGCCACGTCCCTGGCGCGCCAGGGGTTCGTGGTGGTAGCGGTCGTGCACCCGGGGGACAACGCCCGCGATCACAGTCGCCTGGGTACCTTGAGCAATCTTTATGGCCGGCCACTGCAAGTCAGCGCTGCCATCGGAGCTGCCCGTGACGATGCATTGCTCGGGCCTTACCTGAATGAAGGCAAGGTCGGTGTGATCGGCTATTCGGCCGGCGGCGAAACCGCGTTGATATTGTCTGGTGCGCGCCCCGACCTGGACCGCCTGCGCCAGTACTGCCTGGAACGCCCGAACGACGCCGACGCCTGCAAAACCCACGGGATTCTGATTGCCGACCGCAGCGAGCTGGCGCCGCAGGCAGACCAGCGGGTGGGGGCGGTGATGCTGATGGCCCCGTTAAGCTTGCTGTTCGGGCGCCATGCCCTGGCCGGGGTGCAGGTACCCGCCCTGATCTATAGCGGAGACAGCGATCAACTGGTGGCCGTGGACCGCAACGCCGAAGCATTGGCCCGCAAACTGCCGGTTACACCGGATTACCGCCTGCTGGCCGGCGCTGGGCACTTTGTGTTCATGGCCCATTGCGACGTCGAGCAATACACGCGAATGCCCGTACTGTGCAAAGATGCCGAGGGCGTGGATCGCCGCCATATTCATCATTCGCTGGAGCGCGAAACGGCGGCGTTCTTCAGCCAGGCACTGGGTGCACCGCAACCGGGCGAGCGGTCAGCCGAAGCGGGCGCGCCGCGACAGCAACAGCGTTAGGCCCACCCCGGCCAAAGCCAGCAGGGCCGCCACGCAGAAGATCGAGGCATAGCCGAAGTGCACGGCCACTGCGCCCATTACAGGCCCGGCGATGGCCAGGGCCATGTCAAAGAACACCGCATAGGCGCCTAGCCCCGCGCCACGGCTGCTGCTGGGGACCTGCTTGATTGCCTCGACGCCCAGCGCCGGGTACACCAACGACAGCCCGAAACCGGTAAGCCCTGCGCCGACCAGCGCCCAGGCCGGGGAAGGTGCCAGCCATAGCAAGCTCAGGCCAAGCACTTCGGTGGCCATGCAGGCGACCGCCACGTTGTAGCCACCAAAGCGGTTGACCGCATTGACGAACAACAGCCGCGAAATGATGAAGCACACACCAAACGCACTCAGGCACCAGGCAGCGCCGGCCCAGCCGCGCTCCAGGTAGTACAGGGTGACGAAGGTGGTCAGGGTGCCATAGCCGATCGAGGCGAGGGTCAGGCCCAGGCCACACGGGGCGACACGGCCGAACGCGGACCAGAAGGGCAGGCGCTCACCGCGCACCACCACCACGTCAGGACGTTTGCGCAGCACCAGCAGGGCAGCCACGGCCAGCACCAGCAAGGCGGGCCCCAGTACGCTGAAGTCCAGCCCGTCCACGGCCAGTACGCCCAAGGGGGCGCCTATCGCGATAGCACCATACGAGGCAATCCCGTTCCACGAGATCACCCTGGCGGTGTGTTCGGGGCCGACCTGGCTGATGCCCCAGCTCAATGTGGCTACACCAATCAACCCCTGGGCGATGCCCAGCAGCAAACGGCCTGCGAGCAGCAACGCAAGGCTCAGCAGCGGCAGCGTCAGGGTCCAGGCCGACAGCAGGGTCAACACCCCGCAGCCGGCAATCCCCAGCAGGCCGAAGCGGATGGCCTGCTTGCCCCCAAGCGTATCGGCAACGCGCCCGGCAAACGGGCGGCTGAGCAAGGTGGCCAGGTATTGCAGGCCAATGGTCACCCCGGCGATCACCGCGCCAAAACCCAGCTGGTCATGCACATAGCTGGGCAGTACCGCAATCGGCAGGCCGATGCAGAGGAAGGCAATGAAGGTGTAGAAAACGATCGACAGGATCTGCAGGGTGATGTGCAGGGTATTGCGGGTGGGGGCGGGTTGTTGCGCGGTCATGGGCTCTTTCGCGGGCGGGCGGTTGGGCGTGGTTCCATGATGGCTGTTACAGGAAGGAAATGAAAGCAGGCTAACGAATTATTCGTCGGGGAATGCCAGCCTGAGGGACTGGCGGTGGATGCTTCGCGGGCTCGCCCGCTCCCACAGCTACTGCACAGTACTCAAGGCCTGCGCAGTA
>NZ_LUVY01000028.1:0-74983 GCF_002992185.1 Pseudomonas sp. LLC-1 | reverse complement strand
CTGGTGATTGAGGCCACTGGAGCCGGTACGGACACCGTGCGTACCGCGCTGGCCAGCTACACCTTGGGTGCCAACGTCGAAAACCTCACCTATACCGGGGTGGGTAACTTCAGCGGTAGTGGTAACGCGCTGGACAACATCATCACTTCAGGCGCTGGTAACGACCAACTCAACGGTGGTGCGGGTAGTGACCAGTTGCTAGGTGGCAGTGGCAACGACACCCTGAACGGCGGCGATGACAACGACAGCCTCGATGGTGGCCTTGGCAACGACATCCTGAACGGTGGGGCTGGCAGCGACACACTGTTCGGTGACGCTGGCAACGACATCCTGTCGGGTGGTAGCGGCAGTGACTTCCTCAACGGTGATGTTGGCGACGACATCGTCAACGGCGGCGCCGGGGATGACACGATGATGGCCACTGACGGCAATGATGTCTTCCAGTTCGCCGCTGGCTTCGGCAATGACCTGATCATCAACTTCGACAGCAACGCGGTGGGTGGCCAGGACCGGCTGGATATCACCGCCTTCAACATCACTGCGGCTACCTTTGCCGCCAGCGTCACCATCGCCGATGTTGGCGACGATACGCTGGTCAGCATTGGCGCCACCGACTCCATCCGCCTGGTAGGGGTGGCGGATGCAACCACCGTAACGGCAGCGGACTTCACCTTGGCCAGTTGAGGAGCCCCAGGGTAAGTTGTTGGCTTCAAATACCGGGGCTGCTGCGCAGCCCCGGTTTATTTGCCGGTCAAACCGGCATGCACGCTCAACTCTTCATCGATGAACGCTGCAATCATCGCCCGATAAACCCGCTCCACCACCTCTGGCGAAGCCCCCGTTTCTTCGGCAATCCCTCGCACCTTGGCAATCACTTGCTCGACCCGTGCGGGTGCGCGAACGTCATCGGTGGTCTTTTTGAAAGTGGCCGCCTGGGCTACCAGCTGGCCGCGCTGGGCGAGCAGGGCGACCAGGTTCTGATCGATGTGATCGATGCGAGCGCGAACGTCTTCGATCGATGTGCAGCGTACGTCCATGTGTGAAGCTCCTTGAGGGGGTTGCGGGACAGTACTACGGCACATGTCCCGTTTCAGAAGTCGTAGCGCAAATCCAGCATCGCATTGCGCGGTGCACCGTAATGCCCGTAGCTGCCGGCCATGCCTGCGTAGTATTTCTCATCGAACAGGTTGTTCACGTTCAGCGTTGCCGCAAAGTGATCAGTCACCTGGTAACGGGCCATGAGGCTTGCAACGGCATAGTCTTCATCCTTGGCCTTGGCATTGTCCAGGTCAGCAAACGTCAGGGACTTGCTGGAGTCCCAGTTAACACCGCCGCCAAGGGTCAGCTTGTCCCAGTGACCTGTAAGCCGGTAGGTCGTCCACAGGCGCAAGGTGTCCATCGGCAGTTGGGTGTTCAGGCGTTTGCCGTCAGCGTCTTCGGTACGAGCATGGCTGTACCCGGCCTGCACGTTCCACCCCGGAGCGACTTCGCCACTGATTTCTAGGTCGAAGCCTTTGGTTTTGGCACCGTCCACCGCTCGGTAGGCGGATGTACGCGACGGCGTGATTTGCCCAGGGTCCAGTTCAGCAAAGTTGTCCCGCTCGACCACGAACAGTGCCGCGCTGGCATTCAGGCGACCCTCGTAGAACTCGCCTTTCCAGCCCATTTCGTAGTTTTTGCCAATCACCGGGGCGAGTACCTGGCCGTTTTTGTCTTGTGATGACTGGGGCTGGAAGATATCGGTGTAGCTGGCATAGATCGATTGTTCAGGTGTCAGGTCATAGACCAGGCCGGTATAGGGCGTAACTTCACCTGTTTCACGCATCTTGCGTGGCGTATTGAGCCCTGTGATCCGCGAGGTGAAGTTGTAGTCGTAGCTGTAGTTCGAAACCCGTGCACCCAGCAACCAGTGCAGCTCGTCACTCAGGTTGAAGCGGTTGGCGACGAAATACCCGCTTTGTCGCGTCTTGATATCCAGCAGTACCGAAGGTCGATAACCGTCACGGGCCAGGTAGTTGTCCCAGGTGTAGAAGTTGAAATCGGTGTTGCCACCACTCAGCGAGTCATGGTGGTTCTTGTAATCCGAATAGTTGTAGCCAACCACAAGGTCGTGGGAGCGACCGAACAGCTCATAGCTACCCTGCAGGTTTACATCCACACCTTTCTGCACCTGGTTGGCAGATATCATTGCCCGTTCGGCGCTGGCAACCCCGGTCTGCTGGTTGAGGAAGCTGTTACCTGTGGTGCTGCGGAACCAGCCCAGGTCGGCATCGCGATCCACATCCATGTAATTGCTCACCACCCGCAGCTTCCAGTCATCGGCCAGTTGCTGCTCCAGGGTCGCGGTGTAGTTCAGTGTCTCGAAATCATCATACATCCACCGCGCACCGGAGCTGGTTGAGCGGGAGAAGTGGGTCTGCTGGCCATTGCTGTAGATCAGCGGTACACCAGGCGCACCGGTTGACCGGTATTTCTGGTAGTCGACACCAAGACGCACCAATGTGGTGTCGGTCAGGTCGGCCTCGGCTACCCCATAGACGATCTCCCGCTTCTGGTCGTACCAATCCATGAAGGTCTGGTTGTCCTGCTTGGCTACCACCATGCGTCCACGCACATTGCCGGTTTCGGTCAATGGGCCGGATACGTCTGCTTCGCTGCGGTAGTTGTCCCAAGAGCCGACACTGCCTTTGACATAGGCTTTGAACTCGCGGGTAGGCTTCTTGCGGATGAGGTTGATCACGCCACCAGGCTCGCCCGCACCGGTCATCAGCCCCGTCGCACCGCGCACGACTTCGATGTGGTCGTACAGCGCGGTGTCCAGCAAGGTGCTGGGCATGTTGCGGGTTTCGTTCTGCTGGCTGGTGTTGACACCGTCAAACTGGTAGCTGTTGATGGCACTGCCACGGGAATAGATATTGAAACGCTCACCACCGTCCTGGGACATGGTGATGCCGGGTGTCTCCTTCAGTACATCGGTGATGCTGGCCAAGTGCTGATCATCCATGCGTTGGCGGGTAATGACACTGATACTCTGCGGCGTTTCGCGAATCGACAGGTTCATCTTGGTCGCGGTGCTGGTCACCCCCGTGGTGTACGAGCCGGTCCCCTCGGTGGTTGCCCCCAACCCGACACTGTTCACATGCGTGGCGGACAGCTGCATGGCTCCGGTTTCTTCACCTGCCGGGATGATGAACCAGCGGTCGTCACTGTCCCGCATCACCCGCAGGCCACTGCCCGACAACAGCACCTGCAAGCCATCATCGACACCGTACACACCTTCCAGCCCCGGCGTTTTGCGCCCTTGCGTGGCGGTGGGGTCGAACGACAGCACGATACCGGCCTGGGTGGCGAAACGCGTCAGCGCCTGGCCAAGGTCGCCCTGGCCGATGTGGTACTCACGGGGCGTGGTGTCGGCCAGGGCAGGGGTAGCGGCGAGCAGGGCTGAAACCAGCAGGGCATTGCGGATACCGGCCGCCAGCGGGCGGAGCGGATGATGCGTTTTCATGGAAGGCTTCTCTTATGTTGGCAAGCGGGTCATGCACCCGTTACCCCTGAGTCGAACGAGAAAGAGAAGAAATCTCATCGGCAGGCAAAAAAGTGTTCATCCCGTGTGTCGGGCACTGACGGTCACCCAGTAACGGGTGCGGTGCACGATGTCTATCGGCAACACGCTAGTGATTGCACGCAGGGCCTTGTCGGTGTCATCTACCGGGAAAGTACCGCTAACGCGCAGCCCTGCCACCGCCGGGTCGCAGCGCAGCCAGCCACGCCGGTAGCGGCCCAGTTCGGCGACCAGCTCAGCCAGCAGTTGTTCATTGGCCACCAGCAGGCCCTGGGTCCAGGCATCCTGCGAGGCGTCCAGTGACTGCGCCGAGTCGGCAAATGCCGCAGAGAAACGGCAGCGCTGCCCAGGTTGCAGCAACAGCGGTTGGCCATGGTCCGGTGCAATGCGCACCTGGTGCTCGAACACACAGACCTGAGTCTGCCGCTTCAGCAGGCGCACTGAAAAGCGTGTGCCCAGGGCCTGCACCCGACCATGGACGGTCTGTACGAAGAAAGGCCGCCCGGCAGGGTCGCTGGCGGTAGTGACCATCACCTCACCGTGGCGCAGGTTCACCAGGCGCTGTTGGGCGTCGTAGCGTACATCGGCTGCGCTGTCGGTGTTGAGCATCAACTGCCCACCGTCGGCCAGGGCCACGGGCAATCGCTGGCCCACCGCCGTGTGATGGTCGGCAAGCCAGACGCCGTTTTCGAGTTGGTCAACGCCCAGCCAGCCCAGGCTGCTCCCGCCCAACATCAACGCCACGCCCTTGAGCACACTGCGCCGGGTGTTGTGCTTGGCCTGGCCGGCGAGGTCCAGCGTGCGCCCGGCCACGGCAGCGGGCACGCTCTGCAGGCGTTGTTGCAGGCGCTCGATTTGCTGCCAGGCCCACAGGTTGGCGGCGCCTTGTTGCAGCCAGTGGTGCCAGCCGAGGTGGTCTTGCGGGCTGGCCGCGCCGCTCTGCAGCAAGGTATACCACTGCACCGCCTGTTCCAGTGCCGCGCGCTGGCGCGGGTCGGTCACGCTCATTGCAGGCCGGCCTCAAGGTTGAACAGCAGGCAATGGTGCAGCGCTTTGGCCATATGGCGGTTGACCGTGGACAGCGATATGCCCAACTGCTCGGCAATGGCTTTGTACGGCATGCCCTCCAGTTGCGACAGCAGAAACGCCCGGCGAACTTCAAGCCCCAGGCCCGCCAGCATGGTGTCGAGTTCGCACAGTGTTTCCAGCAGCACGGCGCGGTCCTCTTCGGAAATGTCCAGCGCCTCGGGTTGCTCGGCCAGGGTTTGCAACCACGCCCGCTCCAGGCGCGCGCGGCGGAAGTGGTCGATCATCAGGCGGCGGGCAATGGTGGCCAGGTAGCCCTTGGGCTCGCGCACGGCTTGCAGGCGCTCGGCCGCGTTGTCTGCCGTGAGGATACGCACGAACACGTCCTGGACCATGTCGGTGGCCAGGTGCTGGCAGGTGAGCCGCGGTTGCAGCCAGTTGCGCAACCAGCGGTGGTGGTCGCGGTAAAGGCCATCGACCTGGGCGTGTGCGTCCATGCAGGGCTTTTTCATACAGTCGGGTTCAAATAAGAATTCTTATCATTATGGTGATGCTCAGCCATGGGAACAAGGGGCGAGCCTAGGCAGCCGCTCACCTTGCATCGTTTAATTGCGAGTGATTATCATGTGTGCCTTTCCAGCATGCAGACGCAGGCCACTCGCCAATGGGACCCCCAAGCTCCTTCGACCTGGATGTCGAGCACCTCTACACGCAGCACCACAGCTGGTTGAAGCGCTGGCTGCTGAAGCGTCTGGGGGAGGCTGCGGATGCCGACGACCTGGCTCAGGACACCTTCGTGCGTATCATGCGCGCGCGGCGCCCGGTCAACGACCTGCAGCGCCCCTTGGCGTACCTGGCCACCATCGCCAACAGCCTGCTGGTCAACCGCTGGCGGCGCCTGGCGGTGGAGCGCGCCTATGCCGAGGCCTTGGCGGCGCAACCGGAGCAATACGAGATATCCGCCGAAGAGCGCCACTTGCTGATTGAAACCCTCACACAGCTCGATGAGCTGCTGCACGGGCTGTCGCCACGGGTGCGCGAGATCTTCCTGCTGTCGCAGCTCGACGGGCTTACCTACAAGCAGATCGCCGCGCAGCTGGCGCTGAGTGTCGACCAGGTGCAGCGGGCCATGCTCAAGGCATTCGATCGCTGCTATGCCAGCCAGTTCGAGTGACGCCATGCCGCCTTCCGAGCCTGTTTCCCCCGCTGTACGCCAGCAGGCCATTGCCTGGTTCTCGTTGACCCAGTCTGGCGATATGAGCGCCGAGGAAGTCCGTGAGCTTGAACGCTGGCGCCAGGCCGACAGCGAGCATGAACGTGCCTGGCAGCGCATGGCGGGTTTGCCGGCGCTGATCCGCAACAACGCAGGCGCACTGCGCGACCCGGTGGCCAGGTCGGCGCTGCAACAGGCCCGCTACGTCAACGGCGACCGCCGCCAGCTCTTGAAAATGCTGATGGGCGCCAGCGTGTTGGGTGCCATCGGCTGGCAAACCAGGGAAAGCCAATGGCTGCAGGGCAGCCTGGCAGACCTCAGCACGGTGACCGGCGAGCGCCGTCGCCAGGTGCTGGCCGACGGTACCGAGCTGTGGCTGAACACCGCCACGGCGGTGGACATCGACTTCAACGCCCACACCCGGCGCATCCTGCTGCGCTACGGCGAAATCAACGTGCACACCGGCCACGACCCGCTCGGCCGGCCGCTGCAGGTGCACACTCAGGATGCGCTGATGCAACCACTGGGTACCCGCTTCACCGTGCGCTGTGGTGAGGGCTGTGTAGGCACGTTGCTATCGGTGAGCAGTGGGCGTGTGGCGGCCACGTTACGAGGTGGGCGGGGGCAGCAGGTTGTCGAAAGCGGGCAGCGTGCGCGGCTCGAGGATGCTGGCATTTTCATCACGCCGCAGGCCGTGCAGGACGATGCCTGGGTAGAGGGTTTCGTGATCGCGCAGGCTACACGGCTGGATGAACTGGTCGGCCAACTCGGCCGCTACCGCCCGGGCATTCTGCGTTGCGACCCGCGTGTGGGCGGGCTGCGGGTTACCGGGTCCTACCCGTTGGATGACAACGAGCGCATCCTCGCACTGTTGGAAAGCAGCCTGCCGGTGAGCATCCAGCGGCGCACGCGCTACTGGGTGACGCTGGTGCCCAAGGCCGAGGCCTGAAAAATATTTTGGCGATGTGCGCAGTTTTTTCGTTCTCGATTGGCTTCAGGGCATACCCCGCCAATAACGCGGCCCTTTTGACCCATTCGGACGCTCCACATGACTCCTCGCATTACCCCGCTGGCCCGTGCCATCCACCTGGCATTCGCCACCGGCCTGACCCTGGGCAGCCTGGCTGTTACCCATGCCGCGCTGGCGCAGCCTGCGGCCAGCAGCATCATCCGTTTCGATATCGAGGCAGCCCCGCTCGACCAGGCGCTCAGCCAGTTTGGCCGCCAGGCGGGTATCCCGCTGTCGATCGATGCCAGCCTCACGGCCGGCAAGGCCAGCCCGGGGGTGAAGGGCAGTTTCAGCGTGGAGCAAGGCTTTGCCCAATTGCTGGCCGGCACCGGGCTGAGCGTGTTCAGGACCGACAGCGGCAACTACTTGCTGGCGCAGGCCGCCGAAGCGAGTGGGGCGCTGGAACTGGGGGCCACGTCGATCAACTCGCGGCTGCTGGGTGAGACCACCGAGGGCACCGGGTCGTACACCACGGGGGTGACCAGTACGGCGACCAAGATGAACCTGTCGATCCGTGAAACGCCACAGTCCATCAGTGTGATCACGCGCCAACGGATGGATGACCAGCAACTGAACAACATGACCAGCGTGCTGAACCAGACCCCGGGCGTGACCATGTCTCAGGATGGGGGGCAGCGATACAACATCTATTCCCGTGGTTCGGCGATTAACACCTACCAGATCGATGGTGTTACCACCACTCAGGAAAACCAGACACGCAACATGCCCAGCACGCTGCTGGATACCGCAGTGTATGACCACATCGAAGTCGTGCGTGGCGCCACAGGGTTGATGACAGGCGCAGGCGACCCAAGCGGCGTGGTCAACGTCATTCGCAAGCGACCGACACGCGAATTCCAGGCGCACGTCCAGCAGGGTTTCGGTTCCTGGGATTACTACCGCAGCGAGGCAGATGTCTCGGGGCCTTTGACCGAGGAAGGGGGGCTACGTGGCAGGTTCGTAGCCGCGAAGCAGAAAAACAACAGCTTCCGAGACTGGTACAGCGAAGACAAGGATATCTTGTATGGCGTACTGGAGGCCGACCTCGACGATGCAACGCTACTGCGTTTTGGTGTCGACTATCAAAAGTTCAAGACCCGGGGCTCGCCGGGTGTGCCGCTGCTGTATACCAACGGGCAGCAAACGCACTTTTCGCGTTCGACCTCCAGCGGTGCTCGCTGGATGTATGACCAATTCGAAACCACCAATTATTTCGTCAACCTTGAACATGTTTTCGCCAACGAATGGCAGCTCAAACTCGCTGCCAATTACATGGATTCTGAACGGGACAATTACAACGGCTCTGTACTGACATCATCGAACCGCGCCTATCTCAACCAGGCCACCGGCGCTGTCAATGTCACCCGTTACCGTGCCAACGCACCGCAAACCCAGAAAGGCCTGGACCTGACCTTGCAAGGCCCGTTCACGCTGCTGGGCAGAACCCACCAGTTGATCACTGGCTACAATTATCAGGACTACACCAACCACCACACCGGCTACGACATCACGCCAGCGACGGTCGACTTCAATAACTGGCAAAACTACGTGGATCGCCCGGTCGAGCGAGGTGTGCTCGGTGAAATCTTCGATGTCGAAAGCCATCAGCAGGGCAGCTACGCCGCGTTTCGCTTCAGTGTGGTCGATGACGTCCATCTGATCGTTGGCGCCCGCGTGTCGGACTACTACTACGACTATTACTACACCAGCCCTGGCAGTTGGGAGCAGGCGTATACCATGAAGAAACGTGGTGAAGTCACGCCGTACATGGGCGTGACGTACGACATCACCCCTGCGCAGACGCTTTACGCCAGCTACACCGATATCTTCAAACCCCAAACGGCGGTAGACCGCAGCGGCAAGGTGCTTGACCCGGTAATTGGCAGCAACTACGAAATGGGTTGGAAGGGGGAGTTCTTCAACGGCCGCCTGAACGCCAATGCTGCCGTGTATCTGGTGCAACGGCAAAACCTGGCAGTCGACGACGGCGTTGTGGTTGGGCGAGTTGAACAAGCTGCGTTCAAAGCGTCAAAGGGTGAGACCAAAGGGTTCGATCTGGAAGTGAGTGGCGAAATTCTGCCCGGTTGGAATGCTCAGGCCAGCTACAGCCATTCCCGCACTGAAGACCCCGCAGGCGAGCGGCTGCTGACGCAACTGCCGATGGACGCGTTCCGACTCTGGAACACGTATCGCTTCACCGGTGACTGGGACAGGCTGACCGTGGGGGGCGGTGTATCGTGGAACTCAGGCATTTCGCTCTCCTATTCATCATCCACACTCCAGGCAAAGGTCACCCAAAGTGACTACGCAGTGGCCAGCCTGATGGCACGTTATCAAGTCACCGATAACCTGGCGGCCACGCTGAACCTGAACAACCTGTTCGACGAGAAGTACTACTCGGGGATTGGCGGAAGTGTCGGGCACTATGGGGACCCACGTAATGCCAGCCTGAATCTGCGCTACGACTTCTGATGCAAGAGGGCGCAATGCGCCCCGACTGTCTTGCAGTTCACAACCCGTCAATGCCCCACAAGTTCCTCTAGCAAGCGCTGCTTGTACCCCTGCAGTACCTGGCTATCCCGCTGGCGTGGATGGGGCAGGTCTATACGCAGGTCCTCACGAATCCGTCCCGGGTGTGCGTCCATCACGATCACCCGGTCACCGAGGTACAGCGCTTCTTCGATATCGTGGGTCACCATGATTACCGTGCAACGTTCCTGCACCCAGATGCGCTGCAACTCCTGTTGCAGCCGCACCCGGGTCAGTGCATCCAGGGCACCAAGCGGCTCGTCCAGCAACAGCACCTTGGGCTTGTTCACCAGCGCCCGGGCAATCGCCGCGCGCTGGGCCATGCCACCGGAAAGCTGGTGCGGATAGGCCTGCTCGTAACCACTCAGGCCCACCCGTTCGATGTGCTCGGCCACCAATCGATCCTTCTCGGTCGTCGGCAGTGCATGGTTTTTCAACGCCAGGGCGATGTTCTGCTGCAGGGTCATCCACGGGAACAGGCGGTGGTCCTGGAACACGATGCCGCGTTCCAGGCCTGGCCCGCGCACGGGTTGCCCATCCAGCAGGATCTGCCCCTGGTAAGCCTGGTCCAGGCCAACGATCAACCGTAGCAGGGTGGATTTGCCGCAGCCGCTGGCGCCGAGAATGCTGACAAACTCGCCGGGGCGGATGTCCAGGTCGATGCCTTGCAGCACCGGCACAGCCTTGCCCTTGAGCGGATACGCCTTGTTCAGGCCGCGAAGGGTCAGCGCGCCGGTGATGGCGCTGGTGGGTAAAGCATGGGCGATGGCGTTCATGGTCGGGCCTTTCAAGAGGTGGTACGCCAGCGCAGCAGGCGGCGGGTGAGGAGGGTGCTCAGCCAGGACATCAGGTAGCCACACAGGCCGATGCACAGCACGCAGACCACGATGATCTCCATGCGCGCCCCGGCTTCGGCGGTCATCATCAAGCTGCCAAGGCCGGCCCCGGCAGACAGGAACAGCTCGCTGCCCACCGAGGTTACCCAGGCGAACGCCAGGGCCTGCAACACCCCGGCGGCGATGCCTGGCAGGGCGGCGGGTAGCAGGATCAGCCGAAGTTGCTGCCAACGGCTGAGCATCAGCACCTGCGCCGCTTCGCGGTGTTGGCCGGCGACCTGGCGCAGGCTCTCGAACGTGTTCAGCACCATCGGGTACAACGCCGCCAGGCTGACAATCAGCAGCTTGGCGCCTTCGCCGTTCCCCAGCCATAAGGCAATCAACGGAATCCAGCCCAGCATCGGTACCTGGCGCAGGGCGTGGAACAGCGGGGCGATCAGGCGGTTGGCCGGTGCGGACAGGGCCATCAGCGCGCCCAGGCCAACACCGCCGACAATACCGATGGCCAGGCCGCTGCAGGTGCGCAGCAAGCTGGCCCACAGGTTGACCAGCAATTCACCGCTGCCCAGCAATTCGGCCAGGGCCGTGCCCACCTGCGCCAGCGGCACGAAGGCATAGGCGCCGGCGGCGCCCTGGCGCGAGGCGTACTCCCAGGCGCCGAGCAGCAACAGTGGCAACACCAGACCGCGCAATTTGTGCAGTTTCATCACAGCCTCCTCAGCGGCTTTGCCAGGCTGACAAGCGCCGCTCCACACGGCGCAGGGTGAAATCCAGGGTAAAACCGATCAGTCCGGTCAGCACCACGCCGACCATCACCACATCGATACGCAGCATCTGCCGGCCCATCTCGATCATCTGCCCCAGGCCGCTGTCCGCCGCCAGCAGCTCGCAGGCCACCAGCACCACCCAGGCGCGGGTCAGGGCCACGCGAATGCCGGTGACAATGGCCGGTACTGCTGCGGGCAGGGCAATTCGCCCCACCAGCGTCGGCCAGCGCAGGCGGTACACCGCCGCCACTTCGAAATGGCTGCGCGGGATGGCGCGGATGCCTTCACAGGTGGCCAGTGCCACCGGGAAGAAAGCGGTCTTGGCAACGATCACAACCTTGAAGGTTTCGTCGACACCAAACGTCAGCACGAACATCGGGATCAGGGCGATGCTCGGCACCTGACGCAGGGTGTGGAACAGCGGGGCGCAGTAGGCCTCCACCGTTTTCGACAGGGCCAGCGCCGCACCGAAGCCGAGGCCGGCCAGTGCGCCGCCGGTGAAGCCCAGGGCCAGGCGCGACAGGCTGCCGGCCAGGTGCGCCTGAAGTTCGCCTGTGGCCAGCAGGTCGTTGAGGCTCAGCCAGACCTCTTGCGGCGGGACCAGCAGGTTGGCCGGAAACAGTCCGGCATTGGCCACCACGGCCCAGAGCGTGAGCAGGGCCAGGGGGGAGATGAACCAGGAAAGGGTGGAGAGCACGCGCATGGCAGGCCTTGGGAAAGCGATAGGTAACGGGGAATCGCAAGAGCTGTGCCAAGGGGCGCAGGCCCCGGATTGTGGGGTTGGAGGGGGAGCGTGGTGCTGGGGCAGCAGCGGGGTGCTGCTGGAGCAACAGTCCGTCAGCAGCATCGGTGTTGGTTTCTTCGCAGGTAAGCCCGCGAAGAAACCAACGCGGTTTCAGCCTAGAAGTCGTAACTCACGCTGGTGTAGTAGAACGCTCCCTGCGCGCCCTCCGGGCTGGTGATGGAGTATTTGGGCACGCCATACAACTGCGCGCCCTTGAGCTTGTCCGGGTGGCTGTCGAACAGGTTGATCGCGCCCGCCGACAAGGTCAGGCCCAGGTCGAACCGATACGACACATCCAGGTCGGTTACCCACTGCGGGCTGAAGGTCTGGTCCAGCGTGGGGTTTGCGGCGTTGCGGTTTTTCCACTCGCCATAACGGCGCTGAGCCACGGTGACGCTCCAGTTGTCATACAGCCAGTTGGCGCTGAGCGTGAGCTTGTCCTTGGGCGTGCCATCCTCGATCAGCCCTTGGGTATTGCGGCCGATGATCTGGTTGCCGGGGATGTTGCCCACATCATCCAGCCCGGTGATGCGGGTGTTGTTGCGCGCATAGCCGCCGTTGAAGTCCACCCGCCCCCAGCGGCCCACGTCCAACTGATAATGGCCCGCCAACTCGAAACCGTCGGTGCGGGTGTCGGCGATGTTGGTATAGAACGCCGCACTCTGGATGTTGGCGTAGGGGGTGCCGGCGAAGATCGGGCCCACCACCGAGGCCGGCAACTGATCGGACAGGGTGATGCGGTTGTCGATGTCGATGCGGTAAGCGTCGAGGGTGACCGAGGCATTGGGCAACGGCCGCCAGACCAGGCCCACGGAGAAGTTGGTCGACTCCTCCGGCTTCAGCGCCTTGCCGCCCAGCAAGGCGGCTTCCGGGCTGTCGGCGCGCAGGGTGCGCTGCTGCACCTCGACCCAGTTGCCACTGCCTGGCGGCTGCTCTACCACTTGCACACTGAACGACGACAGCCCGCTCTGCACCAGCGAAGGCGCGCGGTAGCCGGTGCTGGCGCTGGCGCGCGCGGCAATCTGCGGGGTGAAGTCGTAGCGCAGCGACAGCTTGCCGTTGGTGGTGTCACCAAAGTCCGAATAATGCTCGCTGCGCACCGCCACACCGGCCTGGAATTTTTCTGTCAGTTGGGCTTCGACATCGACATAGGCGCCGATCACGCGACGGTCCAGCGACACGGCATCGACCTGGGTGATGCCCGAGTAATAGCCGGGGATGCGTCGGCCAGAGGCCGGGTCAACGGTGTTGAACAGCGGGCCGTTGGACCAGCCGGCAGCGTCGCCCTCGGTCAGGTCGTAGTTTTCCTGGCGCCAGGCCAGCCCGGCAGACACTGTAAGTGGCTTGAACAGCCAGTCGTTGGCAAAGTCGCGGGTCCAGTCCAGGGTCAGGTTGGTCTGGTCGGCTTCGCGGCGGCCGGTGTAGATCGTCGAGGGGCTCGCCGTACCCCAGCTGGGGTTGATGGCGTTACGGTCGGTGGAGTCGACCCGGTTGTCGCCGTAGTTCAAGGCCAGGTCGAAGTTGCCCAAGGTTTCGTCTTCAAGGCGCAGGCCGCCGGTGACCGCAAAGTCTTCCAGGCCATAGCGGGTGACCGGCAGGCGGCCGTCGGGGTAGCGCGCCAGGGCCACGCTGCCGTAGTTGCTGCGCAGGGTGGTGGGCGGGTCGAAGAAGTTCTCGGCGTCGGTGTTCTTGTGCGCGTAGGTGGCAAAACCGTAGGCGCTAAGGCCGTCGCTCAAGCCCATTTCGGCGTTGGCGGTGAAGTTGTACTGGTCCGAGACATTGCCCGAGCCCCAGCGCCAGTTGCGGTAGCGGTTGTTTTGCTCGCGCGCGGTGTCGATGCTGGTAGAGCCGGGGTAGAAGAGGCGGTTGTCGTCGCGGGTGTCGCTGGCCGGGTCCTGGCTGCCGGCGTCGAAGGCCAGGGTCAGGAAGCCGTCGTTGGGCAGGGCGAAACCCTTCCAGCCACTGAGTTTGCGTTGCAGGCCGTCGCCTTTCTTGTAACCGCCGAAGCGGTAGCCGGCGTTGCCACCTTCGTCGCGCTCCTTGAGCACGATGTTGATCACCCCGGCAATGGCATCCGAGCCGTATTGGGCGGCGGCGCCGTCACGCAGGATTTCCACGCGCTCGATGGCCGACAGCGGGATCAGGCTGAGGTCCACCGCTGCCGCGCCACGGGCGTTGACCAAGCCCTGGCGGGTAACGTTTGCGCTGGTGTGGCGGCGTTTGCCGTTGACCAGCACCAACACCTGGTCCGAAGCAAGGCCGCGCAGCGAGGCACCTTGGGCGATGGAACCCGCGAAAGCACCTTGTGGTGATTGCGGGAAGCTGAACGAGGGCGACAGCGCGGTGAGGGCGGCGGACAGGTCGCTGGCGCCGGTTTCCTGGAGTTTTTCGCCGCTCAGTACATCGACCGGGGCGGCGCTTTGCAGGGCGGTCACGTCGCTGCGGTGGGTGCCGACCACGACCACGGTGTCGAGGCGGTCGTTGGGTTCGGCGGCGAAGGCGGGCACGGCGAGGCCGGCGATGGCCAAGGCGATGGCGCTGGCCAAGGGGGTGTGGTGGGGCATGGGTAATCCTTCTAGACGGCGTGATGCCTTGGGGCTGCTGCGCAGCCCATCGCGACGCAAGGCCGCTCCCACAGGGAACGCGGTCTCCTTGTGGGAGCGGCCTTGCGTCGCGATGGGCCGCGCAGCGGCCCCAGTGGTTGTCAATCAGAATCGGCTGGTAACGCTGAGCCCGACGGTGCGCGGGTCGCCGTAGGTGATCACGTACTGCCCGGCAGTGCCGTTGGGCCGGCCATGCACCTGGTAGCGGCGGTCGGTGAGGTTGTTGACGAAGCCGGTCACGCTCAGCTTGTCGTCGTGGCTGAACCAGCTCAGGCGGGCGTTGGCCAGGGTGTAATGGGGCTGGCTCAGGGTGGCGTCGGCACTGCTCTGGCGGTCGGCCAGGAAGTACTCCTTGTCCCGGAAGCTCACGTCGCCACCGGCCACCAGCTTGCCGCCCACTTCCAGCGGGATGGTGTAGTCGGCGCCCAGCGACACCACGTTGCGCGGGGAGCGCACGAAGCTGTTGCCGCTGTAGTCGCCGGTCACCGCGCCGGTGGTAGGGTTGGTGTTCTTGAAGTCCGTGTATTCGGTGTCGAGGAACGACACCGCCGCGCGCAGGTGCAGGCGCTCGGTCGGCTGGCCTTCGATTTCCAGTTCAGCGCCTTTGACCTTGCCCTTGGCGCCGTTGGTCAGTGCGGTGGTGAGCACGCCGTTGTTCACCGTCAGCAGGTTCACCTGGATGTCGGAGTAGTCGTAGTAGAAGAGGTTGGCGTTGACGGTCAGGCGGCGATCGAACCACTCCGACTTCAGCCCCAGCTCGTAGGCGTCCAGCTCTTCCGGGTCGACCGTGGTCAGCTGTGCCAGGCTGGTCGAAAGCCCGGTGTTGAAACCACCCGAGCGGAAACCGTGGGCGTAGCGGAAGAACACCCGCAGGTTGTCATTGATGCGGTACTCGGGGGTGAGGTCGTAGGTCCAGGCTTCCCAGGTCTTGTCTTCCTGGCGGTTACCGTTGGTGCCCACACCGCCCAGCGGGATCAGCGGGCCGTTGGCGGTGGCGCGGGTCAGTTGCACCAGGTCCAGGTCGATGTCCTTTTTCTCCTGGGTCCAGCGCAGGCCACCGGTGACGCTGAAGTCATCGGTAAAGTCGTAGGTCAGGTTGCCAAACAGCGCGTAGCTGTCGGTGCGGTGGTCGTAACCCAGGTCGCGGAATGCGGTGGTGCCCACCTGGTTCGAACCGGTGCCGTTGGGCGTCGGCCCGGGGGTGACGATGCGTTGCGCCGAGCTGTCCAGGTCTTCATGGAAGTAGTGCGCACCCACCAGCCAGTGCAGCGGGCGGTCTTCCGGCGAGGCCAGGCGCAGCTCCTGCGACCACTGGCGGTAGCTGTTGTCGGTGATGGCCGCGCCGTTGACCTCGTAGGGGGTGTAGTCGGCATCGCTGGTGGAGCGGTTGCGGATGTAGTCGTAGGCGCTGATCGAGGTCAGGGTGTAATCGCCGAGGTACCAGTTGAAGGTCAGCGAGGCGCCGTCGTGGTCCAGGCGATAGTCTTCGTTGACGTTCAGCGAGATATCGCGGCCGTGCGGGCGTTCGTAGCCGACGTTGTAGTAGCGGCCAACCGGCAGCGAGCCGTTGCTGCCATCGCCTTTGAACTGGCGGCTGTGCAGTTTGAGCAGGGCGTCCAGGTCGGGGTTGAGCTGGGCCAGGAACTGCAGACGGATGGCTTTCTTGTTCACATCACCGTAGGTGTTGCCGTCGAAGTCGTTGTTCTGGAAACCGTCACGCTCTTCGGAATACAGCGCAACTCGCCCGGCCAGTTTTTCATCAACCAGCGCACCGCCGATGGCACCGGTGACGATACGCTCGTTCTTGCTGCCGAAGCCGACAGTGCCATAGCCGTCGGTGTCGAAGGTGGGCTTCTTCGAGATCACGTTCACTGCGCCGGCCGTGGTGTTCTTGCCATACAGGGTGCCTTGCGGCCCGCGCAGGATTTCGATGCGTTCCAGGTCGAACAGCGGCCCGCCACCGGCGATGGGCGCGTTGAGGTAGACATCGTCCGCGTAGATGCCCACCGGGAATACGGTTGCCGCGCCGGTATCGCCGGTGCCCAGGCCGCGGATGTACCAACGAGGGCGGCCGTCGCCGTCGGGGTTCTTGGCCGAGGCGTTGGGCACGAAGGTGGTGATGTCGCCCATCGAGCGCACGCCATCGGCGGTGATGCTGGTGCCCTTGATGGCCGACACGGCAACCGGTACTTCCTGCAAGGTCTGCTCTCGGTGCTGAGCGGTGACCGTTACGGTTTCAAGGGCGGGTTCGTTCTTGTTGTCTTCGTCGGCAGCGATGGCCTGGCTGCCGGTGCCGGCCAGCAGCAGCGCAAGGCTGATCTGGCGGGCCAGTGGGTTGAGCTGATGCATGGTGAATCTCCCCGTATGTAAAGCGTTGTTGGGGAGGGCTAGAGCAGGGACTGTGCCATTTTGTTAAGTTGTTGATATATATGGTTTTTTATGGATTTATTCGGCGGTGTTGCAGGTTGGGCAGCAGTCGGGTGCTGGGCGGGTGCTGCTGGGGCAGCAGTGGTGGCGTGCAACCTGTTGCAAGCGTTTTTGCGCCCCGCTCGCTGCCTGCTGGCGCTTAGTCTGGAACGATTGTGCAACCGTTGTTCAGTGCGCGAGCGCGCAGGGCCTCGAAGTGGTCGCGCAGGCACAGGTGCAGTTGCGACACCGCAGGCGTGAGTTGTTTGCGGTGTGGGCAAACCAGGGTTACAGGCACGGATTCACCCAGGTATTCGGGCAGGATGATCTGCAGTTCGCCGGCTGCAATATTGGCGCTTACGTCCAGCCACGATTTGTAGACGATGCCTTCACCTTGAAGGGACAGACGGCGGATTACGTCGGCATCGTCGCTGACCAGCGGCCCGCTGACCTGCACGGTGCGGTTGCCCACCCGCCATTTGTCGTAGACCCGGTTGTGCTGCATGTACAGCAGGCAGGCATGTTCTTGCAGGGCTTCGGGCGTGGTCGGGTGGCCGTGGCGGGCCAGGTAATCGGGCGATGCCACCAGCACCCGGCGGTTCCAGCTGGCCAAGGGCAGGGCGATGTAGTTGGCGTCCTGGTTGAGGCCATAGCGGATGGCGACATCCACCGGGTCACGGTTCAGGTCGGCAATCTGGTCGGACAGAAAAAAGCGCAGGTGCAGGGCCGGGTGCTCCCGGCGAAAGGCGCTCAGCCAGGGCAACAGCATGTTGCGGCCCAGGTCGGAAGGCGCCGACACCTGCAGGGTGCCACGCAGGGTGCCGGGGTTGCCATGCAGGTCTTCGCGCCCCTGGCGAAGGCTATCCAGCACGTTCAGGGCGGTCGGCAGGTAGCGCTCGCCTTCGGCGGTAAGGCGCAGGCTACGGGTGGTACGGGCAAACAGGCGCACATCGAGGTCGCGTTCGAGGCGTTTGATCGCAGCAGCCACTTGCCCCGGCAGCAGACCGGCTTCATGGGCGGCGGCCGTGAAGCTGCCCAGTACGCTGCTGCGCACGAACAGTTCGAGGTCAGTGATGCGCAGCATCTTCACTCCAGGTGTGAAAGTGTTGCTGCATTGTGCCGGTTTTTCTTTGCGGCAGGAAAGATAAGATGCCCGGCAAATCCCCAGTACATTCCGGAGTTGTTGCATGGATACCGTCTCGCTGGCCAAGCGCCGCTACACCACCAAAGCCTACGATGCCTCGCGCCGCATTCCCCAGGCCACTGTCGACGCCCTGCTCGAGCAACTGCGCCACAGCCCGTCCTCGGTCAACTCCCAACCCTGGCACTTCATCGTCGCCGACACGGCCGAAGGCAAGGCCCGCCTGGCCAAGAGCACCACGGAGCGCTTTGCTTACAACACGCCGAAGCTGCTCGATGCTTCGCACGTGATTGTGTTCTGCACCCGTACCGAAATGCCCGAGGCGCACCTCAATGCCGTGCTCGAGCAGGAAGCTGCCGATGGCCGTTTCCGCGATGAGCAGGCGCGAGCCGCGCAGAACCAGAGCCGCCGTCACTACGTCGACCTGCACCGTCATGACCAGAAGGATGTTCAGCACTGGATGGAGAAACAGACCTATCTGGCATTGGGTACTGCATTGCTGGGGGCTGCGGCACATGGCCTGGACGCCACGCCCATCGAGGGCTTCGACAGCAAGGTCCTGGATGCCGAGCTGGGGCTGCGTGAACGTGGCTTCACCAGCGTGGTGATCCTCAGCCTGGGTTATCGTGCTGAAACGGACTTTAACGCCGGGCTGAACAAGTCGCGCTTGCCAGCGTCGCAGGTGTTCACTTTCCTGTGAGGTTACCGGGGCGCTGGGTGCCCCGGTGACGCCGTGCGGCAGGCCGCGCCAGGGCGCGGCTTACCACAACGTTGCAGATGCTGCTGTCAGTACCCGGGCAAACACGTCGATCGCTTTGTCCACTTCGGCCTCGGTGCTGAAGCGCCCGATGCTCAAGCGCACACTGTTGCGTGCCTGGTGCTCGTCCAGCCCCAGCGCCAGCAGCACATGTGAGGCTGCATGGCTGGCCGAGTTGCAGGCCGAGGTGGTCGATAACGCCAACTCGCTGGCCAGCGCCGCACTGTTGAAGCCCTTGCTGTCGATGCACAGGTTCAGGGTATGCGGAATGCGTTGGCTGGCGCAGCCGTTCAGGCTGACGCCGGGCAAAGCCAGCAGGCCTTCGCGCAGGCGCTTTGCCAGTTGCTCCAGGTGCTGGTATTCACTGTCACCGGGCTGGCCGGCCAAGGCAAAAGCGCTACCCATGCCCGCGATCTGGTGGGTTGCCAGGGTGCCGGAGCGCAGGCCCTGTTCATGGCCGCCGCCGTGCATCTGCGCACGCATCAGCGTACGTGCTCGTGGCCCGACGTACAGCGCGCCGATGCCTTTTGGCCCGTACACCTTGTGCGCCGAAAACGACATCAGGTCCACGGCCATCGTGTTCAGGTCGATGGCCAGCTTGCCCACGGCCTGCGCCGCGTCCACGTGCAGCAAGGCACCGTGGGCACGCACCTGCTCACCAATGGCGGCAAAGTCGGTGACCGTGCCCAGCTCATTGTTGACTGCCATCAACGATACCAGGCGGGTATCGGGGCGCAGTGCGGCCTGTACGCTGGCGGGCTGGATCAGGCCGGCGGCATCCGGGGCCAGGCGGGTAACGGCCCAGCCTTGGCGCTCCAGTTCGGCCACGGTGTCGAGCACGGCTTTGTGTTCCAGTTGGCTGGTGATCAGGTGCCCAGGCTGGCCGGCGCCTTGAGCAATGCCTTTTAGCGCCAGGTTGTTGGACTCGGTCGCGCCCGAAGTCCAGACCAGGCGCTCGACGTGTGCGCCGACGCGCTCGGCCACTTGCTGGCGGGCGTGCTCAACGGCTTGTCGGGCAGCCTGGCCGAAGGCATGACCACTGGACGCCGGGTTGCCGAAGTTGGCTTGGCTGCCAAGACTGGCGAGCATGGTTTCGATGACCCGGTCGTCGACTGGAGTGGTGGCGGCGTAATCAAAGTAGAGCGGGGCGCTAGGCATTGAGGCAGGTCCATGTCTGTCGCCGTGAAATCGGCGATTGATGGCGTAAGCGTATCCGCCACCTGAGAGAATTTTTTTACTTCCCACAGTGGATCTTTGAGTGCCGCCACATAGATTTTCTATCTATTTGTATCTTTGTAGGATTTTTTCCTCCGTGGCGGCTATGAGCGATCCCTCGTGCGCATCTTCAGGCAGGCTCCGACGCTCTTTCTTCCTCGGCCACCACACGTTCGCACAGTTCGGTGATTTGCTCACGCATCCAGCGGTTGGCCGGGTCCTGGTCGGTGCTTTCATGCCAGTACAGGTGCGTTTCGAGCGCGGGTACTTCCACCGGAAGGGGGTGATAGCGCAGTTGATGGCGGCGGGCGAAGCGCTCGGGCACGGTCATCGCCATGTCGGTTTGCTGCAATACCTGCGAAGCCATCAGGTAGTGCTGTGAGCGCAAGGCCACTTTGCGCTGTACGCCCATCTTGCCCAGCGCCAGGTCGACATAGCCCAGGCCGTTACGGCGGCTGGAGATATGGATGTGGGTCATGCCCAGGTAACTGTCGAGGGTCAGCTTGCTGTCGGCCAGCGGGTGGCCCTGGCGCAAGGCACAGACATAACGGTCTTGCATCAGCTTGACGTGGCGTACCTGCGGGTCGGTGTTCAGCGGGGCGTCGATGGCGAAGTCCAGGCGGCCGGCGGCAAGTTCCTTGGTGGTTTCGCGGCGCTTGCACAGGAAACTCTCGATCAGCACCGCCGGCGCCAGGCGGCGCAAGCGCTGGAACAGCGGCGGCAGGATGACTGCTTCGGTCAGGTCGGTCATGCTGATGCGGAAGGTCTTGTTGGCCTGTTGCGGGTTGAAGATGCGGCTTTCCTGCACCGATGTACGTAGCAGTGCCAGGGCGTTGCGCACCGGGCCGATGATGTTCTGCGCCATGGGCGTGGGCACCATGCCTTGTGCGGTGCGCACGAACAGCGGGTCGTTGAAGGTTTCGCGCAACCGCGAAAGGGCGTTGGACACCGCTGGCTGCGTGATACCTACAATCTGCCCGGCGCGGGTCAGGTTGGCTTCGGTGTAGATCGCATCGAACACGATGAACAGGTTGAGGTCGACCTTGCTGAGGTTCATGGGCGCCGCTCTTTGTTGGAGTTATTGGCCGATCATATATCGGTTATGAATGTTTATACACGCGGAAAATAGACTAGGTGGATGGGCGCATGCTGCTCTAGGCTCTGGCCCATGTACTCCGAACCGTGAAGGTAGCCCCGATGGATTTCGCCTATTCGCCCAAGGTCCAGGCACTGCGCGAGCGCGTCACTGCGTTCATGGACGCCTATGTCTACCCCGCCGAAGCGGTGTTCGAGCGCCAGGTCGCCGAGGGCGACCGCTGGCAGCCCACTGCAATCATGGAAGAGCTCAAGGCCAAAGCCCGAGCCGAAGGGCTATGGAACCTGTTCTTGCCTGAATCGGAATACGGCGCCGGCCTGAGCAACCTGGAGTACGCCCCGTTGGCGGAAATCATGGGCCGCTCGTTGCTTGGCCCGGAGCCGTTCAACTGCTCGGCGCCAGATACCGGCAACATGGAAGTGCTGGTGCGCTATGGCAGCGAAGCACAGAAGCGCCAGTGGCTGGAGCCGCTGCTGCGTGGCGAGATCCGCTCGGCGTTCGCCATGACCGAGCCGGACGTGGCCTCCTCGGACGCCACCAACATGGCCGCCACGGCCGTGCGTGACGGTGACGAGTGGGTGATCAACGGCCGCAAGTGGTGGACCTCCGGCGCCTGCGACCCGCGTTGCAAGGTGATGATCTTCATGGGCCTGTCTGACCCTGAGGGGCCGCGCCACCAGCAGCACTCGATGGTACTGGTACCCACCGATGCGCCCGGTGTGAAGATCGTCCGCCCGCTGCCGGTGTTCGGCTATGACGATGCTCCCCACGGTCACGCCGAAGTGCTCTTCGAAAACGTGCGGGTGCCGTATGAAAACGTGATTCTCGGTGAGGGCCGCGGTTTCGAGATTGCCCAGGGTCGCCTTGGCCCTGGCCGTATCCACCACTGCATGCGTTCGATCGGCATGGCCGAACGTGCGTTGGAACTGATGTGCAAGCGCTCGGTGGAACGCACCGCCTTTGGCCGGCCACTGGCACGGCTGGGTGGCAACGTCGACAAGATTGCCGACTCGCGTATGGAGATCGACATGGCCCGGCTGCTGACGCTGAAAGCGGCTTACATGATGGACACTGTCGGCAACAAGGTGGCCCGTAGCGAGATCGCGCAGATCAAGGTGGTGGCGCCGAACGTGGCCTTGAAAGTGATCGACCGGGCTATCCAGATCCATGGCGGGGCAGGGGTGAGCGGCGATTTCCCACTGGCCTACATGTATGCCATGCAACGCACCCTGCGCCTGGCTGACGGGCCGGATGAAGTGCACCGCGCGGCGATTGGCAAGTATGAGATTGGCAAATATGTGCCGGTGGAGATGTTGCGTAGCGGGCGGTAATGGCTTCGTCAGTGGCTACTTACCTGTTCGCGGGCGTGCTCGTGAACAGGGACTTTAAGCAAAGCTCGGGTAACCTGTAGGACGCTTCTGATTCTCTGCTCCAAGCGCTTGAAACCGCCTTGCGGGTGTTAGGTTTCGAACCTCAACCACGCAAAGGGAGCTTGTAGATGCGCGTCAGTCTAGAGGGAAAAGGTCAGGCAGTTGACGGCGATATCACCACAACTGGAGCCGTTTGTATTGCGACAGGGGCCGGCTATCTGGACGAAGGCCGAATGGTGCTCCGTGAAGGCGACCAGACCACGCCATGCCCTCTTTGTGGGCAGGTGGGAATGGTCGCCGAAGGTGTGGACCACTTCATTTCCGATGGACAGCGAGTGGCCATGGATGGTGCGTTGGTTGTCTGTGGCTGTTCGCCGGGCAGCAATCGGGTGGTCGCACCGCTGTATCAAGCACCGCCACCCATGCAGCCCCTAGCAGGGCTTGCCAATGCTCACTTTTCCGAGCCGTCAAACGCGGTCTACCCGGAGCGTTTCTCCCAACCTGTAATAGGTGCACTGCCCGGTACGCTGGAGCCTGGCTTCTATGTGGTTCCCCGGCGCATGTCGTTCCCCGAGGTGCTGCTGCACTTGGCCGAGCATGATGCCACGTTACCGATTTCCCGATTGCAGCGGCTCAATCCGACGTTTGAACAAGGGTTCAAAGCAGGGGAAATTTTCGTCATCGGTGATCCTGACAACGGTGACGCCTGCACACGCGAAGAGGGAGAACTGATGGCCGCAGCGCAGCATGCGCGGCGTGCGCTGGAAGTGCTCGACTTCGCCGAAGCGGATTTCATGATGAAGCACCAGGCCGAAATCGCCGGTTTGCTCAGCGATGCCAGCCTGTCCATGGGCGTGGGTAAGGACATGCTGGATCAAGGGTTGAAACAGGTCAGTCACACATTGACCAGTATCGAGCAGTTGCACCAACGGGAGTTCATGCGTCATGGCCACTTGAAAAGCCCAGGCTTCTTTGCCGAGCGTCGGCGGCTTCTGCGACAACTGGATAGTCAGTTGAAGTTAGCGTTGCTTAACAAACAACTGAACCTAGGAAGCTATGAGCGACTAAAGAAAAGCTTGAATATTTCCACCAAGAGCCTTGTGCATCATTGGTCGAAAGCGGGCGGGCCAGGGCAGATTCCTGGGTACGCGACGCATCTGGATAAGGTGGCGCGGTTCAGCAAATACCTTAGTTACGGTGGACATGCTGCAATTGGACTGGGTGGGGCTTCTTCTTTTCTTAAAGTTGAGGAAGTGTGTCGCGCTGGAAGCGAAGAAGCCTGTGCAAAAATTCGATATGTTGAAACCGGGTCATTCAGCATGGGGGTGGGCGGAGGGATGGCGGGGGCAGCATTGGCTGGCGCCGCGGCTGGCACGTTATGTGCCGTTTTTAGCGTAGGTACTGGGGGGCTTGCAGTTCCAGTGTGTGGGATCTTGGTCGTAGGCACGGGTAGTTTAACGGGCGCAAAGTTGGGAGAAATGGCCGGCGGGGCTATCGGGGAACTCATCTATGAGGCTCCAAATGATGAGCTTTGAAACCTGGCCTTTCGTTATGAAACTCCTGTTTATGATTACCCCTTTTGTCATTGGCCTGCTAGGTGCTTCCATTAACCTTTACATCACGCTATCACGTGACTTTCACGTTGCCTGCTCAGCGATTACGAGTAACCCTTATCTAGAGCAAGTGAAGGTGGCTTGGGGGACTTCAAGCTTGAAGTGGCGATGGCTGCTGGTTTGCAATATAGGTGGTCTTGTCACGTTCCCTGGATTGGCGTTGCGTTATGGCAAGTTGGATGTTAATGAGTTAAAAGCATTTCCTCCAAAGCTCAAACGAAGGCTTGGGATTTCGGTGTGGCTGTCAATTGTCGGGTTTGTTTGGATTGCGATTGCAGTTGCAGTAGCCGAGCTCTCCAAAGCGTAGTGAACCCTAGAGCGGCTTCCAGGCGGACGTACGTCACCTGGGAGCGCTCTAGTGAGCTATTCACGATCAGGGTCCTTCCATTTGGCCTCGATTAACTTCGTTTTTTTTGCGCGTCTTGACCAACGAAACCACCACCCCACCCAGCAGCAACCCGAATGTCACCCCCAACGACAGCAACGCTGGCACCTTGCCCACCATGCCGTGGTAGAAAATCTTGCAGCCAATAAAGATCAACACCAACGCCAGCGCGTACTTGAGGTAAACGAACCGGTGCATCAGCGCCGACAGCGCGAAGTACAGCGAGCGCAGCCCAAGGATGGCGAAGATGTTCGAGGTGTAAACGATGAACGGGTCCTGGGTAATGGCGAAGATCGCCGGCACGCTGTCGACGGCGAACACCAGGTCGGCCAGTTCGATCAGCACCAGCGCCAGAAACAACGGGGTGGCATAGCGCAGGGCCTTGCTGTGCCCGGGCGGGGTCTGGCGTATGAAGAAGTGCGAGCCGTGGATCTGGTCGGTGACCCGCATGTGCCGGCGTACGAACTTGATGATCGGGTTGTTGGCCAGGTCCGGGTGGCTGTCTTCTTTCGACAGCGCCATCTTCACCCCGGTGAACAGCAGGAAGGCGCCGAAGAGGTACAAGACCCAGGCAAAGTTCTGCACCAGCGCCGCGCCCACGCCGATCATGATCGCCCGCAGGAACACCACCCCCAGGATGCCCCAGAACAGTACGCGGTGCTGGTAGCGGCGGGGGATGGCGAAGTAGCTGAAGATCATCGCCATGACGAACACGTTGTCCATCGACAGCGACTGCTCGACCAGGAAGCCGGTGTAGAACTCCAGCGCCGACTGGGCGCCCAGCTGATACCAGACCCCGGCGCCGAACAGTACACCGACGCTGAAATAGCCCGAATACAGCAGCAGGCTTTCGCGCATTTCGATTTCCCGGTCGTGCCGGTGCAGCACGCCCAGGTCGAGCACCAGCAAACCGATGACGATGGCCATGAACACCAGCCACAACCAGGCGCTGGTACCGAGAACGGGGGTGGTGAGGAATGCGTGCAGAGCTGTCATGAGCCCCTCCTTGAATGTCGACGTTGCTTGGCAACAGTGATCCGACATGGCGGCTTGGCAGCCGTCAGAGGGGCCCGGTATCACATGGGCTTGAGCCTAGACCCGTTTGCCATGGATGCCGAATGGGGAGCTGTTACATTTCTTTGCCAGGGCCGTAATCACGGCTTCAATACACCCACACCTCTACCCGACGGTTACGCAGGCGCCCTTGCTCCAGTTCATTGCCGGCCACTGGCAGTTCATCGCCCATGCCCGTTACCTCAAGCACCTCCACACCATCGCGTGCCAGCTCGCGGCGCACCGCCTGGGCGCGCAGGCGGGAGAGCAGGGCAGCGCGACCGGGCGTTTCCTTGGGGTCGCCAAACCCTACCAGCACGGCCTTGCTCTGCAACTTGCCGGCCTGGCGCAGGTATTCGACCACCCGCTGCACATCGCGCAGGGCCTTGTTGTCGAGGCTGGCGCTGCCTTCCTGAAAGCGGAAGTTCACGCTCAGCCGCTGCGCTTGCTGGGCCAGGGTGCGATAGCGTGGCGGCATATCGGACAAGGGCGGAACAGGCTGGGCCTTGATCTGCTGCGACACGAAACCCTGCTGGGCAACGATCGCCTGGCCAGCCGGGCTTTGGGCGAAATCGGCCAAGGCCTTGGCCTGTGGCTTGGGGTTGGCTGGCAAGTAGAAGTACAGGCGCCGTGACAGCGGGTAATCTTCGCTGGCCACCAGCGCGCGCTCTGGCAACATGGCCGGTGCGTCGCCTTCGGCCACCGCCAGCACCTTGGCCCCGTGTACCGCAGCCAGGCTGCTGAAGCCGATGGCCTGACGGTCGGTGGCTACTTGCGAAGCCAGCTCGTCGCTGGACTCGAAGCGCCGCGCCTTGGCTGATAGTTCGTCGTGCAGGGGCTCCAGCACAAGCGCCTTGAACGTCTCGTACGTGCCGGAGCGGTCGTCACGGGCATAGAGGTGGATGGCGCCGCCAGCAATGCCCAATTGCTCCCAGCGCTGGATCTGCCCGGAAAAAACCTGCGCCAGTTGCTGGGTGGTCAATTGTGGCAGCGGGTTGTCGGGGTGGACGATGACCGCCACACCGTCCAGGCCGATGACTTGTTCGGCGCTGGCAGCGCGCAGGTCGCCCAGAGCGCGCAACTGATGCACTTCGCTGTCGTTGATCGGCCGCGAGGCGGCCGCCAGGTCGGCGTCGCCACGGCCGAGGGCGACGAAGCCGGTGCTGGAACCATGGGCGGCAACATCGATGCGTACCGGCTGGCCATGATCGTCCCGCGCGGTGATTACGGTCTCGTTGGCGACGTTGCCCGGTTGCTGGTGGATGGCGGTGGCTTGCTGCGCACGCAATTGCCCCTGCACCAGTGCCGGCAGCAAGGCGGCGCCGATGGTGTTGGAGCCTTGGACACGCAGGTGAGCGGGCTCGGCCAGGGTCGCTAGCGGTAGCAGGGTGAGCAGCAAGACAAGCAGGCGCAGCATGCCGGGAGGCCTATGGCATAGAGTTGGCCGGCAGATTACGACAGTGGCGTGATGATCATGTGACAGTCAGTAGGGGCCGCAAAACGGCCCCCGCGATCTCAATGCGCCCCGGCCGACTTGCTCAAATCACTTTCGGCCCACTCGGTATAGATACATGCATCCGCCACCGCCCAGCGCACTTTCACGCTGTCGCCCGGTTGCATAGGCATACCCGAAGCCGACAGCGCTTTCACCGTCAACTCCGTGCCACCCGCCGTCACCACATGGCAGGTCTGGCTCTCACCCAGGAACAGCACTTCGCCAACCTTGGCACTGACTTCGTTCCAGCCCGCCGGCAGCGGCTCGCGCGCAGCCTGTTCGGCGGTCAAGGCCAGGGCTTTTTCCGGGCGCACCATGATCAGGGCATCCTGCGAGGCGGTAAGGCCCGGCGTCAGGCGAATGGCCACCGGCTGGCCCTCGAAACTGCCCGCGCCGTTGCTGCTGGCCTTGATACGCAGGAAGTTGGAGTTGCCCAGGAACGACGCGACAAAGGCATTCGGCGGGTTCTGGTACAGGTCGTAACCGGTGCCCAGGCCGACAATCTTGCCGTGGCTGAAGATGGCGATGCGCTGGGACAGGCGCATGGCCTCTTCCTGGTCGTGGGTGACGTAGACGATGGTGATGCCCAGCCGGCGGTGCAGCTGGCGCAGCTCGTCCTGCAGGTCTTCGCGCAGCTTTTTGTCCAGCGCACCGAGCGGTTCGTCCATCAACAGGATGCGTGGCTCGTACACCAGCGCCCGGGCAATGGCCACACGCTGTTGCTGGCCACCGGACATCTGCGAGGGCTTGCGGTGGGCGAACTTCTCCAGTTGCACCAGCTTGAGCATGGCATCGACACGCTTGGCGGTTTCGGCAGCGTTGAGCTTGCGAATGGCCAGCGGGAAGGCAATGTTGTCGCGCACGTTCAGGTGCGGGAACAGCGAGTAGCGCTGGAACACCATGCCGATATCACGCTTGTGCGGCGGCACGTTCACCAGCGACTGGCCATCGACCAGGATCTCGCCGCTGCTGGGCGTTTCGAAGCCGGCCAGCATCGATAGGGTGGTGGATTTGCCCGAGCCGCTGGAGCCGAGGAAGGTCAGGAACTCGCCGTCCTGGATTTCCAGGTCGAGGTTGTCCACGGCGGTGAAGTCGCCGTAGTGCTTGTTCAGGCCGCGCAGGCTGACCAGGGTCTTGCCGGGCGCGTTGTCTTTGATCACTGCACTCATTGTTGTTTTCTCCGCGCGCTCAGGCGTTTGTTTCGGTGCGCCGGCGCAAGGCGGCGGCAATGAACATGACAAACAGCGACAGGCCGATCAGCAGCGTCGAGGCCACGGCAATGACCGGGCTCAGGTCCTGGCGCAGGGTGGTCCACATCTTCACCGGTAGGGTCTGCAGGTCGGGGCTGGCCATCATCACGCTCAGCACCACTTCATCCCACGACACCAGGAAGGCGAACAGGCCGCCAGCGATCATCCCCGGGCGAATGGCCGGGAAGGTGACCTTGAAGATGGCCTGCAGGCGCGAAGCACCGCAGATCACCGCGGCATCCTCGATCGACTGGTCGAACAGCTTCAGCGAGTTGATGATCGAGATGATGGTGAAGGGCAGGGCAACGATCACATGGCTGACCACGAAGGCGAACAGCGTGCCGGTGTAGCCGAGCTTGAGGAACAGGGCGTACACCGCCACGGCGATGATCACCAGTGGCACGATCATCGGCATGGTGAACAGCCCGTACAGCAGCTCGCGGCCCGGGAAGCGGCCACGCACCAGGGCGAATGCGCTGGGCAGGCCCAGCAGCACGGCGGCAATGGTGGTGAGCACGGCCACCTTGAGGCTGGCCAGCGCGGCGTCCATCCACTCCGGGTTGGAGAAGAACTGGCCGTACCACTTGAAGGTCCAGCCCGGTGGCGGGAACACCAGCCACTGGGACGAGCCGAACGACAGCAACACGATGAACACCACCGGCAGCAGCAGGAAGGCCGCAATGACCCCGGTGGTCAGGTACAGGCCCGTGCGCAGCGGGCGGCCCATGGCATTGGGAGACAGGAGCATGGCGGTTTACCTCGCATTGCCAACCGGGGATTCCGGCTGCAGCTTCAGGTACAGGTAGAAGAGCACCAGGGTGATCACCACCAGCAGTGCGGCGGCGGCGCTGGCCAGGCCCCAATTGAGGAACGATTGCACCTGCTGGATGATGAATTCGGGCAGCATCATGTTCTGCGCCCCGCCCAGCAGCGCCGGGGTGACGTAGTAACCGAGCGACATCACGAACACCATCAGCGCCCCGGAGAAAAGCCCCGAACGGCACAGCGGCAGAAACACCTTCCAGAAGTTGGTCCACGGGCTGGCGCCGCAGATGGAACCGGCCTGCAGCACCATCGGGTCGATGGCGTGCATGGTCGCCTGCAGCGGCAGCACGATGAACGGGATCATGATGTAGCTCATGCCGATCACCACGCCGGTGAGGTTGTGCACCATTTCCAGCGGGGCATCGATGATGCCCATGGCCATCAACGCCTTGTTGATCACCCCCGAACTTTGCAGCAGCACCAGCCACGAGTAGGTGCGTGCCAGCAGGCTGGTCCACATCGACAGCAGCACGATGTTCAGCAACCAGCGGCCCCAGCCTTTTGGCACCAGCGTGATCGCCCAGGCCAGCGGAAAGCCCAGCAGCACGCTGATCAGGGTCACCACACCGGCCACCGAGAAGGTGTTGAACAGCACCCGTGCGTAGGCCGAGTTGGCGAACAACTGCTCGTAGTTGCCCAGCCCCGGCGTTGGCTCCAGCACCCCGCGCAGCAACAGGCCGACCAGCGGGGCGAAGAAGAACAGGCCAAGGAACAGCAGGGCCGGCAGCAGGTTGCGGCTGCCCTTCCAGCGCTGGCTCAGACTGGCGCGGCGGGGTGTTGTACCCGAGGCGCCGGTGCCCGTGGGGGCACCTTGCGCGTTATGCAGGGCGTTGATGGCGACTTTCATTTGACCAACCACTCATTCCAGCGGGCCGCGATGGCCTGGCCGTTCTTGGCCCAGTAGGCGAAGTCCAGGGTGACCTGGTCCTGGGCGTAGGCAGTGGGCAGGTTCGGTGCGAGGTCTTTGTTCAGCTTGGCCACGCTGTCGACGTTCACTGGCGCGTAGGCGGTCTTGTTGGCGAACTCGGCCTGGCCTTCGGCGCTGCTGGCGTTGGCCAGGAACTTCATGGCCGCGTCCTTGTTCTTGGCGCCTTTGGGAATGACCAGGAAGTCGGCCATGACCAGGTTCTGTTTCCAGCTCACGCCCACTGGTGCGCCATCTTGCTGCAGGGCGTAGACGCGGCCGTTCCAGAACTGGCCGAGCGAAGCCTCACCCGAGGCCAGCAGCTGTTGCGACTGGGCGCCGCCGCCCCACCAGACGATGTCTTTCTTGATGGTGTCGAGTTTCTTGAAGGCGCGGTCCAGGTCCAGCGGGTACAGCTTGTCGGGCGCTACGCCGTCGGCCAGCAGGGCCAGTTCCAGCACGCCAGGGCTCGGCCATTTGTACAGGGCGCGTTTGCCGGGGTAGGTCTTGGTGTCGAACAGCGCGGTCCAGTCCACAGGCTTGTTGGCACCGAGCTTGCCTTCGTTGTAGCCCAGCACGAAGGAGAAGAAGAACGAGCCAACGCCGTGGTCGGAAACGAAACGCGGGTCGATCTTGTCACGTTTGATCTGGTTGAAATCGAGGGGTTCCAGCAGGCCTTCGCTGGCGGCACGCAGGGCAAAGTCGGCTTCGACATCGACCACGTCCCACTGCACGTTGCCGCTTTCGACCATGGCCTTGAGCTTGCCGTAGTCGGTGGGGCCGTCCTGGACGACTTTGATGTCGGTGGCTTTGGTGAAGGGGACGGCCCACGCTTCTTTCTGGGCGTCCTGGGTGGTACCGCCCCAGCTGACGAAATTCAGGCTGTCAGCGGCCACGGCGGCTTGACAGGCCAGGGTCAGCAGGCTGGCGGACAGCACTGCGGTTACACGTTTGCTCAACAGCATGGTTACGCCCTCGTTGCTTTTGTTATTCGAGGCGGGGCTTGTGATGCGCCCGCCAACAGTGTTCGGGGAGCAGCTAAAACAAAGTGTCTGGGTGGCCGTTTGTAATTGTAGGTGCCGGCCTGCAGATTCAAGGTCTACGGGATATCATATTATGGTATTCCAAACTTTTGGCAAGAGGTATGAGGCGACCGGCCATCACTCCGCCCGTTCAGAAACGCTGCGGGGCCCCGCAGGGCCCCGCCAAATCAGATGCTTATGTGTTTTCAGCCGAGCATCCCGGGCTCGAACGGAATGCTCTGCACCACCTCCAGTTCATACCCCGCCAGCCCGGCATACTTCAGCGGAGGCCCCAGATGGCGCAGCTTGCCCACGCCCAGGTCCTGCAGAATCTGTGCTCCGGTGCCCACTTCGGAGTACACCTTCGATTGCCCGCGCTGATAAGGGCGCACCGGATGGGTCAGCTGCGGTACGCGCTCCAGCAGGGCTTGGGAGGATTCATGGTTGGCCAGGATCACCACTACGCCAGCCCCTTCCTCGGCCACCTTCTGCAAGGCCGCCCATAACGTCCAGTTGGCTGGCCCGGCGTATTCGGCACCTACCAGGTCGCGCAGCGGGTCGATCACATGCACCCGCACCAAGGTCGGCTGCTCGCGGCGGATATCACCCATGACCATGGCCATGTGCACGCCGCCTTCGATGCGGTCTTCATAGGTGACCAGGCGGAAGGTGCCATGCACGGTCGGCAGCTCGCGTTCACCGATGCGCTTGATGGTCTGCTCGGTGCTCAGGCGGTAGTGGATCAGGTCGGCGATGGTGCCGATCTTGATGCCATGCTGCGCGGCGAACACTTCAAGGTCCGGGCGGCGGGCCATGGTGCCGTCGTCGTTGAGCACTTCGACAATCACCGAGGCCGGGCTGAAGCCGGCCAGGCGGGCCAGGTCGCAGCCGGCTTCGGTGTGGCCGGCACGGGTCAGCACGCCGCCTTCGCGGGCGCGCAGGGGGAAAATGTGGCCGGGTTGCACCAGGTCTTCTGGGCGAGCGTCAGGGGCCATGGCCGCGGCCACGGTGCGTGCCCGGTCGGCGGCGGAAATGCCGGTAGTGACGCCAGTGGCCGCTTCGATCGACACGGTAAACGCTGTGCTGAACACGCTGCCATTGGCCGGCACCATCTGCTCCAGGCCCAAGCGCTGGCAGTGTTCGTCGGTCAGGGTCAGGCAGATCAGGCCACGTGCTTCACGGGCCATGAAGTTGATGGCCTGGGCGTCGCAACGCTCGGCGGCGATCAGCAGGTCGCCTTCGTTTTCCCGGTCCTCGTCATCCACCAGCAGGACCATCTTGCCTTGCCGGTAGTCCTCGAGAAGTTCCTCGATGGTGTTGAAAGCCATGTTGCACGCTCACTGTGGTGGGGTGATTTTTATGGTATACCATCATACACAAATATCGCCGTAACAGGAGAGCAGCGCATGAAGGCCTATTGGATCGCCCATGTTGACGTGACCGACCCCGAGCAATACCAGCAGTACACTCAGCGCGCCCCGGCTGCCTTCAAGGCGTTCGGCGGCCGCTTCCTGGCCCGTGGCGGGCGCAGCGAGGCGATGGAAGGGCGGCCTACCCCTCAGCGTAGCGTGGTGATCGAGTTCGATTCGTACGAGCAGGCAGTGGCGTGCTACCGGTCTGAGCTGTATCAGGAGGCCTGCAGCCATCGCCAGGGCGTGGCGAAGGCAGAGGTGATCATTGTCGAAGGGTTTGAACCCTGAGTTTGGGCTGATGGCCCTTTCGCGGGTTTACCCGCGAAAGGGCCGGTCCTGTTTATGGCATACCTGGCAGTTCATGCGGCCTCAGGTCAAACACCAGCACCTCGGCATCCACCCCATTACCCAGTTCCAGCATTTGTTCCTGCCTGACCCGCACGCCATCCCCTTCATTCAGCAGTTGCCCATTGAGCTCGATGCTACCCCGGGCCACATGCACATAGGCATGGCGGTTTTCCGGCAAGGTCAGCGTGGCGCGTTCGTCACCGTCGAACAAACCGGCATACACCCGCGCATTCTGCCTGACCTGCAACGACCCCTCGGCACCGTCCGGCGAGATGATCAGGCGTAGCTTGCCGCGCTTTTCCTCGGCGCTGAAATGCTGTTGCTGGTAACGCGGTGTTGCGCCTTGCACGTTCGGCACGATCCAGATCTGCAGAAAGTGCACCGGCTGCGCCTGGCTGTGGTTGAACTCGCTATGGGCCACGCCGTGGCCTGCGCTCATCAGTTGCACATCGCCCGGGCGTATCACCGAGCCGGTACCCAGCGTGTCCTTGTGCTCCAACGCGCCTTCCAGCACGTAGCTGAAAATTTCCATGTCGCGGTGAGGGTGTTGGCCAAAGCCCTTGCCAGCGATGACGCGGTCGTCGTTGATCACCAGCAGGTCGGAGAAACCTTGCTCGTCCGGGTTGCGGTAATGGCCGAACGAGAAGGTGTGGAAGGACTTCAACCAGCCATGGAAGGCCAGGCCACGGTCTTGGGCGTTGCGTAGGGTGAGCATGGTGATTCTCCTTGAAAGCCGGGGCCGGGAGGGCTGCCGTGCTGTTGATGGGAGGATCTTACTGTCACTATTGCGATATAAAAATTAGCTAGAACAAGTATTACTGTATTGTTTTTAGTGACAATTGTAGGACGACTCTTACGGTCTTTTTTTCAGCGGTTGTAGGATTGGTCTCGACTGAACGGTGTGCGGTTTGAGGGGGGCATTTTAATGCTAGCTTCTGGGTTTTAAGGTCTCAGGAGATTGTGTGACTATGTCTGCTAGTCACCAGGAACGGCATTTCTGGCGCTGGGTGGTCGCGATAATGCTTGCCCCAATCGTCTTTTGGTATGTCGCTACACCCTGGGTAAGTTTTCATTTTTCTGACAAGGGCCAGGGGCGTCTTGGATATATCTTGAATGTTCAAGATGACATTTCAAAAGGTGAGATATACCCAGGCGAAACCACCGGCGGCCCCGGTCACATCTTCCCGAACGACCAATTTTTCATGCAGCTCGATTGGAACAACCGTGGAAAGTGGCACTGCATTCGGGCCAAACCCAAGTGGCCCAGGATCGATATTTACATCGGGGCGGACGGTGCCATCGATAGCCGCACCGATGGCAGATTCATTGAAGCCTGCGGGCCATTTCCGCAATAGAAGCAAAAGACCCGCCTAGGCGGGTCTTTTGCTTATCGACTCACTGCAGATGCACTTTAAGTTCGGTGCCCGCTTGCCTCATCGCCGCCTTCACCGCCGGCACCTGGCTCAACGGGTTCAACAGCCCATAGTCATGAATCATCCCGTTGTAGCGCACCGAAGTCACGGTCACGCCGGCCGCATTCAGCTTGCGGGCATACGCTTCACCCTCATCGCGCAGCACATCGAATTCGGCGGTCTGCACCAGCGCTGGCGGCAACCCCTTCAGCTGTTCACTGCTGGCCCGCAGCGGCGAAGCGTAGATTTGTGCCCGGGCGTTGGCATCGGTGGTGTAGTTGTCCCAGAACCATTTCATCATCCCGGTGGTCAGGAAGTGCCCTTCGGCAAACTGTTTGTACGATGCCGTCTCGAAGCTGGCATCGGTCACCGGCCACAGCAGCAGCTGGAAGCGCAGGGCAGGGGTGCCGGCCTCTTTGGCCTTGAGTGCTACCACCGCAGCCATGTTGCCGCCCACGCTGTTGCCGGCTACGGCCAGGCGTTTGCCGTCAACGCCGATTTCCTTGCCATGCTCAGCCACCCAGCGGGTGGCGGCATAGGCCTGGTTGATCGCCGTCGGGTAGTGCGCCTCTGGCGAGGGGGTGTAGTCCACATAAACCGCCACCGCGCCGGAGCCGACCACCAGGTCGCGGATCAGTCGCTGGTGGGTCGGGAAGTCACCGAGTACCCAGCCGCCACCGTGGAAGAACATGAACACCGGCAGGTCGCCCTTGACGTTGGCCGGGCGTACCACTTGCAGCTTGATCGACTCGCCGTTGGCCTGGATGGTGCGCTCTTTTACCTCGATACCGGAGAGGTCGACTTTCACCGAAGCCTGGGCGCCGGTGAGCACTGCGCGGGCGTCTTTCGGGCTGAGTTGCTCCAGTGGCTTGCCGCCGCCTTGTTCCAGGGCCTGGAGGAAGGCCTGGGTGTGTTGCTCGACACCTGGGCTGCCAGCGGCAAAGGCGCTGGAGACGGACAGGGCCAGAAGCGAAGCGGTGAGGGCTTTGTGGACAATGTTCATGAGCGAATCCTTTTCTATGCAAGTGTTGGTAATGGGCGTCTTGCCTGGCCTGCTGGGCCATCGCTGCGACCTGTGCGTAGATTAGGGAGATGCACTGATGAGAAAAAGCCGCTATAAAGCGTTTGACTGTCACCAAGAGCGAGACAATGAACCCTTACGAAGACATGCGGATCTTTGCCCAGGTCATGGAAGCCGGTAGCTTCACCGCCGCCGCCGACCGCCTGGGGATGTCCAAGCAATCGGTCAGCCGGCGCCTGATGCAGCTTGAAGAGCGTCTTGGCGTGCGCCTGCTGAACCGCTCTACCCGGCGGTTGGACGCCACGCCGCTGGGCCAGCACTACTACCAGTCGGCCCTGCGCCTGCTGAGTGAAGTGCAGCAGGTGGAGCACGACATCAGCGGCCAGGCCCAGGCGTTGCGTGGCACCTTGCGCCTGAGCGCGCCGCTGTCGTTCGCCATGGCTCACCTGGGCTGCCTGCTGACCGAGTTCCTGCAATTGCACCCTCAGGTGGATGTGGAGGTAGACCTGAGTGACCGGGCCGTCGACCTGATCGGCGAGGGTTACGACCTGGCTCTGCGCATTGGCGCGCTGGAGGATTCCAGCCTGATTGCGCGGCGCATTGCCAGTGTCGAGCGGGTGTACTGTGCGAGCCCGGATTACCTGCAAGCGCGGGGCGTGCCGACAGCACCGGATGAACTGGCAGGGCACGACTGCCTGCCTTATGGGCATTCGCGTCAGGTGCAGTGGCAGTTTCGCCAGGGCGGCAAAGCGCAGGCGATTCAGGTGGCCGGGCGGATGCGTGCGAACAACGGTGAGTTGCTTCGGGATGCAGCCATCGCCGGGATGGGGGTGACGTATCTGCCGACCTTCATCGTGGGGCAGGCGTTGGCGGCCGGGCGGCTGTTGAGTGTGCTGGAAGACTGGACGCCACCGGCATTGCAGCTATCGGCGGTGTATCCGCAACACCGTCAGGTGGCCCGGCCGGTAAAGGGGTTTGTCGATTTTCTGCGTGAGCGGCTGGTGCAACTGTAGGCTTGCGTCAGCACCGGTCCAGCAGCGGTGCCCGACGCGCCTGCGGTGCGGCCCAGAGCAATTGGGCCACGCCGATGGTCCGCTCCTCGAAACCGCCCTGGCAATAGCACAGGTAGAACTCCCACAAGCGCTGGAAGGTATCGTCATACCCCAGCGCCATCAGCTCCGCACGCGCCGACCGCAGGTTGTCGCGCCAGTGGCGCAGGGTGCGCGCATAGTCCTGGCCAAAGTCTTCCAGGTGCACCAGGTTCAGGGCGGTCTGGCGGCTGGCGGTATCCAGCAGCACGCTCAGCGAGGGCAAGGCGCCGCCGGGGAAAATGTAGCGCTGGATGAAATCCACTGAACGCCTGGCCTGGGCGTAGCGCTGGTCGCGGATGGTAATGGCCTGCACCAGCATCAGCCCGTCGTCCTTGAGCAGCGAAGCGCACTGGCGAAAGTACGTGGGCAGGTAGCGGTGGCCGACGGCTTCGATCATCTCGATCGACACCAGCTTGTCGAAACGCCCGCGCAGGTCGCGGTAGTCTTCGTGCAGCACGGTGATGCGCTGCTCCAGGCCCAGGGCCTTTACCCGCTGCAGGGTGTGGGCGTGCTGCGCCGCCGAGAGGGTGGTGGTGGTGACCCGGCAGCCATGCTGCCGGGCGGCGTGGATGGCCAGGCTGCCCCAACCGCTGCCGATTTCCAGCAAGTGGTCCTCGGGCTTGAGTTCAAGCTTTTGGCAAATGCGCTGCAGCTTGTTGGTCTGGGCTTGTTCCAGCGTTTGCGCCGGGCTGTCGAATTGCGCGGCAGAGTACATCATGGTGGGGTCGAGCAGGCGCTCGAACAGGTCGTTGCCCAGGTCGTAGTGCGCCAGGATATTGCGCCGTGCGCCGCGCCGGCTGTTGCGGTTCAGGCGGTGCAGCAGGCGCAGAGCCGGACGCGCCAGGCGTGCCAGGCCGCCCTCCATGGCATCCAGCACATCCAGATTGGCCACGAACAGCCGGGTGACTGCGGCAAGGTCCGGGCTGCGCCAGTAACCGTGGATATAGCCTTCCCCGGCACCAATCGAGCCATTGCCGGCGACCAGGCCCCAAGCCGCCTCGTCAACGACCTCGACTTCTGCATACAGCCGGCTGGCGACGTCGCCGAATGTCCATTGCTGGCCTTGGCTGATCAGGCGCAAATTGCCATGGCGCAACTGGCGCAATTGTGCGAGCACTGCATGTTTGGCCAGGCTGCCGAGCAGTGGGGAAATGCTGGTCGATTTGCTAACGCTCAAGGTCGGTTCGGGCATGGTCGGGCTCCTCGCATGTGGGTTGGCCGAGTGCCAGATCGTGCTGGCTGGCAATGTGGTCGTGCACGGGCGTGCGCTTGAGCAGCAGGCGCAGTGCCTGCCAGTAAATGCCGGTGAGGGTGCGCAGGCTCATCCAGGGGAAGGTGAGGATGTGCCGCTGCAAGCCGGCGCGGTCCAGCGGCTGGCGTAGCAGCGCCAGGTCTGCTTCGAACACCTTGTACCCGGCGCGCCAGTTTTCCATGTGGATGCGCACCCGCTGTGCATCGAGGACGAAGCGCAGGCGGTACTCCATGTCCAGCGGCATGAACGGCGAAACATGAAAGGCCTTGGCCACGGAAAAGGGTTGCGCCAGGCCACCCTCAACCGGCAGCACATAGTGGAAGCGTTCACGCCATGGGGTGTTGCGTACCTCCAGCAGCACGGCTATCAGCTGGCCCTGTTGGTCATGGCAGAAGTAGGTGCTCACCGGGTTGAAGGACAACCCCCAGCAGCGCGGTTGGGTAAGCAGGTGCACGGCGCCTTCGGGCACCTGGCCAATGGCTTGGCCGACCAGTTGCCGGGCGGCTTCGGCCAAGGGTTTACCTTGGCGGGTCAGCGCTGGCAGGTAGTCGGTTTCGCGCCAGCACAGGGGCGCCAGCCGTGAGCGCCCAAGCCAGCGACACAGGCTCAGCAGCTGCTGTTGTTCGTTCAGGTCCAGGTAGAACATGCCAACCCGATAGCGAAACGCATGCGGCCTTGGGCTCAGGCGCTTGTGGCTGACCCACCCTTGGCACAGGCTGCTGTTCACAGCTGTTCTCCAAAATGCCGGGCCACGCTCAGCGCGCTCAGCACACCGTCTTCGTGAAAGCCGTTGGCCCAGTAAGCGCCGCAGTAATAGCTGTGCAATGGCCCTTGCAGTTCGTGTTGGCGGGCCTGTGCTGCCAGCGCGGCCAGGCTGTATTGCGGGTGCGCGTAGTCGAAGCGGGCGAGTACCTGTGTCGGGTCCACAAGTGCCGTCTGGTTGAGGCTGACGCAAAACGTGGTCGGTGCCCGGATGCCCTGGAGGATGTTCATGTTGTAGGTCAGTGCGGCGGGCGCCTGCGCGTTGTCGCCCAGGCGGTAGTTCCAGCTGGCCCATGCTTTACGCCGTTGGGGCAGCAGGCGCGAGTCGGTGTGCAGCACCACATCGTTGCTGGCGTAGCGGATGGCCCCCAGGATGGCGCGTTCTGCTTCGCTGGGCGGTGCCAGCAGGGCCAGGGCCTGGTCGCTGTGGCAGGCGAACACGACTTTGTCGAAGCGTTCGCTGCTGCCTGGCCAGGTAACCGTGACGCCGCTTACGTCACGTTTTACCTGTTGTACCGGGCAGCCCAGGCGAATCCGCTCGGCAAACGGTTTGCACAGGGGCGTGAGGTAGGCGCGCGAGCCACCTTCGATCACCTGCCATTGCGGGCGATGGTTGACCGACAGCAAACCGTGGTTTTGACAGAAACGCACGAAGAACTGCAAGGGGAAGTCCAGCATGCCGGTGGGTGACATCGACCAGATAGCCGCCCCCATCGGCACGATGTAATGGTCGATGAAACGCCGGCCATAGCCTTGGGCTTGCAGATAGTTGCCAAGGGTGGTGGTGCCATCGATGCGCTGCTGAGCCAGGTCGGCTGGCGCCTGCCGGTTGAAGCGCAGCACATCGCGCAGCATGCCCCAGAACCCCGCAGACAACAGGTTGCGCCGTTGGGCGAACAGGGTGTCCAGGTCGTGGCCGTTGTACTCGAACCCCGTGCGCGGGTCATGCACCGAAAAACTCATCTCCGTCGGCCGCCAGGCGACGCCCAGTTGCGTGAGCAGGCGGATGAAGTGCGGGTAGGTCCAGTCGTTGAACACGATGAAGCCGGTATCGACGGCATAGTGTTGGCCCTGCCATTGCACATCCACGGTATGGGTATGCCCGCCAACCCGCTGCGCTGCCTCGAACACCGTGACCTCGTTTCGGCGTGACAGCAGGTGGGCGCAGGTGAGGCCGGCAATGCCGGTGCCGATGATCGCGATGCGCATGGGTCAGCCCTGTGAGGGACGCGCCAGATGGCGGCCCAGCCTGAGGCGCAGGCGTGCCGGCAATGCGCCGAGCAACCGCAGCACCAGGGTGAAGGTGGCAGGGAAGGCAATCTCCAGTGGGCGACGCGGCAGGCGCGTGATGATGTGGTCGGCGGCGCGTTCGACGCGCCACAGTTGGGGCATGGGGAAATCATTGCGGCGTGTCAGGGGCGTGTCGACGAAACCGGGGCTGACCAGGGTGACGTCGATGCCTTCGGCAGCCAGGTCGATGCGCAGGGATTCGACCAGGTAGCGCAAGGCTGCCTTGGACGCGCCATAGGCCCCTGCGCGTGGCAAGGCCAGCCAGCTGACCGAGCTGCCCATGACCACCAGGTGCGGCTGCCGGCCACGGCGCAGCAAGGGCAGGGCGGCGGCCAGGCAAAGGCTGGTACCGGTCAGGTTGGTGCGCATTACCCGCTCGACCAGCGCCGGGTCGAAGTGCCCCGGTTCCAGGTATTCGCAGGTGCCGGCATTGAGAATGACCTGGTCCAGTGCGCCCCAGGCCTGCTCGATCTGCCCGGCCATCTGCGCCACATCCCCTGGCTGGTCGACATCGCCCACCGTCAGCAATACCTGGCCCGGAAACTGTGCGGCCAGTGCGGCCAGCTTGTCCGCCCGGCGTGCCCCCAACGCCACCTGGTGGCCTTGCTCCAGCAATTGCAACGCCATGGCTGCGCCGATGCCGCTGCTGGCGCCGGTCAGCCAGCAACGGCTCATGCCAGCCTGCCTTTGAGCCAGCGAATCACGCTGCCCATGACGGGCACATGCTCGTAAAGCAGGGCGCCGGCATCGAAGTAATCCTGGTGAAAATGCACCCGCTCCTGCCAGCGCAGGTGGCTGCAACCCTGCAGGCTGATCAGTTGCCCGCGGGCGAGTTGCGGGTGGCGGTAGTGCAAGGTCCAGCGGATGTAGCCATGGCCCGGCGCCAGTTCGTCGGTGCCTTCGAACCGGTAATGCACGTCAGGCACCTTCGCGTACAACTGGGCGAAATAGGCCCGCAGTGCGCGAAGACCTGTGAGCTGGTGCAGTGGGTCGCGGAACGCGACATCCTCGCTGTACAGGTCGTTCAGCAGGTCGAGGTTATGCGAATCGAGCGTGGCAAAGCGTTCGGCGAAGTACTGGAGGTAGGTGGACATGCACAATACCTGTACAAAACTAAACTGTTGTACAAGGTATAGTGCAGGTCACTGTATAAAGCTATACAAAAGAAATGTTTTGTACAGTTTTTCGGGTGGCTACAGGTTCAGACTGCTATCAACCCGGTAATGCGCCCAACTCGATCAGCCCGCCATCGAACTCATCCATCGCATCCAGCACCGCCTCACGGAAATACGCCAACGACGCCCGATCGAACAGCAACTGCAAGGCCGGCTGCTCATCACTCCCCACATTCACCACGATCACATTGATCCGCGCCGCAGAGGTTTGCGCCACGGCACCGATGGGAAATGCCTGCAAACGCAGGTCGACTCCGCACAACTTGGCCATTACCGCGCTGCCATGCGCCCCCGACAGCTGCAACCAGGCATGGCTGTCCTGGCGCGGCAGCAGGTAGTTACGCTGGGCATCCTGCGTCCACTCGGCCTCTGTGGCGGCCACCCGCGTGCCTTCGTCAGCCAGGCTGCCCAGCAGCAGGTATTCGGTGTGCGACAACCGCGCTACCCAGCCGCCGTCGTCCTGGCGCACGGCCTGGTTCGGCTGCTGCGGCAACCGGTAGCCACGTTGCTGCAGGTAGGCGGCGCTGTCGACGCCGCGAAAGCCGACCCGCGCCACCTCGGTCAGGTCGGTCAACGCGCAGGCGTGCAACAGCTCGGCCCGCGGGCTGCGAGGGATAAACGCTTTGGCTTGCAAACTGGTCATGGTTCAGAGCTCCTGGCGCAGGTTGTCGGGGTCGTGGAACGGCAGTTGCACCACCTTGGCATGCACCATCGCGCCGCCCTCCACGCGGATCGGGATGTGCATGCCGGGGGTGGCCTGGTGGGCGCCGGCATAGGCCAGGCCGATGATCTGCCCCAGGGTTTGCGAGTACTCGCAGGAGGTGACGTTGCCGCTGATGTCCGGCCCGTCCAGCACCAGGTGCCCCTCCAGCGGCTGTGGGCTGCCTTTGGGCAGGGTGAAGCCGACCAGCTTGCGCTTGAGCGGCTGTGCTTCGAGGATTTCGATGGAGCGCTTGCCGACGAAGAACGGCTTCTTGCGGCCAATGGCCCACTGCATGTCGATCTCTGCGGGGTGGGTCATGCCGTCGGTGTCCTGGCTGATGATCACATGGCCTTTTTCCAGGCGCAGCAGGCGTTGGGTCTCGACGCCGAACGGGCGAATGCCCAGGCCCGCGCCGGCCTGCATCAGGGCGTCCCACAGGCGCTCGGCATGGCGCGCCGGCACATGCACTTCATAACCCAGCTCACCGACGAAACCGACCCGCAGGATGCGCGCCGGGATGCCGGCCACCTTGCCCTGCCGTACGCCCAGGTACGGGAAGGCCTCGGCCGACAGCGCGACATCGTCACACACCTTGGCCAGCACCTGACGCGACAGCGGCCCGGCCAGGTTGACGGCAGCCAAGGCGGCGGTGACGTTGGTGATGTCCACGTCCAGGCGCCACTGCGCATTCCACTTCAGCATCTGCTGGTAGATGCGGTCGACGCCGCTGGTGGTGGCGGTGACATAGAAGTGCTGCTCGCCCAGGCGCGCACAAACGCCATCGTCGATCACCACACCGTGTTCGTTGGTCATCAGTGCGTAGCGGGTGCGGCCGATGGCCAGTTTGGCAAAGCCGAAGGTGTACAGGCGTTCCAGCAGTTCGGCGGCGTCCGGGCCGCGTACGTCCAGGCCACCCAGGGTAGACACGTCGATCAGGCCGACCTTCTCGCGCACATGGCGGGCTTCTTCCTGCATGCAGCGCTCGCGGTCTTCGGGTTTGCCGTAATAAGCCGGGCGCTGCCAGATACCGGTCGGCATCATCTTCGCCCCGGCTTGCAGGTGGCGGCGGTGCATGGGGGTTTGCCGGTAGGGGTCAAAGGCGCGGCCGGCGACATGTGCCAGCTTTTCTGCCTGGAACGGTGGGCGGGCGGTAGTCACTCCGGTTTCGCTGATGCTGCGGCCGGTGGCCTGGGCCACCAGACGCGCCGTGGGTAGCGCCGAGTGGCGGCCTTGGGACGGGCCCATGCCGACCGTGGAAAAACGTTTGACCAGTTGCACGTCACGGTAGCCGCTGCGGGTAGCGTTGACGATGTCGCGCACTTGCAGGTCTTCGTCGAAGTCGACGAAATCCTTGCCTTTGGGGTGGGGGAAAATCGGCCAAGGGAAATTGACCTTGGCTTCGGCGCTGAACACCGACTGCGCCGGCGCTTGCAGGCCCAGCGCAGTTGCCGCGTCGGCGGCCCCACGCGTGGCATCGGCCAGCACGTTGGCCAGCGCGTGGCGGCCGTTTACCGAGCCTGCGATATCCAGCCCGGCCGGCAAATGGCTGATGGCGAATTCGTCGCGGTTGACGTCATAGGCCAGCTTGCCACCGGCCTGGCACAGCAACTGGTACACCGGCATGTAGCCCGCCGACATGCACAGCAGGTCGCACGCCAGGCGCAGCCCGTGCGGGCCGACCTTGCCCTGGCCGGTGATCGGGCGAATGTCCACGCCACTGACATGGCGCATGCCCGCTTCATGCAGGGCTTCATACACGGTGCTGCCCAGGTGCACGGGGATATCGCGGCGCTTCAGCTCGGCAGCCAGTGCGGCATCGGCCGGCGCGGCGCGCATGTCGACCACGGCGGCTACGGCCACGCCTTGCTCCTGCAGGTCGAGGGCGGCCAGGTAGCCGTCATCGTGGCCGGTGAGGATGACCGCGCGCTGGCCCGGTTTGACTGCGTACAGCTTCATCAGCCGCTGGGCAGCGCTGGTCAGCATCACGCCCGGCAGGTCGTTGTTGCGAAACACCACCGGCTGGTCGAACGAGCCGGCTGCCACCAGGCAACGGGTGGCGCGCACCTTGTATAGCCGCTTGTGCTGGATTACCGGCAGGTAGTTGTCGGTGAACCAGCCGTTGCAGGTGGCCTCCAGCAACACCTGGATGTTCGGGTGGCCCTCGACGGCGGCCAGCAGTTCCTGGCGCAGGCTGGCGGCGCGGGTGCCGGCGATGTCGAAGCGGGCGTAGGTGAGCGAGCCGCCCAGCACCGGTTGTTGTTCGATCAGCAGCACTTTGGCCCCGGCGTTGGCTGCGTCCAGGGCCGCACGCAGGCCAGCCGGGCCGGCGCCGATAACGGCCACGTCAACGAACAGATAGGCCTTGTCGTAATACTGCGGCTTGAAGCTGAGGTCGAGCACACCCAGGCCGGCTTTCTTGCGGATCAGTGGCTCCCACACTTTCCACATGCCCTTGGGCTTGTAGAACGAGCGGTAGTAGAAGCCCACCGGCATGAAGCGCGAGAACTTGCCCAGGTAGGCGTCGCGGTCATGCTGCAGGCTGCCGTTGAAGTTCTGCCCTTCGACCACCTGGCCGTCGCGGGCAGCCTCTAGGTCGGCCAGCACGTTGGGTTCTTCGGGCAACTGCACCAGGGTGTTGGCATCTTGCCCGGCCATGCTCAGCGGGCCGCGTGGGCGATGGTATTTGAACGAGCGCGACAGCAGCCAGCGGCCATTGCCAAGCAGGGCGCTGGCAATGGTGTCACCGGCAAAACCCTCGCAGGCCTGGCCGTCGAACTGGAAGCGCACAGGCCGCTCGCGGTCGATCAGCAGGCCCATGGGTGCGGGGAGGCGAGTGTGGCTGTTCATCCGGCAATCTCCGGGGTGGCGGCGGGGGTGAAGTCGACGCGGCGGTCGAACAGTGCTTTCGGGTCGAAGGTGCGCAGCACCTGGTCGCTAACCGTGTGACGCTCGGCCAGGAACCAGTAGCTGGAGGCGTTGTGCAGCCACCACTCGGTCACCACCCCGGCCAGGTTGTCGCTGTTGAACACATAGTCGGCCCACTCGGCATCGCTGCAACTGGCCGGGTCGGGCATGTGCTTGAACTCGCCGCCGTAGGTGAACTCGCTGATGTTGCGCGGGCCGTTCAAGGGGCAGGTCAGGATCTTCATCGTCGTGTGCTCCTAGTGGCTGGCCGCAGTGGCGCCCATTTCGTTCACTTGCTGGAAGCGGCTGAAGCGCTCCAGGGCGAAGGGCGCGATCATTTCGGGTACTTTGCCGCCGCTGGCGACCAGCTCGGCCATGGTCTTGCCGCAGATGGGCGTGGCCTTGAAGCCCCAGGTGCCCCAACCAGCGTCCAGGTAGTAGTTGTCGACCGGCGACAGGCCCATGATCGGGCTGTAGTCCGGGGTCATGTCGGTCATCCCGGCCCACTGGCGCATCAGCTTGGCGTTGGCCATGAACGGGAACATCTCGATGGCGTGGGCCAGCAGGCTTTCCTTGAGGTCGAGGGTGGAGCGGGTGTTGTACAGCGGATAAGGGTCGGAGCCGCCGCCAAAGACGATTTCGCCCCGGCTGGTCTGCTGTACATAACAATGCAGCGCCGACGAACTGACCAGCGGGTCGAGGAACGGTTTGAACGGCTGGGTGACCATGGCTTGCAACGGGTAGGTGTGGATCGGCGCACGGATCCCGGCCTTGGCCATCAGCACCGAACTGGCACCGGCCACGGCCTGGACCACGCAGCCGCATTGCACGGTGCCACGGTTGGTCTTCACCGCTTCGATGCGGCCATTGCGTATCAGCAGGTCCTGCACTTCGGTCAGTTGGTGGATTTCCACACCCCGCTTGGCCGCCTGCTTGGCGTAGCCCCAGGCCACCGCGTCGTGGCGTGCAGTGGCGCCGTCGATGTGCCACAGGCCAGCCAGTACCGGGAGGTGACCGGGGTCAAGGTTGAGGCTGGGTACCAGTTCACGAATCTGTTGGCGGTCGATCATTTCGGTACGGCCGCCGAAGTGCTTGTTGACCTCGGCGCGCTGGCGGAAGGCGCGCACGGTAGCGTCGGTATGCGCCAGCGTGAGCTGGCCGCGCTCGGAATACATGATGTTGAAGTCGAACTCGTTCGACAGGTTCTGGAACATGCGCACCGATTCTGCGTAGAAGCGCACGCCCTCGCTGGTGAGGTAGTTGGAGCGGATCACCGCCGTGTTGCGTGCGGTATTGCCGCCGCCCAGGTAGGCCTTTTCCAGCACGGCGACATTGGTGATGCCGTGGTACCTGGCCAGGTAGTAGGCGATAGCCAGGCCGTGGCCGCCGCCGCCGATGATCACCACGTCATAGCGCGGTTTGAGTTCGCACGGTGGCGGCAGGTCGACCTCCACCGGGTAGTCGGCGCTCAGGCCGTATTTCAGCAGGGCGAAAGGCATGCGGTGCGCTCCTGGTGGGCGGCCTGTTGCTGCAGGTCGAGGGCGAGCAGGGTGTTTTTCATCAAATAGGCGATGGTCATCGGGCCGACGCCGCCTGGGACTGGGGTGATGCCGGCGACCTGGGGCAGGGCGGCGGCGAAGTCGACATCGCCGACCAGGCGGCTGTGGCCGCCTTCTTCGATGCGGTTGATGCCGACGTCGATCACCACCGCGCCGGGCTTCAGCCAGTCGGCACCGATCAGCTTCGGTTTGCCTACCGCGGCCACGAGGATGTCGGCCTGGCGGCACAGCGCCGGCAGGTCCTGGCTGCGCGAATGCACCACGGTCACCGTGCAGTCGGCCTGCAGCAGCAGGGCAGCCATGGGTTTGCCGACGATGTTCGAGCGGCCCACCACCACCGCATGCTTGCCGCGCAGCTCGCCACAGGCGTCGCGCAACAGGCGCATGCAGCCACTGGGCGTGCACGGGGTAAGCACATCGCGGCCCTGGGCCAAACCACCGACGTTTTCGCTGTGAAAGCCGTCCACGTCCTTCAGCGGGTCGATGGCCTGCAACACGCGGTGCGCGTCGATGTGCGCGGGCAGCGGCAGTTGCACGAGGATGCCGTTTACCGCGCTGTCGCGGTTGAGACGGTCGATCAGGGTCAGCAGCTCGGCCAGGGTGGTGTCGGCGGGCAGCCGATGTTCCAGCGAACGAATGCCTACTTCGTCGGCGCGCAGCACCTTGTTGCGCACATACACCTGGCTGGCGGCGTCGGCACCTACCAGTACCACCGCCAGGCCTGGTTGAACGCCGCCCTGGCACAGCTCCTGCACCTGCTCGCGCACCTCGGCCAGCACCCGCGCTGCGGTGGCCTTGCCGTCGATCAGCTTGACGCTGGGGATGGCGTTCATTTGAAGATCACCGTGCGGTCGTGGTTAAGGAATACCCGGTGTTCAAGGTGGTATTTCACGGCGCGGGACAGGGCGATGGTTTCGGTGTCACGGCCGATGGCCACCAGGTCGTCCGGTGCGTAGGCGTGGTCCACGCGCTGCACTTCCTGCTCGATGATCGGGCCTTCGTCCAGGTCGCTGGTCACGTAGTGGGCGGTGGCGCCGATCAGCTTGACCCCGCGCTGGTAGGCCTGGTGGTAGGGCTTGGCGCCTTTGAAACCTGGCAGGAACGAGTGATGGATGTTGATCGCCCGGCCTGACAGTTGGCGGCACAGGTCGTCGGACAGAATTTGCATGTAGCGCGCCAGCACCACCAGTTCAGTGCCGGTGTCTTCGACAATGCGCAACAGTGCGGCTTCCTGTTCGGCCTTGGTTTCCTTGGTAACGGGCAGGTAGACGAAGCGGATGCCCTGGCGCTCGGCCATGGGGCGCAGGTCCAGGTGGTTGGACACCACGGCGGTGATCTGCATGTCGAGCTCGCCCTTGGCATGCCGGTACAGCAGGTCGGACAGGCAGTGGTCGAACTTGCTCACCATCAGCAGCACGCGCATCGGCCGGGCGCTGCTGTGCAGGCTCCACTGCATGTCGAAGCGCTGGGCCACGTCGGCAAAGCCCGCCTCCAGCTGCGGTGTGTCCCCTGTGGTGCCGGTGTTGTAGCGGAACACTGCGCGCATGAAAAAGCGCCCGTTGTCCTCGTCGTCGAACTGCGCCATCTCGCTGATGTAGCAACCGTGCTCGGCCAGGTAAGTGGTCACCGCAGCGACGATGCCGGACACGGCCGGGCAACTGACGCGCAGGATGAAGTGATCGGGAGCGGGGTGCATGTCGGGTAGGCCTCGTGATGGAGTGGGGCAGGTCGGGCACAAGGGCAAAAGAAGCTTCGCGAGCAGGCGAAGTAGTGTTTCTTGGTAGGAATATAAATTTCCTTTAGGCGATTTATAGGCGAAGTGAGGGGTGGCGGTCCAGGGGTTTGTGAAATTTTTTATCCTGGCAGGAAAGTTTTTTGAGGGCGCTCTGTAGGGCTATGCTTGCTCCATGACTACGCCACCCCCCTTGCGCCAACCATGCCCCCCTGGTGCCTGCGACTGCGGCCGCGAACATCTGGGCGAGCATCCGCAGGCCGCACAGCGCATCCTGCTACTGACCCGTCAGGAAGAGAAACGCCTGCTCGAACGCCTGGAAAACCTCAAGGACCTGGAGGACCTGCAGCGCCTGCAGCAACGGATGTACGACAATCTCGGCATCCGCGTGCACATCGCCCCCGGGTTCAACGAAGTGCGCACCATGCGTGGCATTGTCATCGAGCTGGATGACCAGCCAGGGCTGTGCCGCAGGACCCGGCAATCGATCCCGGCGGCGATCCGGCGCGGGCTGGAGCGTAACCCGCAGGTGGCCTTCCGGTTGCTCGATACTCATGACTTGCTGCGGGATACCTGACGGTCAATCTGGTGTGAGCGCTCTGTCGCCCCTGTAGCTGCGGGTTATTGCCCAGGAAATGTCTGGAAACGTGCCAAAGAGATGGATCCTACAACCGTTTAGGAAGCGCCAGACTCTTTGAAGAATTGATTCCCCGATAGTGTTTCTGTCTTCAGCACGCTGAAAGACAAGGACCCCTTCATGCCCGGCCCAACCGATACCCCTCTGTTGCTTGCTCGCTATTTCGAAGCACACTGGTGCTGCCTGATCGATTCCCTTCGAAAAATCGGGAGGCGCTTATGACCCTCAGTCAACGTATCGCCATTGCGACAGCCGAAGCCGGGCTCCCGTCTGACCAGTGCATGGCCTGCGAAAGGCAAGGCCTGCCGATCCTGCCCCTGCGCCGTGCTCTGGTGCCGGACACACGCCCGCAGGGCCTCACCACCGTGGCCGGTAGCCTGCATGTCTCGGCGAAGCTGGGCGTGCGCACCTTGCGCATGGGCTACCTGTACGTGCTGCTCGACCAGCAGGTCTGGCATGCCTACGAAGTGAGCGAGCAGGGCCATCTGCGCCGCTTCAACCCCTACGAGCCGTCAGAGGGCCTGCCTGCATCGCTGCCCGAAAAATGCGTGAATGAAAACCACGACATTCCCTCGTCCTTCCTGAACATCGACACCGACCGCTATGGCAGCGCCTGGCTGGCCTTCTCCAGCGACCCTTGGCCGGTGAGTGTGCTGAATGCCTACAAGAAGGGCCAGGCGCCTGCCCATCGCTTCGAAGGGGTAGACCTGACCCAGGCGCGTCACAACCCCGAGTTGCTGGGCATCGCCATGACGCCGGACAATTTGAGGGTCGACAAGGACGTGTTTGAGTACGCGCAGCATGGGTGTTCGCCATTCGACAGTGCGCATGGCTTTCACACGCGCTGGCTGCGAAGGTTTGCCCTGAAGGGGTATCTGGTCAACGCGATGAACCGGCACACGCTGGAGAAGGGCGTGCTGGCGGTGGTGCTCGACGATACCGTGGGTTTGATTCAGGAGTTCAACCATCAGCGGCTGAGCTGGGTGGTGAAGCGCCAGGTCTGGCGCGAAGCCCCCATGCGGGCCTACCAGCTGCAGACCTCGCAAATCCTGCAAGTCATTCGCGCCACGCACCGGGAGTGGGCGGCGCAGAAGGTGCCGTCGCTGGAGCCCGTGACCGGCGACGGACCACCGGTGTTCACCGACCCGACGGTGGAGCGCCAACGGTTGGTGGAGCGGGCACAGTTGGAGAGTGACGAGCGGCTTGAGGAACGCTACGACGAAGCGAAACGGGCAGCGTTCCAGGCCGAGTATGACCAGCAGGAAATCGAGTTTCAGGGTTACATCGACAAGAACGCGCGTGCTTATGTTGCGCTGTTCGACACGCCCATGTTCAAGGTGGCCGAGCAGTACGACTACGATGGCGATCATCGTGAGTCTGGCGTGGCGTATGCCAAGACCATGGCGCTGTGCCTGGGCGGTGGTATTACCGAAGCCGTGGCACCCGATGCGTCTCCCGCAGCCGGCACCAGCGAAACGCTCTGGCTGAAATGGCTGCAGGACCCTGACAGTCCACCTTACCGCGCGTTGCTGATGCGCGACCGTGTGTTGTTGGCCGGGCTGCTGCCCAGCTTTTCCGCCGCCGACGTGATCAACTGGAATGACAGCGACAAATTCTACGGCATGCTGAGCAAGGTCATCGGCAGCGATGACGCCGGTCTGCGCATGCGCAACACCCTCAAGCAGGCCATTGCCGAAACCCAGGGTGCCCTTAACGCCGCCAGCCAGCGCCTGGCACCCTGCATGTCGCCCGGTATTCAGAACGCCGTGCGGCACCTGAACAGCGCGACGCAGTATCTGTACAACGGCGTGCACCTGATCGAGCTGGAAGTGAAGATGAAGCTGGGCGAGTACTACGCCCTGCAAAGTGCCCACTTGCGCGAGTTGCAGCACAAGGCCAATGCCTCGATTGCCGAGGCCAGGGACCGGATGCATCGCAATATCGATGACTTCGACCTCCATTCAACCAAGGCCTGGAACAAGGTGCGGCCGATCATGCAGCACGGGCTGATGAGCCTGGCCGTGCTCGACCCACGGTTTACCCACACCATGATCAGCGTGACGGTGTGGGTGGAGGGTACGGCTGAAGAGGTGCGTGGCCGGCTGCTTGAGGGAGCCAGCATGAAGGTGACCCAGGCGAGCAGTGCGGCACAGATTGCCTTGGTGGATATCTCGGTGGCGGCGGGGACGCTGGAGGCGAATGCGCGCAAGGTGTTGCAGGGTATGCGCATTACTTCGCAGCAGGCGGCGCAGTTGGTGCGGACTGGCTTTAGCGGTTTGCGGGGGGTGGCAGGCAGTTGGGAAGTATTGCTCGCGATAGGCGGATTGTATTTGCAACACGACAGCCTGAGCAGAAACCAGGATAAAGCAGAAACCGAGATTGGGCCCAAGGCGCATGAGGCCAAGCTGGCGTTGCAAGGTTCGCTGCTGGGGATATTGGGCGGGCAGATTGAGTTGGCCGGACTGGCAATGCGATCCAGTGCCACCTACATAAAGGCGCCCTGGTCCCAAGGCACGGCAGCAGTTGGAGTGGCGCTGGTTAAGTTCGGCGCCCTATTCAGTTCAATAGCCGGGATTTTTGATACTGCACAAGCGATATCTGCCGCCAAGCGAGCTTCTGCAGCGGGAGACAGTTTAGCGTTATCGCAATATCGATGGTCCGTTGCGCTCCTCGGATTGGGTACATTAGCTTTTGCGGGGGCGGTGTTCAATCCATTATTCATAGGCCCTTTAGGTATAGCTGTAATACTGACGCTGAGCGCATACGCTTTAAGCAAACGAGCAGAAGAAAATGAATCAACTGCGCTGGAGCGCTGGGTGAGACGCTGTTGCTTTGGGAAGGGTGATGAAAATCCGATTGTACGTTGGAATGCTCCTGAGTATGCAGATCTTTCATTCGCAGAGCTTAACGCTGCTACGCTTGGTGTTCAGGCAAGGCTTCATTTCGAGGCGAATCTCTTGAATAAACCTGGTGCACCAAGGATTGGTGGATTGGTTAGCCTGGAGAGGGAACAGAAACTAAAATTTCAAGTTATATTGCCACAGCACAGGCATGATGTCTCGGCGTACCGATGGAGCCTGATCGTTCATCGTGGCCGTGATGGGGAATTTCCAGAATACTTTGGTGGAGAGACGTTAATCTCTGAAGATTACCATGCTCATCACATAGAACCACTTTCTAAACATGCCGTATTCTCTACTTTTGCTCCGCCGCCTCATCCTGATTATAAAAGAGATATTGCTGTTGTAAAGAAAGCGCAGAAGTCAATTTTTGGGGGTGGCGAAATTCAATGGTTGGATATAGCAGGGGTTGTGGAACTAAATCCAACCATAGGCGCGCACAGTATAGTGGCAGCCACACTGGTTGTGATGTACTGGCCGGACAGGTCAATTGAAAGTGCATATGTAGAGATATGTAATAGGAGGGAGAGTGAGTAGATTTCAGGCTAGAGTGTTATGGGGGCGATCGCTAGGCTGGAGCCACGACCTACCACAAATTAATGAAACTCCAACGCTCCCATGCGGAACGGAAAGCATTAAGCCTTCGCCCAATAACTTTAACAATATCTATTTGGAGCTGCCTCGGTCTAGTTTTGGCTTGCGGGGTGTAGTGGCGTTATTCAGTATTCCGATTTTAATACCATGTGCCATTCTGGTTTTATACGTGTACTGGACTTATTTAGTTGATGGACTGTCGCGTGACTGGGTGTTTGATCTTTTTGCGATGTTGATGTCTGCAATCGGGCTGTGGGCCAGTATTTTTTATGTAAAACTGGACTTGACGCTTCCACGGGATGAACCAATCCGCTTCAATCGTCTACGCCGAAAAATCTATTTCTATCAATACAGATCCCATTACATCTATCTGTTCAGCCGCAAACGCTGGGGCCTCCAGCCGGTCGCCCATAACTGGGACGACGTCACCGCCGAGGTCTACCGCGTCTACGCCCCCGGCCACGGGGGCCTGATCGAAAACGTCATGCTGTCAGTCCGTAATCCCGAAACCAATGAAGTCATTGACCGTGTCTTCTTCACGCATACCTTGGATCAAGGCAAGGCCTACTGGGCTATCGCCCGGCTCTTCATGCAGCAAGGTCCTGAAGCCCTACCCAAATTCGTGCACCCACCCCGCGACTGGAACGATGACGATGGCCTGAGCCACATGCATTGCCTGGCGCCAAAGGTTCAATGGCCAGCGGACATAGACCGCGAATCCCGTACTGCACCCTCTGAAGAAGATGCAGTGGATGGCACCCGCTAGAACCGCTCTCACAGGGCCTCTGCAAAAATGGCTACGGTGGGTTCACCCCTTCTTCAGCCTGTAGGCCAGGGCAGGGCGGGTCATGCCGAGCAGGCGGGCGGCTTCGGAAACGTTCTGCCCACAGCGCTGCATGGCCTCTTGCATCAGTACCGCCTCGACGGCGTCCAGGCCTGTACCGCTGTCGAGAATCTGCGCCACCCAGCCGGGCGAAGCCTGGTCACTGCCCGCCACCAGCCGGCCATCGCTGCCCAAGCCAATGCTGTCGGTAGCCGGCGGCGAATGGGGAAACAGCGCGTCCAGGCCGATACTCTGGTTCTCATCGGTGATGATCACCCCGCGCTCCATGAGGTTTTCCAGTTCGCGGATGTTGCCCGGCCAGTCGTATTGCAGGCATACCTGCATCGCCCGGTCGCTGAGCCCACGGGTTTTCTTGCCGTAGCTGTGGTGCAGGCGGCCAAGGAAGTGCTCGATCAGCAGCGGGATGTCTTCGCGCCGCTCGCGCAGTGCCGGGATGTGCACCGGAAACACGTTCAGGCGGTAGAACAGGTCGGCCCGGAATCGCCCATCCTTCACGGCCTGTTCGAGGTTTTCGTGGGTGGCGGCGATCACCCGTACATCCACCGGCCGCGTGCGGCTGTCACCCACGCGCTCCAGTTCGCCTTCCTGCAGCACACGCAACAGGCTGGCCTGGGCGCGCGGGGTGAGTTCGACGATCTCGTCCAGGAACAGCGTGCCGCCGTTGGCCCGTTCGAAGCGGCCCATGCGTGCCTGCAGGGCGCCGGTGTAGGCGCCTTTCTCGACGCCGAACAGCTCGGCTTCGATCAGGTCCGGCGGTATGGTCGCGCAGTTCAGCGCCACGAACGCGGCGCCAGCACGCTCGCTGCGCAGGTGCAGGCTGCGGGCGATCACTTCCTTGCCAACCCCGGTTTCGCCCAGCAACAGCACCGATGCCTTGCCAGGGGCGACTTTGTCGGTAAGCGCGCAGCAGCGCCGGTATACCGCCGACTGGCCGATGCCGTAGAACTGCCCCGACTCGTACTGCAGGCGCTGGCGCAGGTTGGCCACCTGCACCTGCAGCGACTGCAGCTCGTCGATCACCGGGTCGCTCTGGAAGTAGCGCAGGAAGGTGTCGGCATCCTCCCATTGCTCCACCGGCTTGCCGATGATGCGGCATTCGCTGCCACCGCAGCCACGGCAACTGACCTCCTTGTACAGCACCTGGCGGCCGAGGAAGAACGAGCTGTAGCTGATGGCGTAACCGAGCAGCATCCAGCACACCGGTTGCTCGGAATGCAGGGCTTCGGACTGGCAGTTTTCCACCTCGAAGGAGTCCTGCCATTCGATGTCGGCGTAGAAATGGCCGTTGTCCAGGTCGATTTCCAGCTGCAGCGGGCGCACTTTGACCATGCCTTTGAGCGAATGCAGTTGCGGGCCGATGAAGAACATGTCCACCGGGTTGCCATTGGGCCGCAGCTTGCGCGCCAGCTCGGCGTCCTTCAGCCCCGACTGGTAGCCCAGGCGCAGGAAGAAGCCCTTGGCCCGCTCTACGCCGAGCATTTCGATCAGCTCGCGGCGCATGCTGGCCATGGTCGCGGCCTGCACCAGCAGCATGCGCTGCTCGTCCAGCCAGATCTTGCCTTCGGTGCCTTCAAACCGTACCCGTTCGGTCAGGTCTTTCAGCGCCGGCGCAGGTTCCGGCGCCCTGTACTGGGTAATCATTCGCTTGCGCCCCTTGTTTGTAGTTGTATGGGGAATCGGCGTGCACCCGCTCAGGCAAGGCGGGTTTGCTGGTCACGCCGGGACGACCGCAGTCTGCAGGCAAGGCCTGGGTCGTTCTCTTTTCTAAACCGCCTGAAAGCGGCGCAAAAGTCAATCGCCGGTGACGTTTGCCATTTGCTCAAACGGCGCAGGTGCGATTGAGCAAATGATCAAACGGGCAGCCTGCAACGTGCGCATAGCGCTGCCTCAAGCTAACGCTTAAGAAAAATAAAATCTTTTAAAAACAATTGGTTGGGTTTCATTTTTGGCGCTTTCAAAGCGCCTGGCACAGCCGTTGCTCTAGCCCTTGGCACGTCCAACCGGAGCACCCGTGCATGACTCAAACCACCACCACCTTCGAGCAAATGCCGCGCTACGTCCGCGTACGTAGCGAGCCGGACGCCGCCTTCGTCGAGTTCGACTTTGCCATCGGTTACCCGGACCTGTTCGTCGAACTGGTCCTGCCGCGCACGGCCTTCGCCAGCTTCTGCGCCAGCAACCGGGTACGCCACATGGACGCTGCGATGGCTGCTGCCGTCGATGCCGACATGCGCAAGTGGCGCTATGGCGAAAGCCGCGACGCGGACGAGTAGCGCGCCGCCTGCTGGCGCATTGCATTCCCACAACAACAAGTACAGGACGCCTTGCATGAGTATCGAGATCAAGACGGCCACGGTCGAGCCGATCCGCCAGACCTTCAGCCACACCCGCCGCCGTTTCGGTGACAAGCCGGCCAGCCGCTACCAGGAAGCCAGCTTCGACATCGAGGCCGCCACCAACTTCCACTACCGCCCGCTGTGGCAGCCCGACAAGCTGCTCAACGACCCCAGCCGTACCGCCGTGCAGATGGCTGACTGGTACGCCGTCAGCGATCCGCGCCAGTACTACTACGGCGCCTACGTGCAAGCCCGGGCACGCATGCAGGAAAACGCCGAGCACAGCTTTGCCTTCTGCGAAAAGCGTGAGCTGCTGGCCAGCCTGCCGGCCGGAACCCGTGCTTTGGTCGCGCGCCTGCTGCTGCCGCTGCGTCACGCCGAACTGGGCGCCAACATGAACAACAGCGGCATCGCTGCTGACGCCTTCGGCACCAGCGTCACCCAGATGCACATGTTCCACGCCATGGACCGGCTGGCCATTGCCCAGTATCTGTCACGCATCGGGCTGCTGCTGGAAGACGACGGCCTTGCGCTGTTGGCCGAGGCCAGGCAGCGCTGGCTGGATGAGCCGGCCTGGCAAGGGCTGCGCCGCTACGTAGAGGACAGCCTGGTGGTGCGTGACTGGTTCGAGCTGAGCCTGGCGCAGAACCTGGTCGGCGACGGCCTGCTGTATCCGCTGTTGTTCGAGCACTTCGATGCGCAGCTGGTGGCCATTGGGGCAGGGCAGCTGGGCATGCTCACCGAGTTCATGCGCCTGTGGTTTGCCGAAAGCCAGCGCTGGGTCGATGCGCTGGTCAAAACCGCCGCAGCCGAAAGCCCATACAACCGTGAGTTGATCGAAGGCTGGGTATGTGAATGGCGCAGCCGTGCCGTGCAAGCGCTGCTGCCGCTGGCCGAGGCCGGCCCAGGCCGTGACGCGCTGGATGCTTGTGACAGCGCCTTCGGCGCTCGCCTGAAAAAACTGGGCCTTAGTGGAGATGCCGCATGACTTCCCTCGTGTACATCGCCTTTCAGGACAACGACAGCGCCCGCTACATCGTCGAGGCCATCACCCAGGACAACCCGCATGCCCAGGTGCAGCACCAGCCGGCGATGATCCGTGTGCAGGCTGAAGGGCGCCTGGAGATTCACCGCGCCACGGTGGAAGAAAAGATCGACCGTGAATGGGACGTGCAGGAAATGCTGATCGACGTGATCACCCTCGGCGGCAACGTCGAGGAAGACGAAGACTGCTTCGCCCTGCACTGGAACTGAACCGCACAACGACAAGAACAAGGGAGACCATCATGGCCGCCAAACGCCTCAACCAGAAAGACAAGTACCGCTGCCTGACCCGCGACCTGGGCTGGGAACCAAGCTACCAGAGCAAAGACGCCATCTACCCCTACGAGCGGTTCGAGGGCATCAAGATCACTGACTGGGACAAGTGGGAAGACCCGTTCCGCCTGACCATGGACGCCTACTGGAAGTACCAGGCCGAGAAAGAGAAGAAGCTGTACGCCATCTTCGATGCCTTCGCCCAGAACAACGGCCACCAGAACATTTCTGACGCCCGCTACGTCAACGCCCTGAAACTGTTCCTGAGCGGCGTCACCCCGCTGGAGTACCAGGCCTACCAAGGCTTCGCCCGTGTCGGCCGGCACTTTGGTGGCGCCGGCGCACGGGTGGCCTGCCAGATGCAGGCCATCGACGAACTGCGCCACGTGCAGACCCAGGTGCACGCCATGAGCCACTACAACAAGCACTTCAACGGGCTGCATGACTTCGCCCACATGCACGACCGGGTGTGGTTCCTGTCGGTGCCCAAGTCGTTCTTCGAGGATGCGCGCACAGCCGGCCCGTTCGAGTTCCTCACCGCCATCTCGTTCTCGTTCGAGTATGTGCTGACCAACTTGCTGTTCGTGCCGTTCATGTCGGGTGCCGCGTTCAACGGCGACATGGCCACGGTCACCTTCGGCTTCTCGGCGCAGTCCGACGAAGCCCGGCACATGACCCTGGGCCTGGAGGTGATCAAGTTCCTGCTGGAGCAACACGAGGACAACGTGCCCATCGTCCAGCGCTGGATCGACAAGTGGTTCTGGCGCGGTTACCGGCTGCTGACCCTGGTCGGGATGATGATGGACTACATGCTGCCCAACAAGGTGATGTCCTGGGCCGAAGCCTGGGAGGTGTACTTCGAGCAGGCCGGTGGCGCGCTGTTCAAGGACCTGGAGCGCTACGGCATCCGCCCGCCGAAGTACGTCGAGCAGACCACCATCGGCAAGGAGCATATCAGCCACCAGGCCTGGTCGATCTTCTACCAGTACAGCCAGGCCACCAACTTCCACACCTGGATCCCCACCGACGAGGAGCTGGACTGGCTGTCGGCCAAGTACCCGGACACCTTCGACCGCTACTACCGGCCGCGCTACGAGCATTGGCGCGAGCTGCAGGCGCGCGGTGAGCGCTTTTACAACCCGACGCTGCCGATGCTGTGCCAGATCTGCCAGATCCCGCTGGCCTTCACCGAGCCGGATGCGCCCACGCAGCTGAGCCACCGCAGCCTGGTGCATGAGGGCGAGCGCTACCACTTCTGCTCCGATGGCTGCTGCGACATCTTCGCCTTCGAGCCGGACAAGTACGTGCAGGCCTGGCTGCCGGTGCATCAGATCCTGCAGGGCAACTGCGGTGGCGGCGATGTCGAGGCGGTGGTGCGCGACTACTACAACATCGACCCCGGGCAGGACAACTTCGAGTACCAGGGTTCGCCCGAACAGCAGCGCTGGCAGGCCTTGCAAGGCACCGGGCGCAAGGCCGGCTGAGCCACCGAACCACCAGGGCGCCGTTGACGCGCCCTGGCCCTACAAGAACAAGAGGAACAACGCCATGCCCGTGACCGCCATCGGCACCTACACTGCCCAGCCCCTGGACCGCCAGGCCAACTTCCACGGCGCCCAGCTGGTGTACCTGTGCTGGGAAAACCACCTGCTGTTCTGCGCTCCGTTCACCCTGCCGGTGGACCCGGCGCTGCCCTTTGCCGCTTTCATCGAGCAGGTGGTCAAGCCGGCCATTGCCCTGCACCCGGATGCTGCCCAGGTGGACTTCGCCACTGCACGGTGGCGCCTGGATGAGCAGCCCTTCACGCCCGACCTGGCCCGAGGACTGGCAGCCAACGGCATCACCCACAAAAGCCTGCTGCACCTGCACACCCCCGGCCTTGAAGGCCTGGGCGGCAGCCACAACTGAGGAATGCCGCCATGAGCTATCAAGTCACCATCGAACCCACCGGCGAACAGATTGAAGTGGAGGAGGGGCAGACCATCCTCGAAGCCGCCTTGCGCCAAGGCGTGTGGTTGCCGTTTGCCTGTGGCCACGGCACCTGCGCCACCTGCAAGTGCCAGGTACTGGAAGGCGAGGTCGACCTCGGTGCCGCTTCGTCCTTCGCCCTGATGGACATGGAACGCGACGAGGGCAAGGTGCTGGCTTGTTGCGCCATCCCGCAGAGCGACCTGGTCATCGAGGCCGACATCGACGTCGACCCGGACTTCGCCGGCCTGCCGGTGCAGGACTACCACGCCGTAGTCACTCGGCTGGTCGAACTGTCACCGACCATTCGCGGCGTGCACCTGAAGCTCGACCGGCCGATGGCCTTCCAGGCCGGGCAGTATGTGAACCTGCAACTGCCTGGCATTGAAGGCAGTCGCGCATTCTCACTGGCCAACCCGCCCCAGCAGGCGGACGAGGTGGAACTGCATGTGCGCCTGGTGGAAGGCGGCGTGGCCACCGGGTACATTCACCAGCAGCTCAAGGTGGGCGACGCGCTGGCGCTGTCCGGCCCCTACGGGCAGTTTTTCGTGCGCAGCTCCCAACCGGGCGACCTGATTTTCATCGCTGGCGGCTCGGGGCTTTCCAGCCCGCAATCGATGATTCTCGACTTGCTGGCGCGTGGCGATACCCGCCGCATCACCCTGTTCCAGGGCGCCCGTACCCGTGCCGAGCTGTACAACCGCGAACTGTTCGAAGCGCTGGCTGCCCGCCATGCCAACTTCAGCTATGTGCCAGCCCTCAGCCAGGCTGCCGAAGACGCGCAGTGGCAGGGTGTGCGCGGTTACGTGCACGACGCCGCCAGGCAGCATTTCGAGGGCCGCTTCAACGGCCACAAAGCCTACCTGTGCGGCCCGCCACCGATGATCGACGCGGCCATCACCTGCCTGATGCAGGGCCGCCTGTTCGAGCGCGACATCTTCATGGAGCGGTTCTACAGCGCCGCTGATGGAGCCTCTGAAGGCCAGCGTTCGGCCCTGTTCAAACGCATCTGACCCTTTGACGCCTGGCGCCCTGGCCACAGGGGGCTGGCGTGCACCCGACCGATAACAACAAAAAAGGTTGACCCGATGACCCCGACCCTTGCAAACCTGCTGCGCCTTGCCGTGTGCGCCTCGTTGTTCGGCGCTGCCAACCTGTCCCATGCAACCGAAGGCGGCGGCACGTCCTACCCGCTCGGTGCCGAAAACTACATGTCTGGCGCCATGCCACCACCGGGTTTTTATGGCCAGCTGTTCGTCAACCACTACGAAGCCGACAACCTGCGTGGCAACGACGGGCGCAAACTGCCGGTGGACTTTCGTGTACGCGCCAACGCCATCGTGCCGCGGTTGATCTGGGTAAGCGATTACACCGTGCTGGGTGGCAGCCTGGCGTTGCATGCCATCGTGCCGTTGGTAGACCTGAAGGTATCGCTCAACGGCCAGTCGCAGCATAACAGCGGCCTGGGCGACGTGATCTTCGGCCCGGCGCTGGGCTTTCACCACAGTGACAAGTTCCACAGCATCCTGGCCTTCGACATGATTGCCCCCACCGGGCGCTACGACAAGAACGACCTGGCCAACCCCGGGCGCAATTACTGGGTGTTCGAGCCGGTGTATGCGATGAGCTATATCGACCCGGCCGGGCTCAACCTGGATGCCAAGGTGATGTACGACTTCAACCGGCGCAACCCGGCCACCGATTACCGTTCGGGGCAGGAGTTTCATGTGGACTATGCCGTGGGATGGGGGCTTGGCAATGGCTGGGTGCTGGGGGTAGGGGGGTATTACTACCGGCAGACGACTGACGACCGCCAGGACGGTGAGCGTATCGAAGACAACAAGGGGCGCAGCTTTGCCATCGGCCCGTCGATCAAGTACAGCGGCAAGGATGGCTGGTTCGTGACGGCGAAGTGGTCGAAGGAAACCGAAGTGCGCAACCGCGCCCAGGGTGATGCCTACTGGTTGAAGCTGACCTTGCCATTCTGAAAGGGGGCTGCTGCGCAGCCCATCGCCGGCAAGCCAGCTCCCACAGAGACCGCGCAGGCAGAAGATTAATCTAAAGCCTGCGCGGTCTCTGTGGGAGCTGGCTTGCCGGCGATGAGGCCAGTACAGGCATTACAAGGCTGCCTGTACTGGCCGATTCATCAGGCCACATCTACCAGCACGATCTCGCTGTCTTCGATGGCGGTCACGCGCAACACTTCTTCCTGCTCGATCGCCACGCCATCGCGCGCCTTGGCCCGCAACCCGTTCACCTCCACCAGCCCCTTGGCCGGCACCAGGTAACCCCGGCGTGCGGCATCGAAGCGGTACTCGGCGGTTTCCCCAGCACGCAAGGTAGCAGCCACCAACCGCGCATCGGTACGAATCTGCAGGCTGTCTTCATCGCCCACGCGGCCGCTTGCCAGGGTCACGAAGCCTTCACCACGTTCGCCTTTGGGGAACGGCCGGGTGCCCCACTGCGGTGCTTCTCCGGTGCGCTCCGGTACGATCCAGATCTGGAAGATACGGGTATCGACGTCCTCCAGGTTGTACTCGCTGTGCACGATGCCGGTACCGGCGCTCATCACCTGCACGTCACCGGCCTCGGTGCGGCCCTTGTTGCCCAGGCTGTCCTGGTGGCTGATCGCGCCTTCACGCACATAGGTGATGATTTCCATGTCGCGGTGCGGGTGCGGCGGGAAGCCGCTGCCGGCTGCGATCAGGTCGTCGTTCCATACCCGCAGGTTGCCCCAGTGCATGCGCGCCGGGTCGTAGTACTCGGCAAACGAGAAATGGTGGTGGGCGTCGAGCCAGCCATGGTTGGCGTGGCCGAGGCTATCAAACGGTCGCAGTTGCAGCATGATGGTGCTCCTTGAATCAGTGGAATGACGCCATGATGCGCGAAAGAAACATCGAAAATAAGCGTAAATATCGGCTTAAAATAATCAGTTTAATAGATGTTATTTCTGTTGGCCTTTCTTCGCTTCATCGCCTAATCCACTGATCTGCAAGCATTCGCTGGCGATTTTCCTTCGATGCAGCGAACATGCCCGCTGATTTTGTTTTTCAACGGAGTGACCGTGGCCCACGAGCAACCCCAGGCCCCCGCCGACCTTACCCCGCCCGCCCAACTGCCCTGGTTTCGCCGCCTGGTCGCCCGCCTGCTGGGGCGTGGCCTGACCCGCCTGCAGGCTCAGCACCGCGACTCATGGTTTCTGGGTCACGCCGAGGGCCAGCGCAGTGGTCATGCCGATGCTGAGCGTGAAGGGTTTGAGCGTGGACGGATGGAAGGCTACGAGGCCGGGCGCCAGGTGCTGGTGATCCGCGACTCCCGCCCAGACACTGCTGGCGTGCCGGGCCGGGACGATAACCTGTTCGACGACTGGCGCCTGCCGTTGACGGCCGAGCTGAAAAAGCGCTTCAAGGCCGATGTCGCCCAACGTGTGCCCGCCGAGGCCCAGCCCAGTGCCGCACAGTGGAAGCTGATTTTCAGCGACACCCCGTCCACCTGCGTGGTGGCCGGTGCCGGTGCCGGCAAGTCCACGTCGCTGGTGCTGCGCATTTTGCTGCTGCGCCATTACCTGGGCTACGAGCTGGATGCGATGACAGTGGTCACCTTCACCCGCGAGTCGCGCAAGGACTTCATCAAGCGCCTGCTTCAAGTGTTCGCCCTGTGGCAGATCAACCTGCAACCGGTCCAGGCCCGCGAACTGGTGCGTACCTTCCATTCGCGCATCCTGCCGCTGGTGCGCAGCCTGCCGGGCTTCGACCAGGTGCGCGCCTTCGAGACGCTGGGCAACGAGATGCCCGCCGGGCATGAGGCCGAGGCCGACAGCAACCCGTTCGACCTGCGCCTTAACGATGCCCAGCGCCAGCAACTGAACCAGTGCTACAGCAGCTTGCTGGGCGAGAGCCCGCGTTTTGCCGAACTGGTCGGCCTGCTGCGCAGCGAAGCGTTGCAACTGAAACCACTGGACCCGAACAACCCCGATGTGCAGAAGCGCGCACAGGTAACGCAGCTGGCGGCCCAGCGCGACGAAGAGCTGTGCGATGTGATCGAGGACCTGTGGTTCGCCGCTGGTGCCTGGCCGATCAAGGGCATCGAACCCTGCCGCGAAACCGTCGACATCCGTGGCAGCCGCTTCCATGTGCATGGCCGGCTGGAAGGCCAGGGGCCTTGGGTGGTGCTGGGCTTCGACCCCGCAGAAAGTGCCCAGTATCAGCGCCCCGGCGCCAAGCTGGCAGTGCGTGCCGAGTGGGCGGTCAAGCGCACCTTGTTGCAGGCCTTCTGCGACCGGCCGCTGATCTGGCTGGACAACTACGCCATGGCCCGGCGCCTGGCGGCCTCGTTGGCGGGTGATGCCGTGGCTGGCCCGGGGTTCGAGTACAAGGTCAAGGGTGAGCTGGCCCCGGCGCCGTTGCTGGATGCCTTTGTCGGCGCGGCCAATTTCATCGAGAACCTTGGCCTGGACGTAAATAACGCGGTGGCGGCGATGAGTTTCCCGTCCGGCGACAGCGATGCCTTGTTCTTCGAGGCCCTGGCCCTGTACTGGAAAGCCCTGGAAGCGCACTTGCTGGACCAGTCGCCACCGGTGATGAGCTACAACCGCATGTTCGCCTTGTTTGGCGAGAACAACCCGGAAAACCTCTACCTGCTGCCCGACCCGCTGCTGCGGCCACTGGCGCACCTGATGATCGACGAGTTCCAGGACGTGTCGCCGCAGATTGTCAGCTGGCTGCGTGCCTGCCTGGCCGAAATCCGCCGACGCGGCCCGGCCATGCACACCGGGCGCCACGCGCAGCATTCGTCGCTGCTGTGCGTGGGGGACGACTGGCAGTCGATCTACGGCTGGCGTGGCAGTTCACCCAAGTACTTCATGGAGTTCACCAAGGCCTTCCCGTCGCCGGCCAACACCCGGGTGATGCTGGTCGACAACTACCGCTGCCAGCAGCAGGTGATCGACGCGGCCGAGCACCTGGTCAAGGGAACGCCGGCGATTGCCGGCAAGAAAGCCCGGGCCAGTGGCCCCGCAGCCGAACTGCCGGGGTCGCCGGTCAAGGTGTTCGACCGTGACGAAGCCGCCTTGGGCGAAACGCTGATGGAGCACTACCAGCGGGGCGAGACGGTGATGATGCTGTACCGCAAGGGCAGCGACAGGGCCTTGATGAACGAGCACCTGCAGAGCGTGCTGCACGCCGAGGCGGCATTGCCGGCCGAGCAGCGCCGACTGCGTCAGCTCACCTACCACAGTGCCAAGGGGTTGCAGGCCGATGCGGTGTTCATGTTGGGTGACTGCCAGTACCTGACCAGCTCGCCCTACAAGAACCAGGTGTACCGCCAGGCCGGGCTGGGCAGGGCCGGTGATGCCCAGGCGTTCGATACGGCGCAGAAGGAAGAAGTGCAGCGCCTGGCCTACGTGGCGGTGACCCGCGCCGTGCAGCATTGCTACTGGCATGTGGAGGCCGCCAATGGCGAAGCGGCGGCGGCCCCGCGGGCGTCCAGCCAGGTGGATGGCCGGCAGGCCTTCTTCGAAGACCTGCGCGGGCAGTGAGAGCCGCTTAGCCGCCGATGGTTTGCGCCTGGCGAGTGAGGCTGGTCAGCAGACCGGTTTCAACCTGTCGCTGTTCGGCAGTCAGTACGTCCACCCCTTGGCGGTACTGCTGCTCGTTGATCGAGACGCGACGCAGCACTCCTTGAGCATTCAATGGGCTTTCAGGCATGACGCCGGCCAGCGCTCGTAGAACAGAACTGTCCAGGGAGGTGACTGGGTCGGCGGTTTCATCCAGGCAATAGTACAGATAGTCCAGACCTGGCCGCCAAAAGTCGGTGATCAGGCTGAACTGTGCTGCATGCTCACGTTTCAGGTACTCGACCCAGCTCGGCTGCTGGGTCAACCATTGCTCCCGAACGGTGGCGTCCGTATCCAGAGCAAGAACCGCCGCTTTTACCCTGTCGATGATCGTCTGGTTGATTCGGGCCGTGCTCCGGTACAGCATACCTCGGCTCGGCTCAGGGTAATCCAGTGCAGAGGACAAGGACTGGCGCAAGGCCAGGCGCAACTCGATATCGTCCACCAGCCCCGTTTCCAGATCGCTGTCCGGAAAGGCAGAGGGATCATCAAGTTCATCATAGGGCGGTAAGTCTGCATCGAACACATCATCCTGTAGTGCCGCCTTGCGCAACGACCTTTTCCCGCTGATGCGGTCGGCCAGCTGGTTTACCTGATGACGCCGATACAACCTGCGGTACAGGTTCAGTAGCTCGGTCACTCGATTGCCGGCTAGGCCTGCAGCTTCATGGGCCAGCACTTCTATTTCCAATGCACTGAAAGCGTCGGCCCCCGCGTCCCCGCAAGTTGGGGGGAAGTCGCCAGCCACGGTGGCCAGGCGCTCGCGCAGTTCGGTGTCTTGGGCAGCGTTTTCCAGCAGCGCCCACACACGCTCCCTCAGGGCCTCGGCATCACGCTGCGCTTCTGCCGACTGGGCGAGGCGCTCCAGTACCCCCAGCAACGCCGCATTTTCACCTTGGTCGAACAAATCGCTCCACAGTTGCTCTTCGGCGCTGCTCGCTTCGCCACGGAAAATGCCTTGCCACTGCGGCACGTCCTCTGCGTGTTCGAATACGTTGACGCCACTGCTGCCCAGGCGTGCGCGTGTCTGGGCTTCCAGCGTGTTGTAGTTGAACAGCCAGCGGCGCTCAGGCAGGCGGGCGGCGACGTCACGGGCGAAGGGGGTACGCAGCACCCCTGGCAGGTCTGGCAGTGTGCGAATGCGGTTGGAGGAGAGGTTGACATAGCGCAGTTGGTACTGGGGCTGGCTCATGAGGGTGGTCAAGCTGTCGGGCCATTGCTGCAGTTCGCAACGCTCGAGGTCCAGGTGGGTGAGGCGAGCCATGAAGCGCAGGTCGGGCGGCAGCTGCAATGGGTTGCCAGGCATATGCAGTACCATGGGGTGAATCATGTCCTGAAAACGGGCAGCGAGGGTTTCATCGAGTGTGATCTGATTATTGCCCAGGCCTAGTGCATCCAGTGGCAAGCGCGCAAGGAAACTCAAGCTGGCGTCATCGAGTTGCAGGCGGTTACGGCTGAGGCCAAGTATTCTCAGGCCGGGCATCGCCTCGATGGCTTGTTGGGCAGTGGCTGTAAGGGCAGTCAAGCCATTGCTTGTCAGGCCCAGCTCGCGTAGCCGTGGCGCAGACTTGAGCGCCTCGAACAGTGTTTCGGCGTCCATGTCGGGGTTGCCGAGGATTTCCAGGTTTTCCAGGTTGGGGAAGTTTGACAGCAAGCCGCTGTCCAGGCGCCGCAGCTGTAACCCATCAAGCGTGAGTTGCCGGATATGCGGCATGCGAGCAGTGAACGTTGGCAGCGCTGGCAGTTGCATGCGGTCCAGCACGAGCGCCTCACGCTGCGCGCCGCCTTCACGCCGGGAAGCACTCATCAGTCGCTCGGTGCACTGTTGGCGATCAAAGCGCTCTTCCAGCGAAGCTGAAGCGTTGGCCCAGCGGTTGAGGTCACGGCTGAGGGTACGCTGTTCTGCTTCCAGCCGACTGATGGCAATACCCAGGTCGCCCCCTTGGGCAAGATCAGCTTGCAGCGCACTGATTTGCGGGCTGCTGAGTTCGGGGTAGAGTGCCCGGAGGCGGCGCGCGGCGGGCAGGCCCCGACCACTCAAAGGGTAGCCAAGTTGGCCGTTGGCCATGCGCAAGGGTGAGCGGAAGCTCGGCTTGATAGGCTGTTGGCCCAGCAGTGAGGCGCAGTGCTGGCGATCGGCAAGGGCAAGTTGCAGCAACTGGGCCGAGTCAACCTGTGGGTGCTCGGCTTGCAGGGCCTGTTTCAGGCGTTGGCTGTCATCGTTAGCCAGGCTGCGCCTGAACATGCCGAGGATGGCGCGGTCTAGCCGCGCACGGGCTTGCAGACGGCGGGCTTCTTCGGCAATGCGAAGCGGCACCCGTCCGTTTGTCAGGCTTAGCCGTTCGGCGTTGCTGATGTTGGCCAGTAACGCTTCAAGCGCACTGTCCGGCAAGCCGGGAAACTGTCGGGCGAGGGGGTGGGCGGCTGGGGGAAGGACGGGCTGGCGGCTTTGTTGCAGGCTGCTGAACAACGCCTCGCGATGCGCTTCCAGGTGTGTCGCGAGCGTGTTGTTCAAGGCAGAAGATCGCTGCTCGGGCGGCGTGTCACCCAGCAGTTGCAGCGCGGCCTCTTCATCCATTTGAGCCAACACGGTCTGGCTCAGTTGGCCATTGTCCAGGTCGGTGCGGGTGACTTCGATTTCTACCTGCCCCGTCGAATGGGGCGGGCCGTAGCGCACAGACTCGCCCCAGGGTTCTGGCCCTTTGTAAACCTTGAGTACAGTCCCCTCAGGCCACCCCGGCAGGCGCAGCAGTTCAGGTAAGGCAAAGTTCTTGTACGCTGCCAACGGCAGCCCATGGCGTACGCAATCGATGATCTGTCGAGCCTCGTTGTCGAGTTGCAGGCGTTGCAAGGTGTCGATCAACAGGGCGGGTGGGCGTGAGCCTGTTGCCTGGTTTCGGCGCAATACACCTTCATCGGTACCGGTACTGCGCATGGCGTAGTCCAGTTCGCTTTCGTCCAGGCCAGTGGTGTAGTTGCCCAGGCGGCTCATGAGTTGCTGGTGGTCCCATTCCAGCGGTTGTTCATGGTCGAGTTGCCAGCGAGCGTCACCATGATGCAACAAGCGGGGCGCATAGGCCTGCGCATCATCGGGGTGGCGCACGCGCCATTGTTGCTCAGCGTCCTGAAAGACTTCGTATAGCGTCCCATCCAGCTTCAGGTAGGTCTTCCCATCGACGTGCACATGGCCGAGCGAATCGGGTTGAATTCCCTCAGGGATAGCCGCTGTACTTGCATACGGCTTCATGTCGGGGTGCCAGAGCACTTCCTGATCTTCGTGCCACACACTGGTCAGCGCATCGACGAAGCCTGATGCCTGAACGATCTTGGTGCCTACCGCAAAACCGGCGATGACCGTAGCATTGATGGCCAATGATTCCAGTTGCACCAGCGCTTGCTGCCTATCACCTTCTTCCCAGGCCTCGAACCCGGTGAAAACAGAGCTCATCAGGTCGTAGGCGAAAACGCCAAGCATGACCGTGTTCAGCCCGGGCACGAAGAACGCGGCCACGTTGAGCACATTCATGCCCATGTCGAACCAGTGCTTCAGGCGCTCGTTGCGGGCCTTGGCGTCTACGTCGGCAGTGGGGACAGCAATGGTTTTCGCGTCGGCCTTCATGCGCGCAAGGTGCGCGTTGTACAAGGTGGCCCAGGGATCGGTGCGGATGGGCGAGGGGGTGAAATGGAGTACCGGCTTGTGCCGGGGTTTGCGTATGCCTGCATCGTCCTTCTCGAACAACGCGCTCTCCAGCTTGTCGGCCAGTTCCTTTTGCCTGTCCCTGTAGGCGAAATGGACCAAGGCACGACGGAATGTGCTTTGCAGCAAGCGGCTACGCAGGTGTTTGCCTGCTGCCTGGCGTGAGGCAAATTCCCGGACCGGGTGCTCGTTGTCTTCAGGGATGTAAACAATGCACGGGTTTATCTGGCCAGGCTCGTCGGGCCCGATGAACAGGATCTCGTGGATGGGGATACCGAACAGGCTGAAATTCCAGCAGTGCAACGGCTGTTCATCATAGGTGGGCTGGGGCTTGCCATCGCATAACTGAATGAGCGCATTGCCCCCGCGGTCGCTCAGCAGGCCTTTGAGCTTTGCGATCAGTACCTGCACCCTCAAAGCTTCACGGCTGGCTTGAATCGACAGGCGCTGGACTTCAGCGCGGTTGGCGCCCTCATGGGTTGCCAGCAGGTGATCTTGATAGCGCTGGCCGAGGTCCAGTGCCCGACAATGCTTGACGAAGTCCGCCATCGTCAGCCCTGGCAAAGGGGTTTCGCTGCCTGCTGCACAGGTGAGCCTGCTGTAGGCGCCTACTTCATCCAGGCCCTCGAAGTTGTGCAGGGCCGCCTCCAGCAAGCTACGTGCTTGCGGCTCGCCCACGGGGCGGGAGGCCAGCACATCCACCTTCCGGTCAGGGAACAAAGGCACTTCCAGGTCAGGAACGCCGGTCCAGATATCGGCATCGGCTTCAAAGGGCTGAAAGACATACTGCGCCCTGTCTACAGGCACATTCACATTCAACCGCTTGGTTAGCAGAGGCGTGCTGAATGTGATGATGTCCTTGAAGCCCGCAAGTGCTGCCTTGAGTTGCGCCAGGCATTTGTTTCGCGCCTTGATGGCGTTGCGCAACTGCTCGCGCGCGGGCGCATCGGCAGTGGCATACCATGTGTAAGGGGTGCCATCTTCAGCCAGATAGTCCCTGCGCAGGCTTTGCACCACTTTTTGCGTGTGTGCGGGGTGAAGCGCCTTGCTCCATTTGGGCAGTGCGCGGGTTATCTGGTTTTTATGCAGCGGCGTGGGGGTTGTCATGGTCATGACCTCTTGCGTAGAGGGGATAGTCCACGCTCATCAAGGCGCCGTGGTGCGGTAGATAGTTGTTGGTAGCGGTCGGTCTTGCGCATGCGCGGGTCGGTGAGGGGCCAGCAGCAGGGGGAGATCTGCGAGAGGGTGGAGGCAGGCCATGGCGCAGGCTTCAGCCAAGGAGAATTGCAATGCGTTCGCTGTGCAGTCCGAAAGACCACCTGCTAGACCTTGATGGTATTGAAATAGCGGTCCGCACCTGGGGCGCCGAAGACGGTATTCCCGTATTGGCCTTGCATGGCTGGCTGGACAACGCGGCCTCGTTCGAACGCCTGGCACCGATGCTGGACGGTTGTTTCGTGGTAGCCCCCGACCTGGTCGGCCATGGCCGCTCTGACCATCGCCGACACGACAGTGGCTATTACCTGTGGGAGCATGCTGAAGACATGCTGGCGGTGACCGACAGCCTGGGCCTGGCGCAGTTCCATGTGCTGGCCCATGGCATGGGCACCGGGGTGGCATCGCTGCTGGCGGCCATGACCAGCGGCATTGCCAGCATGACCTTCCTCGACGGCATGGGGGCACCGTTCACGGTGGCCGAGGATGACCGCGTGCAGCACCTGGCGCGGGCCTACCGGCTCAAGCGCATGGTGCAGCGCAGCCAGCTGCCGGGGTTTGCCGAGCCAGACCCCGGCCGCTTCGACGACCTGGACACCGCCCTGGCGCAACGCCGCGAACGCCTGGACACCGAGCTGTCGGAAGGTGCCGCACGGCTGCTGGCGCTGCGCGACCTGCTGCAACTGGGCGATGGCTACTGCTGGCGCCACGACCCGCGGCTGGTGCTGCCTGAACCGATGCCGCTGACCGAGCGCGAAGCCTGCGAGCTGCTCAACCAGATCAGCTGCCCGTTGTACCTGCTGTTTGGTCGCCAGGGGGCATTCACCGGCGAAGCCTTTACCCGGCGCGAGGCCGCCTTGCCTGGTCAGGCGAAGATTTCGTGGCACCCGGGCGGGCACCACTTCCACCTGGATACCCCAGACCGGGCGCTGGTCGACCAACTGTTGCGCATCCTGACGCGGCATGAAGGGCGCGTGCTGCAACGGTTGGTTAACGAGTAGCTGATTCTGGTCACGCCGGGCGAAGCTGGGCTATGGTGGCGAACGTATTCGCGCACACGGCACAAGGAGCCCGGCATGCGACCGTTCGCTATCAAGCACATAGACCATCTTGTTCTGCGGGTCAGCGACCTGCCGCGCAGTGTTGCCTTCTACACCGAGCTGCTGGGCTGCGCTGTCAGCCGCGTGCGCGACGACCTGGGCATGGTGCACCTAGCCACGGGCACGGCGATGATCGACCTGGTGACCCTGGACGGCCCACTGGGCCAGCCAGGCGGGGCGGCACCGGGGGTGGAAGGGCGCAACCTGCACCATTTCTGCCTGCGTATCGAGCCGTTCGACGAGGCGGCATTGACGGCCTACCTGGAAGCCGCCGGGGTAAAGGTTGAGCCCGCAGAGAAGCGTTATGGTGCCGAAGGCGAGGGGCTGTCCCTGTACTGTTACGACCCGGATGGCAACCAGGTCGAGTTGAAGGGGCCGGTGGCGGAGGCGGTATGAGCGAACTGCACAGCCGTGAGCATTGGATCGACACCGCCCAAGGCAAGCTGTTCGCTCAGGAGTGGGTACCCCTGCAGGTGCAGGGGGCGCCCATTGTCCTGCTGCATGATTCGCTGGGTTGTGTGGCGTTGTGGCGCGACTTTCCGGTGCAGTTGGCCCGCGCCACCGGGCACCGGGTAATTGCCTACGACCGCCTGGGCTTTGGCCGGTCCGACGCACACCCGGGAAGGTTGCGCCTGGGCTTTGTCGAGAACGAGGCGCAGCAAGGGTTCACGGCGCTGCGCGAGTACTTTGGCATTACCGATTTCATTGTCTTCGGCCACAGCGTTGGCGGTGGCATGGCCGTGGCCTGTGCGGCGGCCTTCGCCAGCCAGTGCGTGGGGCTGATTACCGAGTCGGCGCAAGCGTTTGTCGAAGCGCGCACCCTTCAAGGCATTCGTGCAGCCGATCTGCAGTTTGCCGAGCCCGGGCAACTGCAACGGCTGGAGCGCTACCACGGCAGCAAGGCCGAATGGGTACTGCGCGCCTGGGTGGACAATTGGCTGGCTGAGGATTTTGCCGAGTGGAACCTGGATGCCGTGTTGGCGCAGGTCCGCTGCCCACTGTTGAGCCTGCATGGCGATAACGACGAGTTCGGCTCGCCAGCACACCCCGAACGGTTGGTGGCGCTGGCCAGCGGGCCGGCGGTAATGCGTCTGTTGCACGGGTGTGGGCATGTGCCGCATCGCGAGCAGGCTGCACAGGTACTGGCAGAGGTGATGCAGTTCCTAAGGTAAAGGTCTTCAGTTGACGCGAGTGCTCACAGAACAACCCATGACTATCTGAATTGCAGAGGCCCTGTGGGAGCGGGCGTGCCCGCGAACACCGGCGCAGCCGGTGCCATGCACCGAGTCGAATTCTTCGCGGGCGCGCCCGCTCCCACAGCAGTGCATGCGCCGTTCTTTCAAGCGCTCACCTGGCCTAAGGCCCAACACTGGCGGCTCCTGACTGACTGGAGTCGCCCAATGCGCACCCTGTATGCCCCACTGTTTTTCTTCGGCTTCATTGCCGCCGCACTGTCATTGGCAGCCCAGCCGTTGTGGCTACTGCCCTTGCTGGCCAGTGCCGTGTTGCTGTCATTTATCTGCGAACGGCTCATACCCTACAAGGTTGTCTGGAATCAGGTACAAGGCGAGGGGCGACGTGACCTTTGCCATGCGCTGGTCAATGAATGCCTGACCCTCTGTAGCGTGGCGACCATTCCGCTGCTTGCCAACTGGCTCCCGGGTACGGGGCTTTGGCCTGATCACTGGCCGTTGGCCCTGCAGTTGCTGCTAGCCATTGCGCTGGCCGACCTGGGCATCACCCTGGTGCATTACGCCAGCCACCGCAGCCCGCTGCTGTGGCGGCTGCATGCGGTGCACCACAGTGTCACGCGCCTGTACGGTTTCAACGGCCTGATGAAGCACCCTCTACACCAGTTGCTCGAAACCCTGGGCGGCACCTTGCCGTTGTTGCTGCTTGGCTTGCCCGTCGAGGTGGCATCGCTGCTGGCGTTCAGTGTGTCTATCCAGCTGTTGCTGCAACACAGCAACGTGGACATGCGCATTGGCGGCTTGCGCCATGTGTTCGCCTGGGCGCCGGTGCATCGCCTGCATCACCTGAAGTACGGCAGCACTGGCGACGTCAACTTCGCGCTGTTCTTTCCGCTCTGGGACCGGCTGCTTGGCACGGTCCTGTACCTGCCAGGCTATGCGCTTGCGGACGACGACATGGGCATCGGTGATCGGCCCGACTATCCGCAGGCCTACCTGGCGCAATTGCGCGAGCCGTGGGTGAACGGCGATGCTCATGCCCCTGCGGTGTTGCCAGCGGGGTTGTGCCAGGCGCTAGCCGACCGTACGTAGACGCAATCCGCGCAAGGCGGCCCGGGGGCTGAGGCCGAACTGCCGGCGAACGCTGCGGGTGAAGTGCGCCGAGTCGGCAAACCCTGCCGCCAATGCCGCTTCGGTCAGGCTGGCGCCGCTCAGCGCCCTTTGCATAGCCACACGCAAGCGCTGCCACAACACCAGCCGCCGCACCGACAGCTTCAGTGAACCGCTGAACAGGCGCTCCAGCTGGCTGATCGACAGCGTCGCGGTACTGGCCAGTTCCCGGGCCGGCAAGGCTTGCTCGTCGAGCGCGCGGATGCGCTGAAGCGCTTTTTCCAGGCGCGGGTCGAGCCGGCGGCGCGGCCAATGCCCAAGGCTTTCTGCCAAGTGTTCTGCACGGTTGCCCGAGTGCTCGCAGGCCAAGGCAAGGTCTGCCAGGTCGAATGCCAGCGGCTCGGCGAACAGGGTAAGGCACGGTATGCCATGACTGAGGATGGCATGGGGTTGCTGCGAGGCAATCAGCACCTGCGGGCCGCTGCAGATCTGCTCGCCCACGCGCACCTCGACATCGGCACCGAGGCCAATGAGCACCTGATGCGCGTAGTGCACGTGACGGTCGGTCCTGCCGAGTGTAGACAGCAGCAGACAGTGATCGTCAGCCAACCAGATATCGCCTAGCCAGCCCGGTGTAGCCGTGTCGTTCATGCTGCCCTCTGGCGTGCGGCCAGGCGGGTGGATATCCCGCCAAACCCGATTATGCTTCAGTTACCTTGCTGCGATCCGAGGCGGCCCGCCTCGTCGTGCTTCGCGCAACCAAAGCAAGCCCCAAGGCCTGGGTGCGACGGTGAAGTGGTTGTGAGGTGCTCCGGCCTGCATGATGACATGACGGAGGCAACCCATGGCGGTTCTCGACAGCACATCCACGGGCAGTAGCGCGCCCCAACGCGGTATCACCCGGGAGGAGCGCAAGGTCATCTTCGCCTCTTCCCTGGGCACGGTGTTCGAATGGTACGACTTCTACCTGTACGGTTCCCTGGCGGCGATCATCGCCAAGCACTTCTTTGCCGGGGTCAATGAAACCACCTCGTTCATCTTCGCCTTGCTCGCCTTTGCCGCCGGGTTCGCCGTACGGCCATTCGGTGCCATTGTGTTCGGCCGCCTGGGCGACATGATCGGGCGTAAGTACACCTTCCTCATTACCATCGTGATCATGGGCCTGTCCACCGCCATCGTCGGCCTGCTACCTGGCTACGCCGCGATCGGTGTGGCCGCGCCGATCATCCTGATCACCCTGCGCCTGCTGCAGGGCCTGGCACTGGGTGGCGAGTACGGCGGCGCGGCCACCTACGTGGCCGAGCATGCACCGAAGGGGCGGCGCGGCTTTTTCACCGCCTGGATCCAGACCACGGCCACCTTGGGGCTGTTTCTGTCGCTGCTGGTGATCATGGCGTGCCGCACGGCCATGGGGACCGAGGCCTTCGAGGCCTGGGGCTGGCGGGTGCCATTCCTGCTGTCGATCCTGCTGCTGGCGATTTCGGTGTACATCCGCATGCAGCTCAACGAGTCACCGGTGTTCATGAAGATGAAGGCCGAAGGCAAAGCCTCCAAGGCACCTCTGACGGAGTCGTTCGCCCGTTGGGACAACCTGAAGGTGGTGATCATGGCGTTGCTGGGCGGCACTGCTGGCCAGGCCGTGGTGTGGTACACCGGGCAATTCTATGCGCTGTTCTTCCTGTTGCAGATGCTCAAGATCGAGCCACAGACGGCCAACCTGCTGATTGCCGGCTCGCTGCTGATCGGCACGCCGTTCTTCATCTTTTTCGGCAGCTTGTCTGACCGCATTGGCCGCAAGAAGATCATCATGGCCGGCTGCATTATCGCTGCGCTGACTTATTTCCCGATCTTCAAGGCGCTGACCGAATACGGCAACCCGGACGTGTTCGTTGCCCAGGAGCAGAACCCGGTGGTGGTGGTGGCTGACCCTGGCCAGTGCGCGTTCCAGTTCGACCCGGTGGGCAAGGCCAGATTCACCAGTTCCTGCGACATCGCCAAGAGCCTGCTGGCCAAGCGCGCCATTCCCTACACCAACGAAGCGGCCGAACCTGGCAGCGTGGCGCAGATCCGTATTGGTGAGCGGGTACTGCCGAGCTTTGAAGGCAGCAGCATGGCCGCAGCGGACTTCAAGGTGCAGAGCGAGGCGTTTACTGCAACCTTGAGTGGTGCATTGAAAGAGGCGGGCTACCCGGAAAAGGCTGACCCGGCGAAGATCCACTACCCGATGGTGCTGTTGCTGCTGACCCTTCTGGTGATCTACGTGACCATGGTCTACGGCCCGATTGCCGCCTGGCTGGTGGAACTGTTCCCGGCGCGTATCCGCTACACCTCGATGTCGCTGCCTTACCACATCGGCAACGGCTGGTTCGGCGGCTTCCTGCCGACGGTTGCGTTTGCCATGGTGGCGGCGACCGGGGATATCTATTACGGCTTGTGGTACCCGATCGTGATTGCCGTGATGACGGCGGTACTGGGGATCTTCTTCATGCCAGAGACCAAGGATCGGGATATCAGCCATACCTGAGATTAATGGATCGCCTGTGCGGGCCTCTTCGCGGGCAAGCCCGCTCTCATCAAACAAAATGCAACCCACTGTTTTTTAAGCACTCAGGCAGCCACCAGTTGGTACCCCAGTTTCCGGGCTTTGCGAAGCAAAGCCCGGACCTGTCGGTCTTGGCTCCTGGCTTCGAATTCCTCAAGACCTTTTTCGACATAAGCCTGTTTCTTGGTTAGCAGGTTGTACACCAGTCGTGCCAACTGGTGGGCAGTGGCTTTGATGGCGCAGCTGGTATCCATTCGAGTCAGCCTGGCTCGGTGCGATGCACCAATGAAACCCTTGTCATTACGAGCATTGGATGCAGCCTGCTTGAGTGCTTGAGCTGCTCGATTGACTATTTTGGGCCCGCCTCCTGCCAGTCGATGACCGCCGGAGATTCGGG
>NZ_LUVY01000027.1:0-77760 GCF_002992185.1 Pseudomonas sp. LLC-1 | reverse complement strand
GGGTGCGCGTACGGTTCGAGGCGTACGCTGCACCCGTGGGAGAGGTCAGATGCTACGGGGGCGGGTGACGCGGTCTACCAGGTAGACCAGGCCGTGGTAGTCGATGCCGCTATGGCTCGACAGGCCGATCTCGCAGGTGCGGCTGGTGGAGATGCCTTCGCTGCAATACTGCACCGCATCCTTCAGGCTGCGCAGCGAGTGGGCATTGAGCTCGGGGGTGGTGAAGCCTTTGTCGCCGGCAAAGCCGCAGCAGTGAATGCCTTCCGGGATCACCACCTGTTTGCTGCAGCGTCGCGCCAGGTCGATCAAAGCCTGGCTTTCGCCCAGGTGCTGCGTGCTGCACGTCACGTGTACAGCCACCGGCTCGTCCTGGGGGGTGAACTCCAGGCGGTCGAGCAGGTGGGTGCGGATGAAGCGCACGGGGTCGTACACGTCCAGCCGTGTTTCGCCCAGGTCTTGCACCAGGCGCAGGGTGCAGGGGCTGGTGTCGCAGTAGATCGGGTCAAGGCCGCCGCGGCTGGCGTGCAGCAGGGCGTTGATCAGTTCCTGGCGCTTGTGCTCGGCCTGTTCGGGGTAGCCCTTGGAGGCGAATGGCTGGCCGCAGCACAGGCTGTCGGCGTTGTCGGGGAACACCACCTGGTAGCCGGCTTTCTCCAACAGGGCGCGGGTTTTGTCCAGTAGCGAACTTTGCTCGCGGTCGGCATAGGCCGGGCCCATCACCCGCGAGACGCAGGCGGCCAGGTACACCACGCGGGGGCGGGCGTCGTTGCTGGCCGGGCCGAAGTCCAGCGGGCGCAGCGGCTGTGGCATCGCGGGCGTCCACTGGGGCAGGCGGCCTTTGCTGGCTTTGCTCAACGAGGCGGTCAGGCGGCCCAGGCGGGGGGCGCCGAGCAGCTTGCGTGCGGTGTTGGCGGCGGTCAGGGTCAGGCGGGCGCCGCCCAGTGCGGTGTGGAAGTGCTCGGCCAGCCAGTCGGCGGTCTTGCCGTGGTCGGCAGCTTGGCTGCGCAGTTTTTTCACCAGTTCGCCGGTGTTGATGCCCACCGGGCAACGCTGGGCGCACAGGCCGGTGGCGGCGCAGGTGTCGATGCCTTGGTACTGGTAGGTTTGCATCAGTTCGCGGGTGTCGATGCCGGCGCGCTGCTTGGCCTTGATGTCACGCCACATGACGATGCGTTGGCGCGGGCTGAGGGTCAGTCCCTTGGACGGGCACACCGGTTCGCAGAAGCCGCATTCGATGCACTTGTCGACGATTTCGTCGGCGGCAGGCAGCGGCTTGAGGTTCTTCAGGTGGATATCGGGGTCTTCGCTCAGCACCACGTCGGGGTTGAGGATGCCATTGGGGTCGAGCAGGCGCTTGAGCGTCCACATCAGCTGGTAGGCGTCATGCCCCCATTCCAGCTCCACGAACGGCGCCATGTTGCGCCCGGTGCCGTGTTCGGCCTTTAGCGAGCCGCCGAACTCCACGGCCACCAGTTGCGCCACGTCGTCCATGAAGGCCTGGTAGCGGGCGACTTCTTCGGCGCTGTTGAAGCCCTGGGTGAAGACGAAGTGCAGGTTGCCTTCCAGCGCGTGGCCGAAAATGATCGCCTCGTCATAGCGGTGCTTGTCGAACAGCTGGATCAGGCGGTTGACGCCTTCGGCCAGCTGCTCGATGGGGAAGGTCACGTCTTCGATGATGACCGTGGTGCCGGTCTGGCGCACGGCGCCGACAGCGGGGAAGGTGTCCTTGCGGATTTTCCACAGCTGGTTGTACACGGCCGGGTCTTCGCTGAAGTCCACCTGTTGTTCCAGCGGGAAATCGGCGATGGAGGCCATCACCTGTTGCAGTTGCTCGTGCAGCAGGCTCTGGCTGGCGGCGCGGGACTCGATCAGCAGGGCGCAGGCGTTGTCCGACAGGCCTTTTACCCACAGTGGCATGCCGGGCATGTTCTGCACCGAGCGCAGGCTGCGGCGGTCGAGCAGCTCCACAGCGGAAACAGGCTGGCGCTTGAGCACGGTGACCGCGCGGCAGCAGCTTTCGACACTGGGGAACACCAGCAGGGCACTGGCCTTGTGCGGGTGGTCGGGCACGGTGTCGTAGGTGACGGCGCTGATAAAGCCCAGCGTGCCTTCGGAACCCACCAGCAGGTGTTGCAGGATGTCTAGCGGCTGGTCGAAGTCCACCAGTGCGTTCAGCGACAGGCCGGTGGTGTTCTTCAGCCGGTATTTGTGCCGAATACGGTCAGCCAGTGCCGTGTTGGCGCGGGTTTCGCGGCCCAGGCGGGCCAGCGCCTCCAGCAGGTCGGCATGGCTGCGTTCAAAGGCGGCCACGCTGGCCGGGTCTTCGCTGTCCAGGCGGGTGCCGTCGGCCAGCACCAGGCGCAGGCCGGCCAGGGTGTGGTAGGTGTTTTGCGCGGTGCCGCAGCACATGCCGCTGGCGTTGTTGGCGACGATGCCGCCGATCTTGCAGGCGTTGATCGAGGCTGGGTCCGGGCCGATCTTGCGCCCGAAGGGGGCCAGCCAGGCGTTGGCCTGGGCGCCGATGACGCCGGGTTGCAGGCGGATCTGCTCGCCCTGGCCGCGAATTTCTTTACCCCCCCAGCTATCGCCAAGCACGATCAGCACCGAGTCGGTGATGGCCTGGCCAGACAGGCTGGTGCCGGCGGCGCGGAAGGTGACCGGCACCCGCTCGCGCTGGGCCAGTTTGATCAGGCCGACCACTTCGTCTTCGGACTCGACACGCACCACCAGCTTGGGGATCAGCCGGTAGAAGCTGGCGTCGGTGCCAAAGGCCAGGGTGGAAGTGGGGTCGTCGAAGCGGCGTTCGGCGGGTATCAGGCGCTCGGCATCACGCAGGAACGCGGCGGGCAGGCTCATGCAGTCTCCTCGCGGGGCCGTGGCGTCTGTGCGCCACATGCCCCGGGTCAATCAGGCGGTCGTTCTTGCAGGCGGTCAGGCGCCCAGTTCGCGTACCAGCGAGTCGCGGGTGATCTCGCTGATCGACTTGGCGCCGGTCAGCACCATGGCTACGCGCATTTCTTTCTCGAACAGCTCCAGCAGGTTTTTCACGCCGGCCTGGCCATGCACGGCCAAGGCGTAGAGGAAGGCGCGGCCGATCAGCACGGTGTCGGCGCCCAGGGCGATCATGCGCACCACGTCGAGGCCGCTGCGGATGCCGGAGTCGGCGAGAATCTTCAGGTCGCCTTTGACCGCGTCGGCAATCGCCGGCAGGGCGCGGGCACTGGACAGCACGCCATCGAGCTGGCGGCCGCCGTGGTTGGAAACCACGATACCGTCGGCGCCGAACTTGACCGCATCGCGGGCGTCATCGGCGTCGAGGATGCCTTTGATGATCATCGGGCCGTCCCAGTACTCGCGGATCCACTCCAGGTCTTTCCAGGAGATGGACGGGTCGAAGTTGTTGCCCAGCCAGCCGATGTAGTCGGCAAGGCCGGTGGGGTTGCCACGGTACTTGGAGATGTTGCCCAGGTCATGCGGGCGGCCCATCACGCCCACGTCCCACGCCCATTCAGGGTGGGTCATGGCCTGCAGCACGCGGCGCAGCGGGCCGTTCTTGCCGCTCATGCCGGAATGGGCGTCGCGGTAGCGGGCGCCGGGTACGGGCATGTCGACGGTGAATACCAAGGTCTTGACCCCGGCGGCCTTGGCCCGCTCCAGCGCGTTGCGCATGAAGCCGCGGTCTTTCAGCACGTACAGCTGGAACCACATCGGCCGGTCGATGGCCGGGGCCACTTCTTCGATCGGGCACACCGACACCGTAGACATGGTGAACGGGATGCCGTGGGCCGCAGCCGCGCGGGCTGCCTGTACCTCGCCACGGCGGGCGTACATGCCAGTGAGGCCGACCGGGGCCAGGGCCACGGGCATGCTCAGGGTTTCGTCGAACAGTTTGGTCTCAAGGCTGAGCTCGGACATGTTGTTCAGCACGCGCTGGCGCAGGGCAATGCTGGCCAGGTCCGACACGTTGTGGCGCAGGGTGTGCTCAGCGTAGGCGCCGCCGTCGGCATAGTGGAACAGGAAAGGAGGCAGCTTGCGTTGGGCCGCGGCGCGATAGTCGGTAGAGGCAGAAATGATCATGGATTCTCGCAGCGTTGCTTGTGGGGAGTGCCGGGCGCGCGATGGCGCCCGGCCCCTTTCACTTTAGTGATGAACCAGCATGCCGGTCAGCCAGTAAGCCTGGATCAGGGTGATCAGGCCGACGATGGTGGCGAAGAACAGGCTGTGCTTGACGGTGAAGCGGAACAGGTCGGACTCCTTGCCCACCAGGCCGGTGGCGGCGCAGGCCACGGCGATCGATTGCGGCGAGATCATCTTGCCGGTCACGCCGCCGCTGGTGTTGGCGGCTACCAGCAGGGTGTCGTTGACCCCGATCTGGTGCGCGGTGGTGGCCTGCAGCGAGCTGAACAGGGCGTTGGACGACGTGTCGGAACCGGTCAGGAACACGCCCAGCCAGCCGAGGAACGGCGAGAAGAACGGGAACGCGGCGCCGGTGCCGGCCAGTACCAGGGCCATGGTCGAAGACATGCCCGAGTAGTTGGTGACGAAGGCGAAGGCCAGCACCATGCCGATCGACAGGATAGGCCAGCGCAGCTCCCAGAAGGTCTCTTTGAAAGTGGTCAGACCAGTTTTGAGGTTGATCTTCAGCACCGCCATGGAAATCAGCGCCGAGAGGAAGATCGCGGTGCCGGTGGCGGAGATCGGGTCGAGCTTGAATACCGCAGGCATGGCGGTTGGCGCGGCAACGATCGGTGCGGTCTTGATCACCAGCTGGTCGAGGTGCGGGATGGCGAAGTTGAACACGAAGTTGTACATCGCGCCGCCCGGGGCGAACGCTGCCTTGAACGGCTTCAGGGTCCAGATGGTGACCAGCACGGTGAGGATCAGGAACGGCGACCAGGCCTTGAAGATCTCACCAAAGCTGTACGGGCTAGGCTGGCTGCCGCTTGGCTGCACAACCGCTGCGCCGACGCTGCCTTTGGCTTCGCTGAACGAACGCTTGGGCTGCCAGACTTTCAGGAACAGGGTCAGGGCGATCAGGCTGGCCAGGGCCGAGGTGATGTCGGGCAGTTCCGGGCCGATGAAGTTCGAGGTGAAGTACTGGGTGACGGCGAAGCTCAGGCCGGCGACCAGGGCGGCAGGCCAGGTTTCTTTCACGCCACGCAGGCCGTCCATCATGAACACCAGCCAGAACGGCACGAACAGCGACAGCAGCGGCAGCTGGCGGCCGGTCATGGCGCCGATGTGGAAGGCGTCGATGCCGGTGACCTGGCCGGCCACGATGATCGGGATACCCAAGGCACCAAAGGCTACCGGTGCGGTGTTGGCGATCAGGCACAGGCCGGCGGCGTACAGCGGATTGAAGCCCAGGCCCACCAGCAGCGCGGCAGTGATTGCCACTGGTGCACCAAAGCCCGCCGCACCTTCCAGGAAGGCACCGAAGCAGAAGCCGATCAGCAGCACTTGCAGGCGCTGGTCGTCGGTAATCGACAGCACCGAGCTGCGGATCACTTCGAACTGGCCGCTCTTGACCGTGAGTTTGTACAGGAACACCGCGGCAACGATGATCCAGGCAATTGGCCAGAGGCCATAGAGGAAACCATAACCCGCGGCGGCGAATGCCATGTCGACAGGCATCTGGAAGGCGAAGATGGCCACCAGGATCGACAACGCGAGGGTGATGCTGCCGGCTACGTGGCCTTTAAGGCGGAACACGGCGAGGGCAAGGAAGAAGAACACGATGGGAATGACCGCCGCCAGTGCGGACAGGCCAAGACTACCAAGCGGGCTATAGAGTTGTTGCCAGGTTTGCATATGGGGTGGCCCCTAATTGTTGTTGGTCAGCACTGGCATTGGATAATTGGTAAGACCAATTTACAATGGCTGGACGCTAGGTTAAAAGCGCTGTCGTGGGTGTGTCAATTTGTCCCGTGCAAAACTTTGGTCGCGTGCCGATGAGCGGGCACCTGATGTGCTGGGAAAATCGCGGCTTGATGGGTGTTTGCGCGGCCTGGATCGGCGAGAATAGGCGCCCCCTGAAATTTGCCGGGGGTTTGTGGAGAGCATGTGATGGTTTTTGATCAGGTCCGCCAACGGCGCCTGTCCGACGACATTGTCGATCGTCTGGAAGGGATGATTCTGGAAGGTACGCTGACCTCGGGGCAGCGGCTGCCGGCCGAGCGTGTCCTTGCCGAACAGTTCGGCGTGTCCCGCCCGTCACTGCGTGAGGCAATCCAGAAACTGGTGGCCAAGGGGCTGCTGGTCAGCCGTCAGGGCGGGGGAAATTTTGTTGCCGAGTCGTTGGGGTCCACCTTCAGCGACCCGTTGCTGCGGTTGCTAGAACACAGTGCCGAGGCCCAGCGTGATTTGCTTGAGTTCCGCCACACGCTGGAGGCGTCCTGCGCCTATTACGCTGCCCAGCGTGCCACCGAGCCGGACCGGGCGCGGTTGAAGGCGGCGTTCGATGCACTGCAGGACTGCTATGCCCGGGTCGATGAAGTGACCCGTGCGGAAGAGGGCGCAGCCGATGCAAGCTTTCACCTGGCGATTGCCGAAGCCAGCCACAACGCGGTGTTGCTGCATACCATCCGAGGGCTGTTCGACCTGCTCAAGCGCAACGTGGTGACCAACATTGGTGGCATGTACCAGCAACGCACCGAGACCCGGGACATGCTGATCAGTCAGCACCGGGAGCTGTACCTGGCGATTGTCGAGGGCAGGGCGGAGGATGCGCGAGAGGTGTCCAGCCGGCACATTCTGTATGTGCAGGAGGTGCTGGAAGAGGCGCATGAGGAAGCGCAGCGGGTGGCGCGGGCGGAGCGGCGTAGCGGGCGCTGAGAGCGGTGCTGGATTCTTCGCGGGCTCGCCCGCTCCCACAGGATATGCGCCGGGCCTGAGGCTGGTGCCATCCTTGTGGGGGCGGGCGTGTCCGCGAAGAGGCCGGAACAGGCTGAAGAAAACTTAGTCTTCCTTGCCCTTGTTCCGCACAGCCCGCTGCAGCTCGCGGTTGGAATCGCGTTCGCGCATGGTGTCGCGCTTGTCGAATTCCTTCTTGCCCTTGCCCAGTGCGATTTCGCACTTGATCAGGTGCTTGCTCCAGTACAGCGCCAAAGCTACGCAGGTGTAGCCTTTTTGCGCCACGGCGGCCTCCAGGCGCTCCAGCTCGCGCTTGTTCAGCAGCAGCTTGCGGGTGCGGATGGGGTCGGCGATGACGTGGGTGCTGGCGGTGGTCAGCGGGGTGATGTGGCTGCCGAACAGCCAGGCTTCACCGTCCTTGAGCAGCACGTAGCTGTCAGTCAGGTGTGCCTTGCCGGCGCGCAGGCTTTTTACTTCCCAGCCGGACAGGACCAGCCCGGCCTCGAACTTGTGTTCGATGAAGTAATCGTGTCGCGCTTTCTTGTTTTGCGCGATGGTCCCGGTCGGATGTTTTTTTTGCTTAGCCATAGGGGCGGCATTATAGGCAAGTCCGCGCGTCGTCCGCTATGGGATTTCGGTGTGCTTGAGCCACCGGAATGAATACCGGACAATACAAACCCTGTCATACGCACAGAACCTGTTTTCGGCACGCTGCGAAACGCCGCCACCCAGCCTTGGAAGTGACGCCTGGATGACTACCCATATTCAACGCTCTGCCCTGCTGCCATACCCCGCCCAGGCGCTCTACGATCTGGTCAACGATGTGGCCAGCTACCCTGAGTTTCTGCCGTGGTGCTCGGCCTCGACAGTAATGGAAGCCAGCGACACGCATATGCGCGCCAGGCTCGAAGTGGCAAAAGGGGGCATGAGCCAGCACTTCGTCACGCGTAACGTGCTGGTACCGGGGCAGTCCATCGAGATGAACCTCGAAGAAGGGCCGTTCACCCAGCTGCATGGTGTGTGGGTGTTCAAGCCGCTCGGTGAAAAGGCCTGCAAGATCAGCCTGGACCTGTCCTTCGACTATGCCGGGCCGATTGTGCGCGCCACGCTGGGCCCGCTGTTCAACCAGGCGGCCAACACCTTGGTTGATGCTTTCTGCCAGCGCGCCAAGCAGCTGAATGCCTGATTAAGCGAGCGAAAATAAAAAGCCCGGAACACGTCCGGGCTTTTTTGTGCCTGCTGTCCCGATTAGCGGGTTTCCAGCGGTGCAGGGGTCGGGACCGGGGTGGTCTCGATGGTGTCGATTTCGCGCTGGATGGATTCTTCGGTCGAGCCAGGCTTGGCTGGTTTTTCCACGGGCTGCGCGGCTGGCTGTTCGGCCTGGCCAGGCTCGGTGGCCGGGCTGACCGTGGTGTCGCTGCTGCCGCCGAGGATTTCCTGGTCGCGGCTGACACCTGGCATGAAGTCGCCAGACAGGCTGACCAGCTGGTCGCTTTCGTTGAAGAACACGCTCATGCGTTCTTGCTGACGTTTACCGCCACCTGGCTGCAGGCTGTACAGGTAGTCCCAACGGTTGGTGTTGAAGGTGTCCTGAATCAGCGGGTTGCCCATGATAAACCTTACTTGCCGTCGGGTCATTCCGGGGCGTAATTGGTCTATCATGTCTTGCGTGACGACATTGCCCTGCTGGATGTCGATTTTGTAAACCCCGGGAAACGAGCAACCGGCGAGTGCGAGCAGTCCCGCGAGGGCGAGGCTGTTTAGCAAGAGCTTGGTGTTTTGCATCGGTGGGCGACTTCCACTATCTTGGCTGGACAACGTAAACCCCGATCATACCCGTATTAAGAGAAGCTGCGAAGCAGCATCGGCGAGAAAGCTGACCATGGTTGAAAATAGCGAATTGCGCAAAGCCGGTCTCAAGGTGACCCTGCCTCGAGTCAAGATCCTTCAGATGCTCGATTCCACCGAGCAGCGTCACATGAGCGCCGAAGATGTCTACAAGGCGCTGATGGAAGCAGGCGAGGACGTAGGCCTGGCCACCGTCTATCGCGTACTGACCCAGTTCGAAGCGGCGGGCCTGGTGGTTCGCCACAACTTCGACGGCGGCCACGCCGTGTTCGAGTTGGCCGATGGTGGTCACCACGACCACATGGTGAACGTGGATACCAGTGAAGTCATCGAGTTCATGGACGCCGAAATCGAGAAGCGCCAGCGCGAAATCGTGGCCGAGCATGGCTACGAGCTGGTGGACCACAATCTGGTCCTGTATGTGCGTAAGAAGAAGTAACGAATTTTTCGTTATGAATAGCAAAGGCGACCTTCGGGTCGCCTTTGTGCTTTATGGTGTGGGCAGAGCTATGTTTTGCCTGCACTGGCCCTATCGCCGGCAAGCCAGCTCCCACAGGTATTCCACAATGCCTAAGGCTTGTGAGCACCCTGTGGGAGCTGGCTTGCCGGCGATAGGGCCAGTGCGTGTAGCATCAAACCTTGCCAGAAACGACCATCTTGCGCGCATGCGCCAGCGACTCTTTGGTCAGGTCGATGCCCCCCAGCATCCGCGCCACTTCTTCTACCCGCTCACGCTTGCCCAGGCTGGCCACGGCGGTGTGTGTGGTATCGCTGTTGCGCACCTTGTGCACGAACAGGTGGTGATGCCCTTGCGCGGCCACCTGCGGCAGGTGGGTTACAGTCAGTACTTGCCCGCGCTCGCCAAGGCGGCGCAGCAGTTGGCCGACAATTTCGGCGGTAGGGCCGCCGATGCCCACATCGACTTCGTCGAACACCAGGGTAGGAATGCGCGATGTCTGCGCGGTGATCACTTGAATCGCCAAGCTGATACGCGACAGTTCGCCACCCGAGGCTACCTTTGCCAGCCCTTTGAGCGGTTGACCGGGGTTGGCGCTGACCAGCAGTTCGATCTGCTCCAAGCCGTGAGGCGACAAATCTGTGCCTTCGTTGGGCGTCAGGTCGATGCAGAAGCGCCCACCAGGCATACCCAAGCGTTGGATTTCTTGCTCCACTGCGCCTGCCAACTGCTGCGCCGCTTGCTGGCGCAGGCCGCTGAGTTCGCGAGCCTTCTCTTTATAGTGCTGGGCGAAGGCGGCAAGCTCTTCGCCCAATCGCTCGATTGACTCGTCGCTGGCGTTCAGGCCTTCGATCTCTTCCATCAACTGCTGCTGCAGATGAGGCAGCTCGGTGGGATGCACGCGATGTTTGCGCGCCAGCGTATAGATGGTGTCGAGGCGTTCTTCCAAGGCTTGCAGGCGCATAGGGTCGGCGTCGAAGTTGTCGAGGAAGCGGTTGAGCTCGCCCACGGCTTCTTCTACCTGGATCTGCGCGCTGGCAATCAGGTTGGCTGCTTCACCCAGGGCTTTGGGTGAGTTGGTGGCCGCACCCAGCCGGTTGAGGCTGGACGTGAGGGCGCTCAGCACGTTGCCCGAATCGCTTTCGCTGCACTGATCGATAACCTGGCGGCAGATGCCGAACAGCGCTTCGGCGCTGGTCAGGTTTTTGTGCTCCTGCTCCAGGTGTTCCAGTTCGTGTTCACCCAGGCCAAGGTTGTCCAGCTCTTCCAGTTGGTAGCTGAGCAACTGGTGGCGGGCGCGCTGCTCATCGCCGGAGTTGGACAGGCGTTCCAGCTCCAGACGCGTCTGGTTCCAGCGCTTGGCCGCCAGTTGCACCTGGCGGGCCAGGTCGACGGCACCCGCGTACTCGTCGAGCAGGCGGCGGTGAGTATCGGTCTTGAGCAGCGACTGGTGTTCGTGCTGGCTGTGGATATCAATCAGCAGTTCGCCCAGCGCCTTGAGGTCGCCGAGCGGGCAGGGCGTGCCGTTGATGTAGCCGCGGCTGCGGCCTTCGGCGGTGATGACCCGGCGCAGGATGCACAGGCCGTCGTTGTCCAGGTCGCGTTCGGCCAGCCAGGCATGGGCCTCGGGAATGTCCACCAGGTCGAAGGTGGCGAGGATGTCCGCCTTGTCGGTGCCGGGGCGCACCACGCCGCTGTCGGCCCGGTCGCCCAGGGCAAGGCCGAGGGCGTCGAGCATGATCGATTTGCCGGCACCGGTCTCGCCGGTGATGACGGACATGCCGCGGGCGATTTCGAGGTCGAGGTGCTCGACGATGGCGTAGTTGTGAATGGACAGGTGCACCAGCATGGGGGCGGCTCCCGAAAGTCAGGTCTGGTTATTTATACAGTACTTTTTTCAGGCCTGCCAATGCTCCTTGGCAGATTCTGTTACTGCCCGGAAAACCACCTTGCCCCTTGAAGCTGGTTTTTCCGGCCCCATATAGCCGACATCCAAGGCGAGCCTGGCTCGCAGTCCACAAAATTGCGCAGGAGAGACCCCATGGCTGACGAACAGCTGAACGAAAAAGACCTTAACGTTGAAGAAACCGGTGCAGAAACCACTGCTGACGCCCGTGTTCTGGAACTCGAGGAGCAGCTGGCCGCCGCCAAGGATCAGTCGCTGCGTGTCGCTGCGGAAGCGCAGAACAGCATTCGTCGCGCTGAGCAGGAAGTCGACAAGGCCCGCAAGTTCGCCCTGGAGAAATTCTCCAGCGACCTGCTGCCGGTAATCGATAGCCTGGAGCTGGCCCTGGCACACTCCAGTGCCGAGGATGAGCACGTCAAGCAGATCCGTGAAGGCGTCGAGCTGACCTTGAAGATGTTCCAGGACACCCTCAAGCGCTACAACCTCGAAGTTGTCGATCCGCACGGCCAGCCATTCAATCCTGACCACCATCAGGCCATGGCCATGCAGGAAAACGCTGAGGTAGAGCCAAACAGCGTGCTGAACGTGTTCCAGAAGGGTTATCTGCTGAACGGCCGCCTGCTGCGCCCCGCCATGGTGGTGGTCAGCAAGGCGCCGAGCGCGGCGCAACCCTCGATCAATGAAAAGGCTTGAAATCCATCGGGGCATCCCCATCTAGGTGTCAAGCCTTCAAGTATTACCGCAGTTGGCCAAAGTAGTCGCTGCTACCAAATTCAAGTTTCGGGAGAGTTAACATGGGCAAAATCATCGGTATCGACCTGGGGACCACCAACTCGTGCGTCTCCATTCTGGAAAACGGTAACGTCAAGGTCATCGAAAACGCCGAAGGTGCGCGTACTACCCCTTCGATCGTGGCCTACGCCAACGATGGCGAAATCCTGGTAGGTCAGTCGGCCAAGCGCCAGGCTGTCACCAACCCGCACAACACCCTGTTCGCGGTAAAGCGCCTGATCGGCCGCCGCTTCGAAGAGCAGGTCGTGCAGAAAGACATCCAGCTGGTTCCGTACAAAATCGCCAAGGCCGACAACGGTGACGCCTGGGTTGAAGTGAACGGGCAGAAAATGGCACCGCCGCAAATTAGCGCCGAAGTGCTGAAAAAGATGAAGAAAACCGCCGAAGACTACCTCGGCGAGCCAGTGACCGAAGCGGTCATCACCGTACCGGCCTACTTCAACGACAGCCAGCGTCAGGCCACCAAAGACGCCGGCCGCATCGCGGGCCTGGACGTAAAACGCATCATCAACGAACCGACCGCCGCTGCACTGGCCTACGGCATGGACAAGGCCAAGGGCGACCACACTGTCATCGTTTATGACCTTGGTGGCGGTACCTTCGACGTTTCGGTCATCGAAATCGCCGAAGTCGACGGTGAGCACCAGTTCGAAGTACTGGCTACCAACGGCGACACCTTCCTGGGTGGCGAAGACTTCGACATGCTGCTGATCGACTACCTGGTCGAAGAGTTCAAGAAAGAAACCGGCATGAACCTGAAGGGCGACCCGCTGGCCATGCAGCGCCTGAAAGAAGCTGCTGAAAAGGCCAAGATCGAGCTGTCGTCCGCTCAGTCGACCGACGTCAACCTGCCGTACATCACTGCAGATGCCACCGGTCCTAAGCACCTGAACGTGAAAATCTCCCGCGCCAAGCTGGAGTCGCTGGTTGAAGAGCTGGTGCAGCGCACCATCGAGCCTTGCCGCATCGCCCTGAAAGATGCCGGCATCGACGCCAGCAAGATCGACGACGTGATCCTGGTCGGTGGCCAGACCCGTATGCCGCTGGTACAGAAAACCGTTGCCGACTTCTTCGGTAAAGAAGCTCGCAAGGACGTCAACCCGGACGAAGCTGTGGCCATGGGTGCTGCCATCCAGGGCGCCGTTCTGGCCGGTGACGTGAAAGACGTGCTGCTGCTGGACGTCAGCCCGCTGACCCTGGGTATCGAAACCATGGGTGGCGTGATGACCGCGCTGATCGAGAAGAACACCACCATCCCGACCAAGAAGTCGCAGGTGTTCTCGACTGCCGACGACAACCAGGGCGCCGTGACCATTCACGTGCTGCAAGGTGAGCGTAAGCAGGCTGCGCAGAACAAGTCGCTGGGCAAGTTCGACCTGGCTGACATTCCGCCAGCGCCGCGTGGCGTGCCGCAAATCGAAGTCACCTTCGACATCGACGCCAACGGCATCCTGCACGTTAGCGCCAAAGACAAGGCCACCGGCAAGTCGCAGTCGATCGTGATCAAGGCCAACTCCGGCCTGTCGGACGAAGAAATCGAGCGCATGGTGCGTGACGCCGAGGCCAACGCCGAGGAAGACCGCAAGTTCGAAGAGCTGGCCGCTGCCCGTAACCAGGGTGATGCGCTGGTTCACTCGACCCGCAAGATGGTCGCTGACGCAGGTGACAAGGTTACCGCTGAAGAGAAAACCGCCATCGAGGCTGCCGTTGTTGCCCTGGAAGCCGCTGTCAAAGGCGACGACAAGGCCGCAATCGATGCCAAGGTTGAAGAGCTGTCCAAGGTCTCTGCCCCGGTTGCCCAGAAGATGTACGCCGAGCAGTCGGCTGAACAGCCTCAAGGTGGCGCGCAGCAGGCCGAGCCGGAAGCCAAGCACGATGACGTGGTTGACGCCGAGTTCGAAGAAGTGAAAGACAACAACAAGCAGTAATCCCTGCATGTTGTCGGCCAGTTCACCGCCGTTTGGCGGTGAGCTGGTAGGATGTCGCCGCGCGGGGGCTTGCTCCCGCGTTGGCGTATCTGGAATTCGAGAATTTTTACAGTATCTGTCAGCGCTCCTGGAGGGGCGGCAGGTGCTGATGGCGCGGCGCAGATGCCAGACGCCCAACAAGGTGCAAATGACCTATGTCCAAGCGTGATTACTATGAGGTTCTGGGTGTCGAGCGCGGCGCCAGTGAAGCTGACCTCAAAAAGGCTTACCGCCGACTGGCGATGAAGTACCACCCGGACCGCAACCCGGGCGATAAAGAGTCGGAAGACAAGTTCAAAGAGGCCAACGAGGCCTACGAAGTACTGTCTGATGCCAGCAAGCGTGCGGCGTTCGACCAGTATGGCCATGCCGGCGTAGACCCAAGCATGGGGGGTGGCGGTGCTGGTTTCGGCGGCGCCAACTTCTCCGACATCTTCGGCGATGTATTCAGCGACTTCTTCGGTGGTGGCCGTGGTGGTGGTCGTGGCGGTGCCCAGCGTGGCAGCGACCTGCGCTACACCCTGGAGCTGAACCTGGAAGAAGCGGTGCGTGGCACCACGGTCAGCATCCGCGTACCTACCCTGGTCAACTGCCAGCCTTGCGATGGTTCCGGCGCCAAGAAGGGCTCGACTCCATCGACTTGCCCGACTTGCGGTGGCATCGGCCAGGTGCGCATGCAGCAAGGTTTCTTCTCGGTACAACAGACCTGCCCGCGCTGCCATGGCCAGGGCAAGATCATCACCGATCCATGCACTTCGTGCCACGGCGAAGGCCGGGTCGAGGAATACAAGACGCTGTCGGTCAAAGTGCCGGCGGGCGTCGATACGGGCGACCGCATCCGCCTGTCCGGCGAGGGCGAGGCGGGTACCCATGGTGGCCCGACCGGCGACCTGTATGTGGTGATCAGCGTGCGTGAGCACGAGATCTTCCAGCGTGATGGCAAGCACCTGTATTGCGAAGTGCCGATCAGCTACACCGATGCTGCCCTGGGTGGCGAGCTGGAAGTGCCGACCCTGGATGGCCGCGTGAAGCTGAAAATTCCGGAAGGTACCCAGACCGGCAAGCAGTTCCGCCTGCGTGGCAAGGGTGTGGCGCCGGTGCGTGGCGGTGGTGCGGGTGACCTGCTGTGCCGTGTGGCGGTGGAAACCCCGGTCAACCTCAGCCGTCGCCAGCGCGAGCTGCTGGAAGAACTGCGTGACTCGCTGGAAGGCGACAGCTCCCACTCGCCCAAGGCCAGTGGCTGGTTCGATGGCGTGAAGCGCTTCTTCGGCGATCTCTGACAAGGAACAAGCTATGCGACGTATTGCGGTAATGGGCGCGGCAGGGCGCATGGGCAAGGTGCTGATCGAGGCTGTCCAGCAGCAGGCACCCAAGGCTGGCCTGACGGCTGCCATCCATCGCCCTGACAGCACGCTGGTAGGTGCTGATGCGGGTGAGCTGGCAGGTTTGGGGCGTATTGGTGTGCCGATCTCCGACGACCTGGCCAAGGTGGTTGACGAGTTCGACGTGCTGATCGACTTCACCCATCCGTCGGTTACCCTGAAGAACCTGGCGTTCTGCCGCAAGGCGGGTAAGGCCATGGTGATTGGTACCACCGGTTTCACTGCAGAAGAGAAAGCGCTGCTGTTGGAAGCGGGCAAGGAAATCCCGATCGTGTTCGCGGCCAACTTCAGCGTTGGCGTCAACCTGTGCCTGAAGCTGCTGGATACCGCGGCGCGTGTGCTGGGTGATGATGTGGACATCGAGATTCTCGAAGCGCACCACCGGCACAAGGTTGATGCCCCGTCGGGCACTGCGCTGCGCATGGGTGAAGTGGTTGCCCAGGCGCTGGGTCGTGACCTGAGGGAAGTGGCCGTGTATGGCCGTGAAGGGCAGACCGGTGCGCGTGAGCGCCAGACCATCGGCTTTGCCACGGTGCGTGCCGGTGATGTGGTGGGTGACCATACCGTGCTGTTCGCCGCTGAAGGTGAGCGCGTGGAGATTACCCACAAGGCCTCCAGCCGCATGACCTTTGCCAAGGGTGCCGTGCGTGCGGCGCTGTGGCTGGATGGGCGTGAGCCTGCGCTGTATGACATGCAGGATGTGCTTGAGCTGCATTAAGCCGTTCGAGCGGCGGTTTCTTCGCGGGCTTGCTCGCGGAGAAACCGCCGCCGATGTCAGCCTGTCGCAATCTTGTGTTTTAGAGGCACATCCGCGGTAGACCCAAAACGCACTTTTCTGTAAGCTACAGCTTTAGTGTGTCCACTAAAAGCGCGCAGCGAATTGAATTCAGCACATGAAAGCGGGGTGACGTGTCCATACGTCACTCCGCTTTTTTGCAACCTGCGATCGCCCTTTCATGCTTGATTTACGGGAGGTCTTCTTGACAAAGCCAGCCATACTCGCCCTTGCCGACGGCAGTATTTTCCGCGGTGAAGCTATCGGTGCCGACGGTCAGACCGTTGGTGAGGTGGTATTCAACACCGCTATGACCGGCTACCAGGAAATCCTTACAGACCCTTCCTACGCGCAGCAAATCGTTACCCTGACCTACCCGCACATCGGCAACACCGGCACCACGCCGGAAGATGCCGAGTCGAACCGTGTCTGGTCCGCTGGCCTGGTCATCCGTGACCTGCCGCTGCTGGCCAGCAACTGGCGTAACACCCAGTCGCTGCCTGAGTACCTCAAGGCCAACAACGTCGTTGCCATCGCCGGCATCGACACCCGTCGCCTGACCCGAATCCTGCGTGAAAAGGGCGCCCAGAACGGTTGCATCCTCGCCGGTGACAACATCAGCGAAGAAGCCGCCATCGCCGCCGCCCGCGGCTTCCCGGGCCTGAAGGGCATGGACCTGGCCAAGGTCGTTTCCACCAAGGAACGCTACGAGTGGCGCTCCAGCGTGTGGGAGCTGAAAACCGACAGCCACCCGACCATCGACGCGGCCGACCTGCCGTACCACGTGGTTGCCTTCGACTACGGCGTCAAGCTGAACATCCTGCGCATGCTGGTGGCCCGTGGCTGCCGCGTGACCGTGGTACCAGCCCAGACCCCGGCCAGCGAAGTGCTGGCACTCAACCCGGACGGCGTGTTCCTGTCCAACGGCCCTGGTGACCCTGAGCCGTGCGACTACGCGATCCAGGCGATCAAGGAAATCCTCGAAACCGAGATCCCGGTATTCGGCATCTGCCTCGGCCACCAGTTGCTGGCCCTGGCTTCCGGCGCCAAGACCGTGAAAATGGGCCACGGTCACCACGGTGCCAACCACCCGGTCCAGGACCTGGACACCGGCGTGGTCATGATCACCAGCCAGAACCACGGCTTTGCCGTTGACGAGGCCACCCTGCCGGGCAACGTCCGCGCCATTCACAAGTCGCTGTTCGACGGCACCCTGCAGGGTATCGAGCGCACCGACAAGAGCGCGTTCAGCTTCCAGGGCCACCCTGAAGCGAGCCCAGGCCCGACCGACGTCGCGCCACTGTTCGATCGTTTCACCGATGCCATGGCCAAGCGCCGCTGAGCATCCTGCTTCAAGGCCCCGGGCCGGCTTGCGCCGCGCCCGGAAGCGCCTGACCCAGATTGTTCAAAGCGGCTTGCCGACTGACCCCGGATTTGAGTGACAACCATGCCAAAACGTACAGACATCAAAAGCATCCTGATTCTCGGCGCTGGCCCGATCGTGATCGGCCAGGCCTGCGAATTCGACTACTCCGGCGCCCAGGCTTGTAAAGCCCTGCGCGAGGAAGGTTTCCGCGTCATCCTGGTGAACTCCAACCCAGCCACCATCATGACCGACCCGGCCATGGCCGACGCCACCTACATCGAGCCGATCAAATGGCAGTCGGTGGCCAAGATCATCGAGAAAGAGCGCCCGGACGCCGTCCTGCCGACCATGGGTGGCCAGACCGCACTGAACTGCGCCCTGGACCTGGAGCGCCACGGCGTTCTGGAGAAGTTCGGCGTAGAGATGATCGGTGCCAACGCCGACACCATCGACAAAGCCGAAGACCGTTCGCGCTTCGACAAGGCCATGAAGGACATCGGCCTGGAGTGCCCGCGCTCCGGTATCGCTCACAGCATGGAAGAGGCCAACGCGGTCCTCGAGAAGCTGGGCTTCCCATGCATCATCCGCCCATCGTTCACCATGGGCGGCACTGGCGGTGGTATCGCCTACAACCGTGAAGAATTCGAAGAAATCTGCACCCGTGGTCTGGACCTGTCGCCGACCAAAGAGCTGCTGATCGACGAATCGCTGATCGGCTGGAAAGAGTACGAGATGGAAGTGGTCCGCGACAAAAAGGACAACTGCATCATCGTCTGCTCGATCGAGAACTTCGACCCGATGGGCGTGCACACCGGTGACTCGATCACCGTTGCTCCGGCACAGACCCTGACCGACAAGGAATACCAGATCATGCGCAACGCCTCGCTGGCGGTGCTGCGTGAAATCGGTGTTGAAACCGGCGGTTCCAACGTGCAGTTCGGTATCTGCCCGAACACCGGCCGCATGGTCGTGATCGAGATGAACCCGCGCGTGTCGCGTTCCTCGGCACTGGCCTCCAAGGCTACCGGCTTCCCGATCGCCAAGATCGCTGCCAAGCTGGCCATTGGTTACACCCTCGACGAACTGCAGAACGACATCACCGGCGGCCGCACCCCGGCGTCCTTCGAGCCGTCGATCGACTACGTCGTCACCAAGCTGCCACGCTTCGCCTTCGAGAAATTCCCGAAAGCCGACGCCCGTCTGACCACCCAGATGAAATCCGTGGGTGAAGTCATGGCCATCGGCCGTACCTTCCAGGAATCCCTGCAGAAAGCCCTGCGCGGCCTGGAAGTCGGTGCCTGCGGCCTCGACCCGAAAGTCGATCTGGCCAGCCCGGAGGCTGTCAGCATCCTCAAGCGCGAGCTGACTGTGCCGGGTGCCGAGCGTATCTGGTACGTGGCTGACGCCATGCGTTCCGGCATGACCATCGAGGAAATCTTCGAGCTGACCGGCATCGACCTGTGGTTCCTGGTGCAGATGGAAGACCTGATCAAGGAAGAAGAGAAGGTCAAGACCTTGGCCCTGTCGGCGATCGACAAGGACTACATGCTGCGCCTCAAGCGCAAGGGCTTCTCGGACCAGCGTCTGGCCAAGCTGCTGGGCATCACCGACAAGAACCTGCGCCGTCACCGCCACAAGCTGGAAGTGTTCCCGGTGTACAAGCGCGTCGACACCTGCGCCGCCGAGTTCGCCACCGACACCGCCTACCTGTACTCCACCTACGAGGAAGAGTGCGAGGCCAACCCGTCGACCCGCGACAAGATCATGATCCTGGGCGGTGGCCCGAACCGTATCGGTCAAGGTATCGAGTTCGACTACTGCTGCGTACACGCCGCACTGGCGCTGCGTGAAGACGGTTACGAGACCATCATGGTCAACTGCAACCCGGAAACCGTCTCCACCGACTACGACACCTCCGACCGCCTGTACTTCGAGCCGCTGACCCTGGAAGACGTGCTGGAAGTTTGCCGCGTCGAGAAGCCGAAAGGCGTGATCGTGCACTACGGCGGCCAGACTCCGCTGAAACTGGCCCGTGCCCTGGAAGAAGCCGGCGTACCGATCATCGGTACCAGCCCGGACGCCATCGACCGCGCCGAAGACCGTGAGCGCTTCCAGCAGATGGTTCAGCGCCTGAACCTGCTGCAGCCGCCAAACGCCACCGTACGCAGCGAAGAAGAAGCCATCAGCGCTGCTGGTGGTATCGGTTACCCGCTGGTGGTGCGCCCGTCGTACGTACTGGGTGGCCGCGCCATGGAAATCGTCTACGAACTGGACGAGCTCAAGCGCTACCTGCGTGAAGCCGTACAGGTTTCCAACGACAGCCCGGTACTGCTCGACCACTTCCTCAACTGCGCCATCGAGATGGACGTGGACGCCGTGTGCGACGGTACCGATGTGGTGATCGGCGCAATCATGCAGCACATCGAGCAGGCTGGTGTTCACTCGGGTGACTCGGCGTGCTCGCTGCCACCTTACTCGCTGAGCAAGGAAGTGCAGGACGAAGTTCGCGTACAGGTCAAGAAAATGGCCCTGGAGCTGGGCGTCGTCGGCCTGATGAACGTGCAGCTGGCCCTGCAGGGCGACAAGATCTACGTGATCGAAGTCAACCCGCGCGCCTCGCGTACCGTGCCGTTCGTGTCCAAGTGCATCGGCACTTCCCTGGCCATGATCGCCGCCCGCGTCATGGCTGGCAAAACCCTGAAAGAGCTGGGCTTCACCCAGGAAATCATCCCGAACTTCTACAGCGTCAAGGAAGCCGTCTTCCCGTTCGCCAAGTTCCCGGGGGTTGACCCGATCCTCGGCCCTGAGATGAAATCGACCGGTGAAGTCATGGGCGTGGGTGACAGCTTCGGTGAAGCCTTCGCCAAGGCCCAGATGGGTGCCAGCGAAGTGCTGCCGACCGGCGGTACCGCGTTCATCAGCGTGCGTGACGACGACAAGCCACAAGTGGCTGGCGTTGCCCGCGACCTGATCGCCCTGGGCTTCGAAGTGGTTGCAACTGCTGGCACCGCCAAGGTTATCGAAGCGGCTGGCCTGAAAGTACGCCGTGTGAACAAGGTGACCGAAGGTCGCCCGCACGTGGTCGACATGATCAAGAACGACGAAGTGTCGCTGATCATCAACACCACCGAAGGCCGCCAGTCGATCGCCGATTCCTACTCGATTCGTCGCAATGCGCTGCAGCACAAGATTTACTGCACCACCACCATTGCGGCCGGTGAAGCCATCTGCGAAGCGCTGAAGTTTGGTCCGGAAAAGACCGTTCGTCGCTTGCAAGATCTGCATGCAGGACTGAAAGCATGAGCATTACCAAGTACCCGATGACCGTCCAGGGCGCTCGCGCCCTGGAAGAGGAGCACCTGTTCCTGAGCAAGACCGAGCGCCCGCGCCTGAGCCAGGCAATCGGCGAAGCGCGCGAACTGGGAGACCTCAAGGAAAACGCCGAATACCATGCTGCCCGCGAAGAGCAGGGCATGGTCGAGGCGCGTATCCGCGATATCGAAGGCCGCCTGCAGAACTCGGTCGTGATCGATGTGACCACGATCCCTCACACCGGCAAGGTGATTTTCGGTACCACCGTGGTACTGGCCAACACCGAAACCGATGAAGAGGTGACCTACCAGATCGTCGGCGAGGATGAAGCCGACGTGAAACAGGGCAAACTCTCGAGCGGTGCGCCGATTGCCCGTGCCATCATCGGCAAGGAAGAAGGTGATACTGTCGTCGTCAAGACGCCTAGCGGCACGGTCGAGTACGAGATTGTCGAAGTCAAGCACATCTGACCGGCGCCTGCGGGCGCCATCCCTCGAGGGGATCCTCTGGCAACTGGCCCAGGTTTTCTGGGTCGGTGGCCTGTGGGTGTTTCATGTAGGGCTGGTGCCTGCGCTCAAGGTCAGTGGCCTGGCGCCGCTGCTGGTGCAGGATATCGCCGGGCAGATCGACCGCTGGTTGATCGGTGTGGCGTTGCTTGGCTTGTTGACCCAGCTGGCAGTGCTGGCAAGGGTGGACGGCCTGGCGGCCTGGTGGCGGCAGTTCCGTGGCCAGATGCTGTTGCTCGGCTTCGGCGCCTGCGTGGGGTACTACACCTTGCGCTACGGTATTTCCGTGGGCGAGCGCTGGCAGATGTTCTGCTTCCTGGTACTGGGCTTTTCCGGCATCGTGCTGGTGGCCCAGCCGGTGCCGGTCAGGGCGCGTTCGCCGCGCCACTGACCGGAGCCACCGTTACTTGTAGCGGTGGATGTTGGACAGCTGCTTGTTCGGCTGTGGATTCTTGCGGTAGATCAGGGCTTTCTTGCCAATGGTCTGCACCAGCTCGGCACGGCCAGCCTTGCACAGCTCGGCAATGGTTTCGGCGCGTTCTTCGCGGTCTTCCGAGCGAATCTCGACCTTGATCAGTTCATGGTCGACCAGCGCGCGTTCCAGTTCGGCGATGACGCCCTCATTCAAACCGTTGCCAGCAACGATCAGGACCGGCTTCAGGTCATGACCAATGGACTTGTATTGCTTCTTCTGCTCGTTATTGAGCGGCATAATCTGACCCTTTCCGTCTGATTCTGTAAAATTGACGGGCATTTTACCCGAGGGCCACCGGCTCCGCCCAGTCAATCACGACGCATATCATCGAGGTGCCCCGTGGTACAACGTTCCAAAAGCAGCGCAAACTGGCTGCGAGAGCATTTCAACGATCCTTTTGTGAAGCAGGCGCAGAAGGATGGCTACCGCTCGCGTGCGAGCTACAAACTGCTTGAGATCCAGGAAAAGGACCGGCTGATCCGTCCAGGCATGAGCGTAATCGACCTCGGTGCGGCCCCGGGGGGCTGGTCGCAGGTGACCAGTCGTCTGATTGGTGGCCAGGGCAGGCTGATCGCGTCCGACATCCTGGAAATGGACTCGATCGCCGACGTGACCTTCATCCAGGGCGATTTCACCCACGACGAAGTCCTGCAGCGCATTCTCGAAGCGGTCGGTGATTCGCACGTAGACCTTGTGATTTCCGACATGGCCCCCAATATGAGTGGTACGCCTGCGGTGGACATACCGCGCGCCATGTTCCTCTGCGAGCTGGCCCTCGATCTGGCAACCCGCGTGCTCAAGCCCGGCGGCGACTTCCTGATCAAGATTTTCCAGGGCGAAGGTTTTGACGTGTACCTGAAGGACGTGCGCAGCAAGTTCGACAAGGTGCAGATGCGCAAGCCGTCGTCGTCGCGGGACCGTTCCCGTGAGCAGTACCTGTTGGGCAGGGGCTTCAAAGGGGCGTGAAAGGTGTGAAGCGGGGTGGCCGATAGTTAATTCCAATCGGCCACTGCGTCAGGATTGTCCGAACTTCGTGTAGTCTAGCTTTCACAAAGGGTTACAGACGGTGCCTGCGGCTGCGTGGGTAATGTAGTAAGTTAGGGCGATGAATATCATGCGAGGCACGGCTGCGTCGTGCGCCGGCCTCAGAGGGTAGCGAATTGAACGACATGGCAAAGAATCTGATCCTGTGGTTGATCATCGCAGCTGTCCTGGTGACAGTGATGAACAACTTCTCCAGCCCTAACGAGCCGCAGACCCTCAACTACTCCGACTTCATCCAGCAGGTCAAGGATGGCAAGGTCGAGCGTGTGACCGTCGACGGCTACATCATTACCGGCAAGCGCGCCGACGGCGACAACTTCAAGACCGTGCGCCCGGCCATTACCGACAATGGCCTGATCGGTGACCTGGTCGATAACCATGTCATCATCGAAGGCAAGCAGCCTGAGCAGCAGAGCATCTGGACGCAACTGCTGGTGGCGAGCTTCCCGATCCTGGTCATCATTGCCGTGTTCATGTTCTTCATGCGCCAGATGCAAGGCGGTGCGGGCGGCAAGGGCGGGCCGATGAGCTTTGGCAAGAGCAAGGCGCGCCTGCTGTCCGAAGACCAGGTCAAGACCACGCTGGCCGATGTTGCCGGCTGCGACGAGGCCAAGGAAGAGGTTGGCGAGCTGGTCGAGTTCCTGCGTGATCCGGGCAAATTCCAGCGTCTGGGCGGCCGCATTCCGCGCGGTGTGCTGATGGTTGGTCCGCCAGGTACCGGTAAGACCCTGCTGGCCAAGGCAATTGCCGGCGAAGCGAAAGTACCGTTCTTCACCATTTCCGGTTCGGACTTCGTGGAAATGTTCGTAGGTGTCGGTGCCAGCCGTGTGCGCGACATGTTCGAACAGGCCAAGAAGCACGCTCCATGCATCATCTTCATCGACGAGATCGACGCTGTGGGTCGCCACCGTGGCGCCGGCATGGGCGGCGGTCACGACGAGCGTGAACAAACCCTCAACCAGTTGCTGGTAGAGATGGACGGCTTCGAGATGAACGATGGCATCATCGTCATCGCTGCTACCAACCGACCGGACGTACTCGACCCGGCGCTGCTTCGTCCTGGCCGTTTCGACCGCCAGGTGGTGGTAGGCCTGCCAGACATCCGCGGTCGCGAACAGATCCTCAAGGTGCACATGCGCAAAGTGCCGGTCGGCGAAAACGTCAACCCGGCGGTCATTGCCCGTGGTACCCCTGGCTTCTCCGGTGCCGACCTGGCCAACCTGGTCAACGAGGCCTCGCTGTTTGCCGCACGCTCCAACAAGCGCCTGGTCGAAATGAAAGAGTTCGAGCTGGCCAAGGACAAGATCATGATGGGCGCCGAGCGCAAAACCATGGTCATGTCCGAGAAAGAAAAGCGCAACACTGCCTACCATGAGGCTGGCCACGCCATTGTTGGTCGCCTGGTGCCTGAGCACGACCCGGTCTACAAGGTTTCCATCATTCCGCGCGGTCGCGCCCTGGGTGTGACCATGTTCCTGCCGGAAGAAGACCGCTACAGCCTGTCCAAGCGTGCGCTGATCAGCCAGATCTGCTCGCTGTACGGTGGCCGTATCGCCGAAGAAATGACCCTGGGCTTCGATGGCGTCACTACCGGTGCGTCCAACGACATCATGCGTGCCAGCCAGATCGCGCGGAACATGGTCACCAAATGGGGCCTGTCCGAGAAACTCGGGCCGCTGATGTACGCAGAAGAAGAGGGTGAGGTGTTCCTCGGTCGTAGCGCCGGCAGCCAGCACGCCAGTGTTTCTGGCGAGACTGCCAAGCTGATCGACTCCGAGGTGCGCAGCATCATCGATCAGTGCTACGCCACGGCCAAGCAATTGCTGATCGACAACCGCGACAAGCTCGAAGCGATGACCGAAGCGCTGATGAAGTATGAGACCATTGATGCCGATCAGATCGACGACATCATGGCTGGGCGTACGCCGCGCGAACCGCGTGACTGGGACGATGACAAGGATTCGGGTACGCCTGCGGCCCAGAATGACCGTCCGGAATCGCCAATCGGCGGCCCAGCAGCTCAACACTAAGGGCATCTATGAGCTCAGCGCAGTACCCGACCCGGTTGCCTTGCGGCAACCGGGTTCTTGATTTGTCGCGTACCCATGTCATGGGTATTCTCAATATCACCCCCGATTCCTTTTCCGATGGCGGACGCTTCAGTCAGCGCGACGAGGCTCTGCGCCATGCCGAGGCAATGGTCGCCGCCGGCGCCACGCTGATCGACATCGGTGGCGAGTCCACGCGCCCTGGTGCGCGGGCGGTATCGGTAACCGAGGAGCTGGAGCGTGTCGCGCCGATGGTCGAGGCAATCAACAGCCGCCTCGATGTGGTCATCTCGGTCGATACCTCTACACCGGCCGTCATCCGTGAATCGGCCCGTCTCGGTGCCGGGCTCATCAATGACGTGCGCGCCCTGGAGCGCGATGGCGCTCTGGACGCTGCGGCAGATACCGGCCTGCCGGTGTGCCTCATGCACATGCGTGGCGAGCCGGGTAACATGCAGGACGACCCGCATTACGATGATGTGACCGCTGACGTTACGCGTTATCTTGAGCAGCGGATGGCCGCCTGTGCGGCGGCGGGCATCGACGCAAACAGAATCATCCTTGACCCGGGCTTTGGTTTCGCCAAGACACTGGCGCACAACCTGAGCCTGTTCAAGCACATGGAAGCGCTCTATCGCCTTGGGCGCCCGCTGCTGGTGGGCGTTTCACGAAAGAGCATGATCGGCCTGACGCTGGAACGTCCGGTCGGCGAGCGGTTGTACGGCAGCCTTGCGCTGGCGGCGTTGGCCATGACCAAGGGGGCGAGCATCCTTCGTGTCCATGACGTGGCTGAAACTGTCGATGTGGTGCGCATGATTGCTGCGGTACAAAACGCCGAATAAGAACATTGGAGTCCCTATGAGCAGAAAATACTTTGGTACCGACGGCATTCGTGGCCGCGTCGGCGAATACCCGATCACGCCTGACTTCATGCTGAAGCTGGGTTGGGCGGCCGGCATGGCCTTCCGCAAGCAAGGCCATTGCCGGGTGTTGGTGGGCAAGGACACGCGTATCTCCGGCTACATGTTCGAGTCTGCACTCGAAGCCGGCCTGGCCGCGGCAGGTGCCGACGTCATGCTGCTGGGGCCAATGCCTACGCCGGCCATCGCCTATCTGACGCGCACGTTCCATGCCCAGGCTGGCATTGTCATCAGTGCCTCGCACAACCCGCATGAAGACAACGGCATCAAGTTCTTCTCCGGTCAGGGCACCAAGCTGCCGGACGAAGTCGAGCTGATGATCGAAGAGCTGCTCGACCAGCCGATGACCGTGGTCGACTCGGGCAAGCTGGGCAAGGTTTCGCGCATCAACGACGCTGCCGGCCGTTATATCGAGTTCTGCAAGAGCAGTGTACCCACGGGTACTGGCTTTGAAGGCCTCAAGCTGGTGGTCGATTGCGCCCACGGTGCCACCTACAAGGTTGCGCCGAGCGTGTTCCGTGAGTTGGGCGCCGACGTGACCGTGCTGCATGCACAGCCGGATGGCCTGAACATCAACGAAGGTTGCGGCTCGACCCACATCGAATCGCTGCAGGCTGCCGTATTGGTAGGCCATGCCGACCTTGGTATTGCCTTCGACGGTGACGGCGATCGCGTGCTGATGGTCGACCACACCGGCGCCATCGTCGATGGTGACGAGTTGCTGTTCATCATCGCCCGGGATCTGCACGACCGCGGCAAGCTGCAGGGCGGGGTAGTGGGTACGCTGATGAGCAACCTGGGTCTGGAGCTGGCGCTGAAGGACCTGGATATCCCGTTCGTGCGGGCCAAGGTCGGTGACCGTTACGTCATGGCCGAGCTGTTTGAGCGTGAGTGGCTGGTCGGTGGCGAAAACTCCGGCCACGTCGTGTGCTGCAACCACACCACTACTGGTGATGCGATCATCGCCGCGCTGCAGGTGCTGATGGCGCTCAAGCGCCGTGGCGAAACCCTTGCCCAGGCCCGCCAGGCCCTGCGCAAGTGCCCGCAGGTGCTGATCAACGTGCGCTTCGGCGCCAGCAAGGTCGACCCGCTGGAGCACCCGGCCGTCAAGGAAGCCAGTGCCAAGGTGACCGAGGCGCTGGCGGGCCGTGGCCGTGTGCTGTTGCGCAAATCCGGTACCGAGCCACTGGTTCGGGTGATGGTCGAGGGCGAGGACGAAAACCAGGTGCGTATGCACGCTGAAGCGCTGGCCAAACTGGTCGGCGAAGTTTGTGTCTGAAGGCGCTTGCCAGCGCAGATCTGGTTGGGTAAGATCTGCGCCCACTTTGACCGACGAGGTAAAGCATGCGTCGCCCTATGGTAGCTGGTAACTGGAAGATGCACGGTACCCGCGCTAGCGTCGCTGAGCTGACCGAAGGCTTGAGTAATCTCGCCTTGCCGAGCGGAGTGGAAGTCGCGGTATTTCCACCGGCCTTGTTCATCAATCAAGTGATCGATGGCCTGGCAGGTAAAGAAATTACTGTTGGCGCACAGAATTCTGCTGTACAACCCGAACAGGGTGCGCTGACCGGGGAAGTTGCTCCCGAGCAGCTGGTTGAAGCGGGTTGCAAGTTGGTGTTGATTGGTCATTCGGAGCGTCGCCAGATCATTGGTGAAACAGACGAAGTGCTCAATCGCAAGTTTGCAGCAGCGCAGGCCAAAGGTTTGAAGCCAGTGCTTTGCATCGGGGAAACCCTTGAAGAGCGCGAGGCTGGCAAGACGCTTGAAGTTGTCGGGCGTCAACTAAGCAGTATCATCGAAGCATTCGGTGTTAAGGCTTTTGCCAATGCAGTAATTGCCTATGAGCCTGTATGGGCCATCGGTACTGGCCTGACGGCCACGCCACAGCAGGCCCAGGATGTGCATGCCGCCATCCGCGGCCAGCTGGCGGCAGAAGATGCTGAAGTGGCTGCGAAGGTGCAGTTGCTCTACGGCGGCAGCGTGAAGGCGGCCAATGCGGCCGAACTGTTCGGCATGCCGGATATCGATGGGGGTCTCATTGGTGGGGCTTCCCTGAACGCAGACGAATTCGGTGCAATTTGTCGCGCCGCAGGAAACTGAACAAATGCTGGAAACAGTCATCGTTGTTTTTCATCTGTTGGCAGCGCTGTCGCTAGTAGTGCTGGTTCTGTTGCAACAGGGTAAAGGTGCTGAAGCAGGTGCATCTTTCGGCGCGGGTGCCTCAAACACCGTATTCGGAAGCCAGGGCTCTGCAACGTTCCTAAGTAAATTAACTGCTATACTCGCTGCCACTTTCTTTTTGACAGCACTTGGGTTAGGATACTTCGCGAAGCAACAAGCTCACCAGCTTAGCCAAGCAGGTCTTCCAGATCCAGCAGTGCTAGAAGTGAAAGAGCCGCAGAAACCGGCAGTTAATGATGATGTACCGGTGCTCCAGCAGCAGAAGAGCGAAACCACCAGCAACTCGGGTGATGTACCTCCTCCGGCACAAGAGCAGAAGTAACGGGTTTCAAGTAGTAGTATTGCCGAGGTGGTGGAATTGGTAGACACGCAACCTTGAGGTGGTTGTGCCCATAGGGTGTAGGGGTTCGAGTCCCCTTCTCGGTACCAATTAAAGCTTGAGAGCCCGCTTTAGCGGGCTTTCTTGCAGGTGAAGGTTCGGATTTGACCCTCAACAGGGTTCGGTCTTATACTTTTGCCCCAGCTTTGTCGCGGGGTGGAGCAGCTTGGTAGCTCGTCGGGCTCATAACCCGAAGGTCGTTGGTTCAAATCCAGCCCCCGCAACCAGCTTCAGCGGAGCCCCTTTTCAGGGGCTTTTTGCTAACCGAACAGTTTTCGGCGTCGTTGTCCAACGGCGCTTTCAGGGATGGGCGCTTCGCCCATTTTTTATTTGCACAGCATGCACGAGGGGGTTCAGGTGTCGAGCAAGCTAGAACAGTTGCAGGCCTTGTTGGCCCCGGTTGTCGAGGGTCTGGGCTATCAGTGCTGGGGGATCGAGTTCGTTTCCCAGGGTAAGCATTCGGTACTGCGCATCTACATCGACAAGGAAGGTGGCATCCTGGTGGACGACTGCGAAGCGGTCAGCCGTCAGGCCAGCGCAATCCTCGATGTGGAAGATCCAATCAGCAGTGAGTACACCCTCGAGGTGTCTTCTCCAGGCATGGATCGCCCACTGTTCACTCTGGAACAGTTTGCCTCGCATGCCGGCGAACAAGTGAAGATCAAGCTGCGCTCACCCTTCGAGGGTCGTCGTAACTTCCAGGGCCTTCTCCGCGGTGTGGAGGAGCAGGACGTGGTGGTCCAGGTGGACAACCAGGAGTTCCTGTTGCCGATCGACTCGATCGACAAGGCCAATATTATTCCCAGTTTTGACTGAGACGTGCCGGGCCCGGTGAACTGTCCGGGCCCAATGGCTTGCGCAAGGCGAGGCGTACGATGAGCAAAGAAGTACTGCTGGTTGTTGAATCGGTATCCAACGAAAAAGGTGTACCGCCCGGCGTCATTTTCGAAGCGCTGGAAGTGGCTCTGGCCACTGCAACCAAAAAACGTTTTGAAGACGAAGTCGACCTGCGTGTGGAAATCAACCGCCACACCGGTAGCTACGAGACTTTCCGTCGCTGGACCGTGGTCGACGAAGCCGATCTTGATGATCCGGCAATCGAGACCTGGCTGGACAAGATCAAGGACACCCACCCTGAAGCCAAGGTCGGTGACGTGATCGAAGAGAAGATCGAGTCCATCGAGTTCGGTCGTATCGCCGCCCAGACCGCCAAGCAGGTCATCGTGCAGAAGGTCCGTGAGGCCGAGCGTGCGCAGGTGGTCGATGCCTACCGTGAGCGCGTTGGCGAGATCATCTCCGGCACCGTCAAAAAGGTTACCCGCGACAACGTTATCGTTGACCTGGGCAACAACGCCGAGGCCCTGCTGGCCCGCGAAGACATCATTCCGCGCGAAACCTTCCGTGTTGGCGTGCGCCTGCGTGCGCTGCTCAAGGAAATTCGCACCGAAAACCGTGGCCCACAGCTGATCCTGTCGCGCACCGCGCCGCAGATGCTGATCGAGCTTTTCCGCATTGAAGTGCCGGAAATTGCCGAGGGCCTGATCGAAGTCATGGCTGCTTCCCGTGATCCGGGTTCGCGAGCCAAGATCGCCGTCCGCTCCAAGGACAAGCGCATCGACCCGCAAGGCGCCTGTATCGGCATGCGTGGTTCGCGCGTCCAGGCCGTATCCGGGGAGCTGGGTGGTGAGCGTGTGGATATCGTCCTGTGGGACGATAACCCGGCGCAGTTCGTCATCAACGCCATGTCGCCGGCTGAAGTCGCGGCGATCATCGTTGATGAAGATGCCCATGCCATGGACATCGCCGTCGCCGAGGACAACCTGGCTCAGGCCATTGGCCGTGGTGGTCAGAACGTTCGTTTGGCCAGTCAGCTGACCGGCTGGACCCTGAACGTGATGACCGAGAAGGACATCCAGGCCAAGCAGCAGGCCGAAACCGGTGACATCCTGCGTAACTTCATCGATGAGCTGGAAGTCGACGAGGAGCTGGCCCAAGTGCTGGTCGACGAAGGCTTCACCAGCCTCGAAGAAATTGCCTACGTACCGTTGGAAGAAATGCTCAACATCGATGGCTTTGACGAAGATATCGTCAATGAGCTCCGCGCTCGAGCCAAGGACCGTTTGTTGACCAAGGCCATCGCTACCGAAGAAAAACTGGCAGACGCCCACCCGGCCGAAGACCTGCTCTCCCTTGAGGGCATGGACAAGGACCTGGCGGCTGAACTGGCGGTGCGCGGCGTGGTTAACCGCGAAGACCTGGCCGAGCAGTCGATCGACGATCTGCTCGACATCGACGGCATCGACGAAGAGCGTGCCGGCAAGTTGATCATGGCCGCCCGAGCCCATTGGTTCGAGTAATTAGGCGCGGCCTGAGGAGAGAAGTGCATGACGCAAGTCACGGTGAAAGAACTGGCCCAAGAGGTCGAGGCACCGGTAGAGCGCCTGCTGCAGCAGATGCGTGAGGCAGGTCTGCCGCACACCGACGCCGGTCAGGTAGTGACCGACAATGAGAAGCAGACCCTGCTGACTCATTTGAAGAGCAGCCACAAGAGCAAGGCGGAAGAGCCGCGCAAGATTACCTTGCAGCGCAAAACCACCAGCACGCTGCGTGTCGCCGGTAGCAAGAGCATCAGCGTAGAAGTACGCAAGAAGAAAGTATTCGTGCAGCGCAGCCCGGAAGAAATCCAGGCTGAGCAGAAGCGTGAGCTGGATGAGCGCCGCGCGGCTGAAAATGCCGCTCGCGACAAGGTCGAGGCCGAAGTTCGCCAGCGCAACGAAGAGCAGGCTCGCCGTCAGGCCGCCGAAGCTGCTGCATCCGCACCTGCGCCAGCCGCCAAGCCTGAGCCGGCGCCTGCCGCTGCTCCGGCCCCGGTAGTCGCCGACGCCCCGGCGTCCGAAGACGCCGCAGCCCGTGCTGCCGAGCGCAAGAAGGACGAAGCCCGTCGCAACGAAGGCCGTACCCGTGACGAAGACCGTCGTGGCGGCGAGCGTCGTGGCGAAGCCCCGCGCGTGTCGATCAAGGTCAAGGTCAAGGAGAAGGAAAAGGCTCCGACTCCACGTGCCGCACCGCGCACCACCGATGAAGAAAGCGATGGCGTACGCCGTGGCCGCGGTGGCAAGAGCAAGCTGAAGAAGCGCAACCAGCACGGCTTCCAGAACCCGACTGGCCCCATCATCCGTGATGTAACCATCGGCGAGACCATCACGGTCTCTGAACTGGCCAACCAGATGTCCGTCAAGGGCGCTGAAGTCGTCAAGTTCATGTTCAAGCTGGGCACCCCGGTTACCATCAACCAGGTGCTCGACCAGGAAACCGCTCAGCTGATCGCAGAAGAGCTGGGCCACAAGGTCACCCTGGTCAGCGATACCGCACTGGAAGACTCCCTGGCCGAATCGCTCAAGTTCGAAGGCCAGACCGAGTCGCGTGCACCGGTCGTTACCGTCATGGGTCACGTTGACCACGGTAAGACCTCGCTGCTCGACTACATCCGTCGTGCCAAGGTGGCTGCTGGCGAAGCCGGTGGTATTACCCAGCACATCGGTGCGTACCACGTGGAAACCGACCGTGGCATGGTCACCTTCCTCGACACCCCTGGCCACGCCGCGTTTACCGCCATGCGTGCCCGTGGTGCCAAGGCCACCGACATCGTCATCCTGGTGGTGGCGGCGGACGACGGCGTGATGCCGCAAACCCGCGAAGCGGTTCAGCATGCCAAGGCAGCTGGCGTTCCGCTGGTGGTTGCAGTGAACAAGATCGACAAGCCGGGTGCCGACCTCGATCGCATCCGCAACGAGCTGGCCGTCGAAGGCGTTACCTCCGAGGACTGGGGTGGTGACACACCGTTCGTCAAGGTTTCGGCGAAGATGGGTACCGGTGTTGACGAGCTGCTCGAAGCCGTGCTGCTGCAGGCCGAGATTCTCGAACTGACCGCTACCCCGACCGCTCCAGGTCGTGGCGTGGTCGTTGAATCGCGCCTGGACAAGGGCCGCGGCCCGGTGGCGACCATCCTGGTTCAGGACGGTACCCTGCGTCAGGGCGACATGGTCCTGTGCGGTTCCAACTATGGCCGCGTGCGCGCCATGCTCGACGAGAACGGCAAGCCTGTGAAGGAAGCCGGCCCGTCGATCCCGGTCGAAATCCTCGGCCTGGACGGTACTCCGGAAGCCGGTGACGAGCTGTCCGTGGTTGCCGACGAGAAGAAAGCCCGCGAAGTTGCCCTGTTCCGTCAAGGCAAGTACCGCGAGGTCAAGCTGGCACGTGCTCACGCCGGCAAGCTGGAAAACATCTTCGAGACCATGGGTCAGGAAGAGAAGAAGACCCTCAACATCGTCCTCAAGACCGACGTGCGCGGTTCCCTGGAAGCACTGCAGGGCTCGCTCGGCAGCCTGGGTAACGACGAAGTTCAGGTGCGCGTGATTGGTGGCGGCGTCGGTGGTATCACCGAAAGCGACGCCAACCTGGCGCTGGCTTCGAATGCAGTACTGTTCGGCTTCAACGTGCGTGCCGATGCCGGCGCCCGCAAGATCGTCGAGCAGGAAGGTCTGGATATGCGTTACTACAACGTGATCTACGACATCATCGAAGACGTCAAGAAGGCCCTGACCGGTATGCTGGGCAGCGATGTTCGCGAGAACATCCTGGGCGTTGCCGAAGTACGTGACGTGTTCCGTTCGCCGAAGTTCGGCGCCATCGCTGGCTGTATGGTCATCGAGGGTACCGTGTACCGCAACCGTCCGATCCGCGTACTGCGCGAAGACGTTGTGATCTTCGAAGGCGAGCTGGAATCGCTGCGTCGCTTCAAGGACGATGCCTCCGAAGTGCGTAACGGCATGGAGTGCGGTATTGGCGTCAAGAGCTACAACGACGTCAAGGTCGGCGACAAGATCGAAGTCTTCGAGAAAGTCCAGGTTGCTCGTACCCTCTAAGGGTGAGCTGGCTGCAAACCGCTTCTCTACGCGGCGGTTTTCAGCACCTCTACAGGTAGCGCCCGGTCAGGCATTGGTCTGACCGGGCGTTTGCCGCTTTAAGTTACAGGTAACAAGAATGGCCAAAGAATATAGCCGTACCCAACGTATTGGCGATCAGATGCAGCGCGAGCTGGCCGAGCTGATCCGTCGCGAAGTCAAAGACCCGCGTGTTGGCCTGGTGACCATCACCGCCGTGGACGTCAGCCGTGACCTGGGCCATGCCAAGGTGTTCATCACCGTCATGGGCGAGGAAACGCCAGATGCCGTGCAGCAGTCGCTGAAGGCGTTGAACAGCGCTGCCAGCTTCCTGCGTTTGCACCTGGGCCGCTCGATGCAGCTGCGCAGCGTGCCGCAACTGCACTTCCACTTCGATGAAAGCGTCAGCCGCGGTGTGCATCTGTCGGCGCTGATCGAACGTGCAGTGGCCGAAGACCGCATGCACAAGGAAGCCGACGAGCCGGACACCAAGGAGTAAGCGGTGGCCCAGGTCAAACGTATCCGCCGCAACGTCAGCGGCATCATCCTGCTCGACAAGCCGCTGGGTTTCACCTCCAATGCCGCCCTGCAAAAGGTGCGCTGGCTGCTCAATGCGGAAAAGGCCGGCCACACCGGTAGCCTCGACCCGCTGGCAACCGGCGTGCTGCCGCTGTGCTTCGGTGAAGCGACCAAGTTTTCGCAGTACCTGCTCGATTCCGACAAGGGCTACGAAACCGTCATGCAGATGGGGCAGACTACCAACACCGGCGATGCCGAAGGTGAGGTGCTGCAGACCCGCGACGTGACCGTTGGTCGCGCCGACATCGAGGCGCTGTTGCCGCGTTTTCGTGGCCAGATCAGCCAGATACCGCCGATGTACTCGGCGCTCAAGCGTGACGGCCAGCCACTGTATAAGCTGGCTCGTGCAGGAGAGGTAGTGGAGCGCGAGGCGCGTTCTGTTACTATTAACCGCTTGGAGTTGCTCGAGTGCGAAGGCACCCGTGCACGGTTGAGCGTAGGATGCAGCAAAGGCACCTATATCCGCACCCTGGTGGAGGATATTGGCGAGGCCCTTGGCTGTGGCGCCTATGTTGCCGAGCTGCGCAGGACCCAGGCCGGGCCTTTCGCGCTGGCACAGACGGTCACCCTCGAGGAACTCGAACAGGCCCACGCCGAAGGTGGCAACGAAGCGCTCGATCGCTTCCTGATGCCATCGGACAGCGGCCTGCAGGACTGGCCTTTGGTGTGCCTGTCCGAACACAGTGCGTTCTACTGGCTGCATGGGCAGGCGGTACGCGCACCGGACGCGCCACAATTTGGCATGGTCCGGGTACAGGATCACAATGCGCGCTTCATCGGTATCGGTGAAGTGAGCGAAGACGGGCGCATTGCGCCGCGTCGGCTGATTCGGTCGGAATGACCGAAACCGGGGGGCCAGGCAGTAGCCGAACCCCACGGCATCAAGGGTGGCTGTCAGTAGGCACGGTCACACCTTTTTTATTAATACAGGGATTTGTCCCTGGCCTATTGGACCCCGCTTGCGGGATCCGTTATCAGGAGAAGCCAAATGGCCCTCAGCGTTGAAGAAAAAGCTCAGATCGTTGCCGAATACCAGCAAGCCGCCGGCGATACCGGTAGCCCGGAAGTGCAGGTTGCTCTGCTGACCGCCAACATCAACAAGCTGCAAGGCCACTTCAAGGCCAACGATAAAGACCACCACTCCCGTCGTGGTCTGATCCGTATGGTTAACCAGCGTCGTAAGCTGCTGGACTACCTGAAGGGCAAAGACACCACTCGTTACAGCGCCCTGATCGGTCGCCTGGGCCTGCGTCGCTAATAGCGGCCTGGTCAGTGGTGTGCATGGCGTGTCGCAGGCTTCGGCAGGGCTGTTTTGCAGCGCTGCCGTTGGACACGCCACGCGTATCTCCGAGGTTGGCAGCCTGGCAATGCTGAGCGGTTTTTCCGCTTGGTGCCAGGCTCCCAGCCTCGTGTTGTATCTGGACGGTCAATGGGGCCGATTCCCCGTTCTGCCCAAGAATTCGCAAGAAACCAGTTCCCCCAAGAGCCACTGAAAAAGGTAGGAAACCGTGAACCCGGTAATCAAGACTTTCCAGTTCGGTCAATCGACCGTTACTCTCGAAACGGGCCGTATTGCCCGTCAGGCAACCGGCGCTGTGCTGGTTACCGTCGACAACGACGTCACCGTGCTGGTGACTGTGGTAGGCGCCAAACAGGCTGATCCAGGCAAGGGCTTCTTCCCGCTGTCGGTTCACTACCAGGAAAAGACCTACGCCGCCGGCAAGATCCCGGGTGGCTTCTTCAAGCGTGAAGGCCGTCCTTCCGAGAAAGAGACCCTGACCTCGCGCCTGATCGACCGTCCGATCCGTCCGCTGTTCCCGGAAGGCTTCATGAACGAAGTGCAGGTCGTCTGCACCGTGGTTTCCACCAGCAAGAAGACCGACCCGGACATCGCCGCGATGATCGGTACTTCGGCTGCCCTGGCCATCTCCGGCATTCCGTTCGAAGGCCCGATCGGCGCTGCTCGCGTTGCCTTCCACGAAAGCACCGGCTACCTGCTGAACCCGACTTACGAGCAACTGGCTGCTTCGAGCCTGGACATGGTCGTAGCCGGTACTTCCGACGCCGTACTGATGGTTGAATCGGAAGCTCAAGAGCTGACCGAAGACCAGATGCTGGGTGCCGTACTGTTCGCCCACGACGAATTCCAGGCCGTTATCCAGGCTGTCAAGGAACTGGCTGCCGAAGCTGGCAAGCCGACCTGGGACTGGAAACCAGCCGTTGCCAACACCGAGCTGTTCAACGCCATCCGCGCCGAGTTCGGCGAAGCGGTTTCGCAGGGCTACACCATCACCGTCAAGGCTGACCGCTACGCGCGCCTGGGCGAGCTGCGTGACCAGGCCGTTGCCAAGTTCTCGGGTGAAGAAGGCCAGCCTTCGGCCTCCGAAGTCAAAGATATCTTCGGCGAAATCGAGTACCGCACCGTTCGCGAAAACATCGTAAACGGCAAGCCACGTATCGACGGCCGCGACACCAAGACTGTTCGCCCGCTGAACATCGAAGTAGGCGTGCTGCCGAAAACTCACGGTTCGGCACTGTTCACCCGTGGCGAAACCCAGGCTCTGGTCGTTGCGACCCTGGGTACTGCCCGTGACGCCCAGCTGCTGGACACCCTCGAAGGCGAGAAGAAAGACCCCTTCATGCTGCACTACAACTTCCCACCGTTCTCGGTAGGAGAGTGTGGCCGCATGGGCGGTGCTGGCCGTCGCGAAATCGGCCACGGCCGTCTGGCCCGTCGTTCGGTCCAGGCCATGCTGCCGGCCGCCGACGTGTTCCCGTACACCATCCGCGTGGTTTCGGAAATCACCGAATCCAACGGTTCCAGCTCCATGGCTTCGGTCTGCGGTGCTTCCCTGGCCCTGATGGACGCTGGTGTGCCGATGAAGGCGCCAGTTGCCGGTATCGCCATGGGCCTGGTCAAGGAAGGCGACAAGTTCGCGGTCCTGACCGACATCCTCGGTGACGAAGACCACCTGGGCGACATGGACTTCAAGGTAGCCGGTACCGCCAAAGGCGTCACCGCGCTGCAGATGGACATCAAGATCAACGGCATCACCGAAGAGATCATGGAAATCGCCCTGGGCCAGGCCCTGGAAGCGCGCCTGAACATCCTCGGTCAGATGAACCAGATCATTGGTCAGTCGCGTACCGAGCTGTCGGCCAACGCCCCGACCATGATCGCGATGAAGATCGACACCGACAAGATCCGTGACGTCATCGGTAAAGGCGGCGCCACCATTCGCGCCATCTGTGAAGAGACCAAGGCTTCGATCGATATCGAAGACGATGGCTCGATCAAGATCTTCGGCGAAACCAAGGAAGCTGCAGATGCTGCCAAGCAGCGCATCCTGGGCATCACCGCCGAGGCCGAAATCGGCAAGATCTACGTCGGCAAGGTTGAGCGTATCGTCGACTTCGGCGCCTTCGTCAACATCCTGCCTGGCAAGGACGGCCTGGTGCACATCTCCATGCTGAGCGATGCTCGTGTCGAGAAAGTCACCGACATCCTGAAAGAAGGCCAGGAAGTTGAAGTACTGGTACTGGACGTGGACAACCGCGGCCGTATCAAGCTGTCGATCAAGGACGTTGCCGCGGCCAAGGCTTCGGGCGTCTAAGCGACTGCCACGCAACAGGAAAAGGGCCCTTCGCAGACTGTGTGAAAACCTAGCAATCTGCCCGGCCCTTTAAGAAAATGCTCCGTATCGAAAGATACGGAGCATTTTTCGTTATGGCCTACATACAAGGAGAGTCCCGCAGTCAGACCAGCCTGTTCCCGGTCTCGCTGGAGGAATTGATCCCTGAAGATCACCTCGTACGGGTCATCGACCTGTATGTCGCCAAGCTGGATCTGGGTAAGCTCGGCTTTGAGAAAACTCAGCCCAAGGCCACAGGGCGCCCCGCCTACGATCCCGCCGATCAGCTCAAACTCTACCTTTATGGCTATTTCCAGCGCATTCGTTCGTCCCGTCGCCTGGAAGCTGAATGCCAGCGCAACATCGAAGTGATGTGGCTGATCAACCGGCTTAAACCCGACTTCAAGACCATCGCCGACTTCCGCAAGAACAACAAAGCTGCGTTCGTTACGACGTGCCGAGCTTTTGTGCAGTTCTGCCGAACTGCCGGTTTGATTGCCGGTGACCTGGTTGCCATCGACGGGAGCAAGTTTCAGGCAGTCGCTTCCGCGCGACGCCACCTGAACTTGAATCAGCTCAAGCGTCAGGACGAGAAGCTGGATAAACGCATCGCCCAATACCTGGCTGACCTGGATGCCGCTGATAAGACTGAGGGTGAGCCGGTGGTAGATCGTACTGCGATCAAGGCAGCCTTGGCGGAGCTTGAGGCCAAGCAGCAAGACAATCGCAGTTGCCAGGCCTTGATGCAATCGATGGGACTGGAGCAATTCAACACGCACGAAAGCGATGCCCGAATGATGCGCACGCCAAAGGGGGCTCGTGTTGCCTATAACGTGCAGACTGCTGTCGACGCAGAACACTGTCTCATTTTGCATCACGAGGTGACGCAGGATGGTGATGACCGCAAGCAACTTGAACCCATGGCGAAAGCTGCCAAGGCTGAGTTGGGGCAAGAATCGCTAACCGTGACAGCCGATATGGGTTACTCAAATGGCCTGCAGTTCCAGGCTTGCGAAGAAGCCGCCATTACCGCGTATGTGCCGCCAAACCGAACCTCGAACCCAGGTGGAGAGGCATTATTCGAGCGCAAGGACTTTACCTACGATGCCGAACAGGATCGGTACCAGTGCCCGGCAGGTCAGTGGCTAACGCTGAAGCAGCGCTACAAGGGCGACCGGATCTACCAGGCGGCGATCAATGATTGCGCCAGGTGCGCGCTGAAAGCCCAATGCACGACGGCCAAGCGCCGCTATGTCTCGCGTCACGCTCAAGAGGAAACCTTCGAGCGCATGGCGCAGCGGATGCAGCTACATCCAGAGATGATGGAGCGGCGTCGATCCATCGTTGAGCACCCGTTTGGCAATCTCAAACAATGGCTATTTGGAAACGGGCGCTTCCTGCAGCGACAACTCGAAGGCACAAGAGCTGAAATGGCTCTTGCTGTGACCGCTTACAACCTCAAGCGGGCGATTAGTGTCTTGGGGGCCAAGCAAATGATGCGACTGATGGGCTGAAGAGCCTTTTTCAGCACAAAAACAAACGCCCCGAACAAGTCGGGGCGTTTGTTTTAGGCCTGTCAGTGTGTTTTCACACAGTCTGTTCGGGGCCCTTTTTTCATGGGCTGCGGGAACCTTTTGCGGACTTGCATCTTGCATGCAGGTTTACCGTGCAGATTGCAAAGTGCACGACACTGAAAGTGATGTCTTTTTGCTAACTGATTGATTTAAAAGGGTTAATTTTCGGCGGTAAAGCTGGCACAGCACATGCAACTACCTTCATACCTGCCGCCAGGACATACGGCGCAGACCTTTCGATAAACAGGAGTGACCCACATGAAGAAGTTCGCCATTGCTGCCGCTACTGCTACCGCTCTGACCCTGACCATGGCTAACGCGGCATTCGCCCAACAGTCCACCCAGGCCCCCATGACGCTGGCGGCCGGTGAGGTGACCAAAGCCAAGGAAGCTACCTCTGATACCTGGATCACCACCAAGGTCAAGGCTGACCTGATGACCGAGAAAGGCGTGCCAGGCAGTGACATCAAAGTCGAGACCAATAAAGGTGTCGTGTCGCTGTCGTCCGAAGTGGCCATTACCGATGCACAGAAAGAGATGGCAGTCGCCATCGCCAAGAAGATCAAAGGCGTCCAGGCCGTTTCGGCTGATGGCCTGAAGTCCGAATAAGGGATGTCCCGTCGGCCAAACGGATTTGGCCACCGCTACCGAAGCCCTGGCCTGTGCCGGGGCTTTGCTTTTGCGCTCAGTAGCCCGGGTTGAGGGCGATTACATCGCTTTCGAAGCATTCCTGCTCGACGATCAGCGGCTCTACCAGTGGGCGGCTGTCACGAAAGTGTGCGGTCTGGGTATGCGCTTCATAGGCGGCATCATCGCGGTAGATTTCGTACAGGTAGATTACCTGCGGATCGAGTCGGTCCTGCGACACATCGAATACCAGGCAGCCTGGCTCGTTGGTGACAGAAGCTGCGGCATTGACCTTGATCGCTGTCAGGAAATCCTCGGCGCAACCGGGCTTCACACGGGTCTTGATAAACAGGCTATACACAAGTCGCTCCTTTTGTTTTAAATTCACTGGTGAATTGTATACAAAAATGGAGTCTCGCCAATGTCCGAATTGCCTGCACGCCCCGGCCGCCTGAATGGCTTGCGCCATATCGCCTTGCTGGTACCCAACCTGGAAGAGTGCGAACGCTTTTATGTCGATGTGCTGGGTATGGAGGTGTTGAACCGTGCCAACGAAGACCTGGTGTACCTCACCTGTGGCAACGACAACCTTTCGCTGGGACGTGGGGCAGGGGCGTCCAATGGGTTGCAGACGCTCGATCATTACGGGTTCATTGTGGACAGCGTGGAGGAGCTGGAGGCGTGGTACCAGTACTTCAAGGCCCACGGTGTGACGCTGCTGGACCGGCCGTTCAACCACGGTGACGGGGCGCGTAGCTTCCACCTGCTGGACCCGGCGGGGAACAAGGTGCAGCCGCTGTATCACCCGGCAGTGTCGGGGCAGCGGCTGGTGTGAAGCCTGTACTGGCCTCTTCGCGGGTGAACCCGCGAAGAGGCCGGGCCTGCTTTTAGAGATTACTCAGCGTCTAGGTGCATCGGCGTCACCACCCGCCCATCGCTTTCAGGCTGCCCCAGGCTGGTATCGATGAAGTACACCCGGTCATCTTCCAGTTTGCCCTTGTCCACCAGGTAATCCTTGATACTGCTGGCCCGCTCCTGGCCCAGCGTGCGCAGCAAGGCGCTGCTCTCGGCCCACGACTTGATCACTGCCTCGCGCAGCTTGGCGGTACGTTCGTCGCGGCCCAGTTGCTCCCATTCGGCAGGTGGCTGCTGCTTCAGGCGAGTGCGGTAAATGCCTTCGAGCATTGCCGGTTTGTCGCTGTCGTCCACCACCAGCATCGAGGCATTGGCCGGCACCTTGTCGCCCCGGCGTTGCAGGATCTTGTACCAGGTGGCCTGGTACTCACGCTCAAGGCGCTGCTGGGCGATCAGCGGGCCATCGCTGGCCTGGGCGCTGGTGCCTTCGATTTCCAGGCGCAGTTCCGGGCGCTCTTTCAGCGCGGATGCCAGCTTGTCCAGGGACGACTGGGCATCGCCACTGAGCTCGCTGGACCCAGGGGCGAAAGCCACGTTGCCCAGGTCTTCCGAGCCACCGCCGGTAATCAGCCCGCCGATGAACTTGAACGGCGCCTGTGCCGCGCGCAGTACCAGGTTGCGTAGGGTTTGCCAGACGATCGGCATCACACTGAACTGCGGGTTGTTGAGGTCGCCAGACACTGGCAGCTCGATCGAAATCTTGCCCTCGGTATCTTTGAGCAACGCCACCGCAAGGCGAATAGGCAGGTCGACTGCGTCCGGGCTGTCGACTTTTTCGCCCAGTTGCAGTTGCTCCACCACCACCTTGTTCTCGGCCTTGAGCTGGCCGTTGGTAATCAGGTAGTGCAGGTCGAGGTTGAGCCGGCCTTTGCGAATGCGAAAGCCTGCGAACTTGCCGGAGTAGGGCGTGAGGGTGGTCAGTTCGACGCGCTTGAAGCTGGTGGCGATATCCAGGCTGGCCAGCGGGTTGAACGGGTTGAGTGCGCCCTTGATGGTGACCGGTGCGTAGCGGTCGACCTTGCCCTTCACGTCGACCTTGGCCGGCACCGGCTTGCGGTTGTCGATGGTGCCGATCTGGCCATTGAGCTGCTGAATGGCCGTGGCGAAGTTGGGGGTGAGGGAGAGGTCGGCGAAGTTGGCCGAGCCGTCGTTGATGTCGATCTGGCCGATGTGGATACCCAGCGGCTTGTCGCTGCTGGCGGCGGCCGGCTTGGCCTGGCTTTTCGCCGGGGTGCCAGCCGGTTGCGGGATCAACAGGTCATTGACGTTGGTGGTGCGGTCTTCGTTGATGATGAAGCGTGCATAGGGTTGCAGCAGGGTTACCTTGTCGATCGACAAGGCATCGCCGTGTACATAAGACAAGCCATCGACGTTCACCTGCTGCCACTTGACGAAGTCGCGGCTCTTGATGGTGTCGAGGGTGTGCAGCTGGTTCACCTGGGCCTTGCCCGTGATATTGAAGGCCAGCGGTGCGGTGTTCTTCAGGTCGACCTTGAGGTCGCTGGAGAGCATGCCACTGCGCAGTTCCAGCAGAATGAACGGGCTGATATAGGCCTGTGCTACGCGCAGGTCGATATCGCGGGTGCTTACGTCCAGCTTGGCCCATATCGGCGCCAGGTTGACCTGGCCGGCCGCCTGCAGCTTGCCTTGTTTGCCTACGCCCGTATCGAGCTTGAGCGTGAAGGGCGACTGGTTGAGGCTGTCGAAGCCTTGCAGGTCGGCGTTGAGCGGGCCGATGTCCAAGGCTACCGGTTCTTTCTGGCTGCGGTCTGCCAGGTGCACCAGGTAGTTGCGCAATTGCACGTCCTTGAGCAGCACTTGCCAAGGCTTGCTCGGCTCTTTGGCGGCTTGCTGCTCAGGTGTCGGCTCGGCGGCAGCCGGCTCTGTCTTTTCCTTCGGCGTGGCTTTGGCAGGCTGGCTGGCAAACAGCTTTTGCCAATCGAGCTGGCCGTCTTTTTCCAGCGCAGCCCAGGTTTCGAGTTTCTCGCTGCGGATTTTGCCTACGGTGACCTGCTGCTTGACCAGGTCAACGGAGGTTTCGCTCACCTCCAGGCTGGCCAGGCGTGCCAAGGGGCGGCCGTCCGGGGCCTTGATGGCGAACGGCGCAATGCGCACGGAGGCGTTTTCCAGCAACAGCTCGGTCTGTTTGGCGAGGTTGAGCTTGTAGTGCGTGTCGAGGCTGACCACACCGTCTTCCAGCACCAGTGGCACAGCATCACGTACGTACGGCCAGAAGGCCTTCATTTTGCCTTCCGTGATCTTCAGCGTGCCTTCAGAGGCGATCGGTGACAGGCTCAGGGTCCCGTTCCAATCAATGCGCCCGCCATTGGGGCCGTTGGCCACCAGGGTCATGTCGGCACTGTCGTCGGGCAAGGTGCTGAGGTTTTTCAGCTCCAGGTTCATGTTGTCGTAGAGGAACTCGATCGGCTCGCTGGGGCGCAAGTCCTCGAAATGCAGGTAGCCGTCGATGAGCTTGATGCTACCGATGCGCAGCGGAAACGGCTCGCTGGGTGGCTCGTCAGGTTTGGCTTCGCTGGCGGGCAGCTTGAATAGGCCGGTCAGGTTAAGGCTACCGTCCTTGGCAAACAGCACCTCGTTACGCGGTTTGTCGAGCTCGACGGCTTCCAGGTGCAAGGCTTTGGTCCACAGGCTGTCGAGCGAGAGGTTGGCGTACAGCCGCTCGAACCCGACCTGTTCCTTGCCGGGCTCGCCGATCTGCAGGCCCCACAATGTCAGCTCCAGGCTGAAGGGGTTGAGTTCGATCCGTTCGAGGTGGGCCGGCACCGTCGCGTACTGGGCCAACTGCTGGTTGGCGATGCGCAGTGCCACACCGGGAAGAATGAGAAAGCCGAGCAGGCTGTAGAGGGCCACAAGGGCCAAGATTGCGCCAGCGGCGCGAGTCAATCCTTTGTACATGTGTCGCTTCGTCTGTCTAAGCAGGAGTGCTTGGAGTATGGCACGTTAAATCAGTTCCGCAGGGGCGACCATTTGACCTTATTCGATGCCCATGCGCCGTTTGGCCCGGTGCGCCGAACCGTCTCGCATGGCCCAGCGCAATACCGGTGCGGTGCGTCGCAGGCCCAGGCGTATCAGGCGCCGCTGCAAGGGCCCGTGCTGCAGGCCGAGCAGGGTCTGGGCCCAATCCGGCAACAGGTCGATACCGGCGTGCAGCATCAGTTTGCCCACCGGCTGTGCCAGGCGGCTGGGGGCCGGGGCGTCGAGCAGAATCCCGACTACCTCGTGGCTGCGGCTGTCGCAGCGCAACTGCGCACGCATGCGCAGCAGGTAGTCTTCGATCTGCTGGCACGAACGTGGCACGTCACGGGCGCCAAGGCGCTCGGCAATCAGGGCGATTTCGGCGTAGTAGGCATCTTGCTCGGCGCGCGACAGCTGCGGGTTGCGGTAGCGCAAGTGGGCAGCGAGGAAGCTGCTGACCTCTGCCACATGAACCCAGGTCAGCAGGTCGGGGTCGCTGGCCGCATAAGGGCGGCCATCCGGCGCAGTGCCGGTGACCTGCAGGTGGATGGTGCGCACTTTGTCGATCAGCCATTCGGCATCGCGCGTAGAACCGAAGGTGGTACCGGAAATAAACTGGCTGGTACGGCGCAAGCGGCCGATCAGGTCCTCACGGAAATTGGAGTGGTCCCACACACCGGCCAGGGCCAGCGGGTGCAGTAACTGCAGCATGAGTGCACTGATGCCGCCGACAAGCATGCTCGGGAAGTCGCCATGCACTTGCCAACTGATGCTGTGGGGGCCGAACAGGCCGGGGTCGCCCTTGGGCGTTTCCAGGTCGAGCTGGCCGAGGGCCAGCCCGGTGAGGCTCATGACCTGGGTTTCGATACGGCGACGAAGGGCTTCCATGGCGACCTGCGGTGCAGGGCGGCCATGGGCAGCGGCCGCCGGTTACTGGTTGAGGCGTTTGTCGATCAGGCCTTGGACTACGCTGGGGTCGGCCAGGGTAGAGGTGTCACCCAGGTTGTCCAGCTCGTTGCAGGCGATTTTGCGCAGTATACGCCGCATGATCTTGCCTGAGCGTGTCTTGGGTAGCGCCGGGGCCCACTGGATCAACTCGGGCTTGGCAAAACTGCCGATTTCCTTGCTGACAAGGGCCAGCAGTTCGGCTTTCAGCGTGTCGTCTGGCGTCACGCCATTCATCGGCGTGACGAAGGCGTAGACGCCTTGGCCTTTGAGGTCGTGGGGGTATCCGACCACTGCCGCTTCGGCGACGCTGTCATGCAGCACCAGTGCGCTTTCCACTTCGGCGGTGCCGATGCGGTGGCCCGAGACATTGATCACATCGTCGATGCGGCCGGTAATCCAGTAGTCGCCGTCGGCATCGCGGCGGGCACCGTCGCCAGTGAAGTAATAGCCGGGCATGGGCTTGAAGTAGGTATCCACCATGCGCTGGTGGTCGCCATACACGCTGCGAATCTGCCCTGGCCAACTGGCCTTGATCACCAGCAGGCCGGCGCCGGGGCCTTCTATCAGCTTGCCCTTTTCGTCCAGCAGTACCGGTTGCACGCCGAACATGGGCTGGGTCGCGCAGCCGGGCTTGAGTGACTGGGAACCGGGAAGCGGGGTAAGCATGATGCCGCCGGTTTCGGTCTGCCACCAGGTGTCGACGATGGGGCAGCACTTTTGCCCGACTTCCTCGAAATACCATTCCCAGGCTTCGGGGTTGATCGGCTCACCGACGCTGCCCAGCAGGCGCAAGCTTTTGCGTGAAGTGCTCTGCAGTGGCGCGGAGCCCTCGCGCATCAGTGCGCGCAGGGCGGTCGGGGCGGTGTAGAAGATGTTCACCTGATGCTTGTCCACCACCTGCCAGAAGCGTGAGGTGTCCGGGTAGTTGGGCACGCCTTCGAACATCAGCGAAATCGCGCCATTGGCCAGTGGGCCGTAGATGATGTAGCTGTGGCCGGTGACCCAGCCGACGTCGGCGGTGCACCAGAACACCTCGCCGTCACGGTAGTCGAACACCACCTTGAAGGTCATCGTCGCCTGCAGCAGGTAACCGGCGGTGGTGTGCAGCACGCCCTTGGGTTTGCCGGTGCTCCCAGAGGTGTAGAGGATGAACAGCGGGTCTTCGGCCTCCATCGGTTCGGGGGCGCAGTCGTTGCCGGCATTTTCTGTTGCTTCGTGGTACCAGAGGTCACGGCCTTCGACCCAGGTAACATCGCCACCGGTACGGCGCACCACGAATACGCTGCTGACGGCAGGGCAACTGGCAAGGGCCTTGTCGACATTCTGTTTCAGCGGGATGCGTTTGCCGCCGCGCACGCCTTCATCGGCGGTGATCACGGTGCGGCAGTCGGCATCGAGAATACGGTCACGCAGGGCATCGGGGGAGAAACCGCCGAACACCACCGAGTGGATGGCGCCTATGCGGGTGCAGGCAAGCATGGCGAAGGCGGCCTCGGGGATCATCGGCATGTAGATGCATACCCGGTCGCCTTTCTTTACCCCGCGAGCCTTCAGGGCGTTGGCCAGGCGGCAGACCTGACGGTGCAGCTCGCGGTAGGTGATGGCTTTTGAGTCGTTTGGGTCGTCACCTTCCCACAGCAGTGCGGTCTGCTCGCCACGCTGGGCCAAGTGGCGATCAATGCAGTTGTAGCTGACATTGAGTTGGGCACCGTCGAACCAACGGGCCTTGCCGGTTTTCAGGTCGCATTGCTGCACGCTGGACCAAGGTTTGATCCAGTCCAGGCGCTTGGCCTGTTCAGCCCAGAAGGTGTCAGGGTCGTCTACCGACTGGCGGTAGAGGCGGCGGTATTCGTCGGGAGTGAGGGCGGCAGACTGGCTGACGGCCAGGGCCTGGGGATACTGCTTGATATCGAACATGGCGGGTGGTCCTGCTCTTGTAAGGGGCGAGGGACTGCAACGGCTATTCGATAGGACAGTGTAGCTGGGAGAGGTGTTCAACCTGTACCGGCCTCTTCGCGGGCTTGCTCGCGAAGAGGCCGGTGCAGGTATCGGATTACCCGCGGTGACGGCCGCGGAAGTAGTTGATCAGACCCTGGGTGGAGCCATCTTCGGCGCTGTCTTCCAGGCTGCCGACCAGGCGTTGGTAAACGCCTTTGCCCAGCTCCTTGCCCAGCTCTACGCCCCACTGGTCGAACGCATTGATACCCCAGATCACGCTTTGTACGAACACCTTGTGTTCGTACATCGCCACCAGCGCACCTAGGCGGCGAGGGCTGATGCGCTCCACGACCAAGGTGTTGCTCGGGCGGTTGCCCGGGATCACCTTGTGCGGGGCCAGTTTTTCGATATCCGCTTCGTTCAGGCCCTTGCCGCGCAGCTCGGCTTCGGCTTCTTCGCGGGTTTTGCCGAGCATCAGCGCCTGGCTCTGCGACAGGCAGTTGGCGTACAGCCACTGGTGATGGTCGGCCACCGGGTTGAAGCTCACCACCGGCACGATGAAGTCGGCCGGAATCAGCTGGGTGCCCTGGTGCAGCAACTGGTGATAGGCGTGCTGGCCGTTACAGCCGACGCCGCCCCAGATCACCGGGCCGGTATCAACCTTCACCGGGGTGCCGTCCTGCAGCACGCTCTTGCCGTTGGATTCCATGTCCAGCTGCTGCAGGTGTTTGGTGATGTTACGCAGGTAGTGATCGTACGGCAGGATCGCATGGCTGTTCGCGTCCCAGAAGTTGCCGTACCACACGCCTAGAAGGGCCAGCAGCACTGGCATGTTCTTGTCGAACGGCGCGGTCTGGAAGTGCTGGTCCATGGTGTAGGCACCCGACAGCAGTTCCTTGAAGTTGGCCGTACCGATGGCCAGGGCAATTGGCAGGCCGATGGCCGACCACAGCGAATAACGCCCACCCACCCAGTCCCACATCGGGAAGATGTTCTCTTCGCGGATGCCGAAGGCCACGGCGGCGGCCTTGTTGCTGGAAACGGCGATGAAGTGGCGGTACAGCTCGGCTTCCGAGCCGCCCTGGGCCAGGTACCAGGTGCGTGCGGCCATGGCGTTTTTCAGGGTCTCGAGGGTGTTGAACGACTTGGACGAGACAATGAACAGGGTGGTTTCGGCACGCAGGTTGGCCGACAGCTCGTGGAACTCACTGCCGTCAATGTTCGCCAAGTAGTGGCAACGCACGCCGCGTTGGGCATACGGCAGCAGTGCTTCGGACACCAGTTCGGGGCCGAGGAACGAGCCGCCGATGCCGATGTTGACCACGTCGGTGATCGGCTTTTCGCTGTAGCCGCGCCACAGGCCGTCGTGGATGCGCCCGACCAGTTCGGTGATCTGGTTGAGCACCTTGTGCACTTCCGGCATGACGTTCACGCCGTTGACGCTGAGCTTGTCGCCTACTGGCCGGCGCAGGGCGGTGTGCAGCACCGGACGGCCTTCGGAGGCGTTGATGATTTCGCCGCCGAACATCGACTTGATGGCGTCCTGCAGGCCCACTTCGTTGGCCAGGTTGACCAGCAGGTCGCGGCTTTGTTCGGTGATCAGGTTTTTCGAGTAGTCCAGGAACAGGCCGCAGCAGCTCAGGGAGAACTGGTCGAAGCGTTTGGCATCGGCGGCAAAGGCTTCGCGCATGCTGAAACCTTGCATGGCGTCGCGGTGTTGCTGAAGCGCCTGCCAGGCGGGCAGGGCCGTCACATCGTGGGGTGTACGGTAATACGCCATTGCGCGGGGTTCCCTTGGTGCGTGGTGATGCCTTGGACACGGCAGTCATTGCCGGGTTCAGGCTGGCATCATTATAGGCAAAGGCCACGCGCTGGGAATGGGTATGGCAGGGTGATTTTGGGGCTGCAAAGCAGCCCCAGGCTATTACGCGGTCTTGTCTTCGACGTGCAGGTAAAGGTTGTCGATCAACCGCGTGTTACCGAGGTAAGCCGCCGCGATCACAACCAGGTCGCGATCATCGATCATTGCCGGGCGCAGGCTCACGGCATGACGCACTTCCAGGTAGTCCGGGCGCAAACCCGCAGTGTTCAGCTGCGCTTGGCCTTCAGCGATCAGCGCGGCAAAATCCCGTTGGCCACGGCTGATGCCCGCTGCGATGTGCTGCAGTGTGCGGTACAGCGCGGGCGCTGCAGTACGCTGCTCGGGCGTGAGGTAACCGTTGCGCGACGACAGCGCCAGGCCATCGTCAGCACGCACGGTGGGCTCGCCGATGATCTGGACCGGCATGTTCAGGTCGCGCACCATGGCGCGGATCACTGCCAGTTGCTGAAAGTCCTTTTCGCCGAATACGGCAAGGTCCGGCTGGACCATGTTGAACAGCTTGCTGACGACGGTGGCCACGCCTTCGAAATGCCCTGGCCGGCTGGCGCCGCAGAGGCCTTCGGAAAGCTGCGGTACGCTGACGCGGGTTTGCACGCTCATGCCGTCGGGGTACATCTCTTCCACGGTGGGCGCGAACAGCAGGTTGCAGCCGGCTTGCAGCAGGCGTTCCTGGTCGGCGGCCAGGGTGCGCGGGTATTTGTCCAGGTCTTCGTTGGCGCCGAACTGCAGCGGGTTGACGAAGATGCTGGCCACCACAAAGTCGGCGCGCTGTGCAGCTTTGGTCACCAAGGCTGCGTGGCCGCTGTGCAGGTTGCCCATGGTCGGCACGAAGCCGATGCGTTTGCCTTCACCGCGGGCGCGGGCAACGGCTGCACGCAGTTCACGGACGGTTTTGACTGTATTCATGCACTGAACCCGTGTTCGCTACCTGGGAAGCTGACTTGCTTGACGGCCTCGACATAGGCGACAAGGGCGCCTTGAATGTCTGGCTGGCCTTCCATGAAGTTCTTCACGAACTTCGGTACCCGGCCGCTCAGCGACAGGCCGAGCATGTCGTGCAGCACCAGCACCTGACCATCGGTGGCGCTGCCGGCGCCGATGCCGATTACCGGGATGCCCACGGCATTGGTGATTTCTGCCGCCAGTTCGCTGGGTACGCATTCAAGCAGCAGCATGGCCGCACCGGCCTGCTCCAGGGCGATGGCGTCGGCACGCATCTGCCGGGCCTGGGCCTCCTGACGGCCCTGCACCTTGTAGCCGCCCAGCACGTTGACAGTCTGCGGGGTCAGGCCCATGTGTGCGCACACCGGCACGCCACGCTCGGCCAGCAGGCGGATGGTTTCTGCCAGCCAGGCAGCGCCTTCGATCTTGATCATGTGGGCGCCGGCTTGCATCAGCGTGGCGCTGTTGGCGAAGGCCAGCTCCGGGGTGGCATGTGCCATGAACGGCAGGTCGGCGAGGATCAGGGCGCCGTCATTGCCGCGTTTGACACAGGCGGTGTGGTAGGCCATGTCTGCTGTAGTGACCGGCAAGGTGCTGTCGTGGCCCTGCAGGACCATCCCCAGCGAGTCGCCCACCAGCAACACTTCGACACCGGCCTGGCTGGCGGCCTTGGCGAAGGTCGCGTCGTAGCAGGTCAGCATGGTGATTTTTTCACCCTTGGCCTTGAGGCCATTGAGGGTGGTGAGGGTTACTTCAGGCATGTAGGAAATTCCTCGTTCAGGCGCTGTAAAAAACGACTGCATTCAACGCGTGTAGTCATCTTCCGGAGCGGCACATCATCGCGCGTGATGTTCGGGCACAGGTCCGTCCGGGCCTAAATACGGGTATGCGGCACTTTGGTGCCACACGGGACGCCTATAGTCGTGAGCGAGGTGGGGGAAGTCAATCACCCTGTTACCGCATTGTTACGATCAGGGTGTTACTGGCGTTACCGCGGTGGCGTGGCAGGCTGGAACGCCCGGTTTACAGGCGTTCCAGGCCGACGAACGGACAGTCGTCGAGTAACTGTGCGAGGGCGCGGCCATCGGCCAGGCGGAAATCGCCCGGGACCAGTTCAGCCAGCGGATACAGCACGAAGGGGCGGGCGTGCATGTGGTAGTGCGGCACTTTCAGGCGTGGCTCATCGAGTACCTGATCACCGAACAGCAGGATGTCCAGGTCGAGCGTGCGCGGGCCCCAGCGCTCCTTGCGTACGCGGCCCTGGTCGTTCTCGATGGCCTGCAGCGCATCGAGCAGAGCCAGGGGCGGCAGCGCGGTGTCCAGGGCAGCAACTGCGTTGGTGTAGCGCGGTTGGCCGGGCAGCAACGAGTCGCTGGTGTACAGGGCCGAGGCGGCTACCAGGCGTGTCCCGTCCACTTGGTCGAGCGCCTGCAAGGCGCTGCGCAGCTGCTCGGCAGGTGCGTCCAGGTTGCTGCCCAGGCCGACGTAGGCGCGCGTCTTCACTCGAACGCCTCGTCGCCACCGCGTTTGCGCTTGCTGCCGCTGCGCTTGCGTTTGCGCGGGCCGGCACCGGTGCCTTCGTCACGGCTGCCCAGCTCGCGGATCATCTCGCGGCGTTCGCTGTCGTTGGCATCCTGGTAATCGGTCCACCACTGGCCGAGGTCGTCGGTTTCTTCGCCCGCGCTTTCACGCAGCAGCAGGAAGTCGTAACCGGCGCGGAAGCGGGGGTTGTCCAGCAGCAGGTCGGCACGCTTGCCGCTGCGCCGTGGCAGGCGCTCCTGCATGTCCCAGATCTCGCGGATCGGCAGGGTGAAGCGCTTGGGGATGGCAATGCGTGCGCATTGCTCGGCGATCAGGTCATGAGCGGCACCGTTCATGGCCGGGATCGGCGGTACACCCTGGTTCTGCAGGTGCAGCACGCGGGATGGCAAGGCTGGCCACAGCAGTGCAGCGAACAGGAACGCCGGCGTGACCGGCTTGCCCTGCTTCACGCGCAGGTCGGTGTTGTTCAGTGCCTGGCTGATCAGCGTGTGGGTGTAGGTCGGGCGCTCGTCCAGGGCGTGGGCACTGGCCGGGAACAGCGGCTCGAACAACTGCAGGTCGACCAGCATTTCGAACGCGATGGCGCCTTGTCCGGAAAGGAACAGCTTGAGGCTTTCTTCGAACAGGCGCGCTGGCGGGATTTCGCGCAGCAACGGGGCCAGTTCGCGAATCGGCTGGACCGTGTGCTTTTCGATGCCAAAGTCGAGCTTGGCGGCGAAACGCACTGCACGCAGCATGCGCACCGGGTCTTCCTGGTAGCGGTGGGTCGGGTCGCCGATCAGCCGCAGCAGGCGGTTGCGCACGTCGTGCACGCCATTGGCGTAATCGAGAATGCGCTCGCTGACCGGGTCGTAGTACAGGGCGTTGATGGTGAAGTCGCGGCGTTGCGCGTCTTCTTCCAGGGTGCCGTACACGTTGTCACGCAGGATGCGGCCACTGGCATTGTGCGACGAACGGTGGCTGTCGCCCTGATCGTCTTCCGAGTGAGGGGCGCGGAAGGTGGCGACTTCGATGATCTCACGGCCGAAATGCACGTGGACCAGCTTGAAGCGGCGACCAATGATGCGCGCGTTGCGGAACTCGGCACGGACCTGTTCGGGAGTGGCACTGGTGGCGACGTCGAAGTCTTTCGGCGTGATGCCCAGCATCAGGTCGCGGACACAGCCACCGACCAGGTAAGCCTGGTAGCCGGCGCTTTGCAGGCGTTCCACGATGTTCACCGCATGGCGGCTGAACTGGTGGCGCTGCAGCGAGTGCTGGCTCTTGTTGATCACCTCAGGCGTGGTGCGCCTGTGGTGCTGGCCCGGTACGGGCGGGCGGAACGACTGGAACAGCTTCTTCAGCATGGGATGCACTGTTTGAAGGAATGTTCGGCCAAGAATAGGAGAATGGCCGCATGATGGGCGGGGATTCTAGCATTTACTCAGGGAATGGTGTAGGCGGGTAGCAGGATGCCTGCCAGAAGGGTAGAAACGACAAGGGGAGCCTAAGCTCCCCAAGAAGTCGTTGCGTGCTCTTATTGTTTTTTTGCTGGGCTTCTTGTTTTTGTTGAGTGCCCTGTCCACAAATCTCGAAGCTTGTGGACGACCCCCAATCCAGGGGTTAAGAGCAAACGGATTGCTTTGGCCGCTGATGTCACGTTGATCTGTCGATCCAACCAGTTCAGGCGCTGCTTTTTAGTGCAGTTTTTGTTGTTCTCTGCCTGGTTGTGGGGCAAGCCCCAAACACGCATCCTCTCCAAAAGAATCAGTTAGCTGCGCCTCCGCCGTCTTGTTTTTATTGTGCGTGAGCCGTTTCGTCTTGTTCTTATTCTGAGTTGCAGTGCTTGTTATTGTTTTTGTACTAAGCATATAGCAGGTGCCGTGCCAACTTTTGCAAACCCAGTAAAATCAAGGGGTTGGGGCGTTCTGGTGATTTTCGAGGGGCTGAAAATGTCGGGATTTCGTTACCGTACGCCTCGGGAACTGTTACGACGGAAAGGTTGGGTAACAGATTTTTGCGGGGACTGATGTGTTACCTGGGGTGTGGTGGCTAGCTGTGCTGGCCCTTTCGCGGGCTTGCCCGCTCCCACAGGATCACCACGGGCTGCCAGGTTGTGCGGTCCCTGTGGGAGCGGGCGAGCCCGCGAATAGGCCGGTGAGGCTGGTAGAGAAGGGGCGGGAGGAACCTCCCGCCCAGGCAGGTCAGTTATCGCTGGTAACGTTGCTCTTGCGCCGAGGAATGCCCAGGCGCTGACGGCGTTCCCAGAGGCACTTGCGGCTGACGCCAAGCTTGCGTGCCAGTTCGGTCTCGGTCATGTGGTCCTGGTGTTCGAGCACGAAGTGCTGGAAGTAGTCTTCCAGCGACAGGTCTTCGGTCGGCTCGTGGCTGGCATTGGCAGCACTGGCTGCAACCAGGGCGTTGTTGAGGATCTCGTCCTCCTCCAGGTCGCCCAGTTCAATGTCGATGCCCAGCAGGTCGGCCGAAATTTCTGCGCTCTCGCTAAGAATCACCGCACGCTCCACGGCGTTTTCCAGCTCTCGCACGTTACCTGGCCAGCTGTAATGACGAATGGCTTGCTCGGCCTCGGCCGAGAAGTGCAGGTCGTCGCGACCGATACGCGCGCGCTGGCGGGCGAGGAAGGCGCTGGCGATCTCGTTCACGTCACTGCCGCGCTCGCGCAGGGCAGGCAGTTTCAGGGCGATGACGTGCAGGCGGTAGTAAAGGTCTTCGCGGAACTGGCCGGCCTTGGCCAGGTTCTTCAGGTCGCGGTGGGTCGCAGCGATCAGGCGCACATCGACCTTTTGCGACTGCACCGACCCCACCCGGCGAATCTCGCCTTCCTGCAGTACACGCAGCAGACGGGCCTGGGCTTCCAGTGGCAGTTCACCGATTTCGTCAAGGAACAGCGTGCCACCGTCGGCGGCCTCTACCAGGCCCGCACGCCCGGCGCTGGCACCGGTGAACGCGCCTTTCTCGTGGCCGAACAGTTCGGACTCGATCAAGGTTTCGGGGATGGCCGCGCAGTTCACCGAGATCATCGGTGCCTTGGCCCGGCGTGACAGGTTGTGCAGGGCGCGGGCCACCAGCTCTTTACCGGTACCCGACTCACCCTGGATCAGCACATTGGAGTCGGTGGGCGCCACCTTGCGGATCTTGCTGTACATGTCCTGCATGGGCGGGCATGAACCGATGATGCCGATTTCGCCATTGGCCGCAGCCGCGCTGCCTTTGTCGGCCGGGGCGGCCTTGCCGTTGGTGGCGCGTGGCTCGGCAGCCGGTGCGGCGGCCGGAGCGTTCTGCCGGTCGCGCAGGATACGCGCCACGGCCTGCAGCATCTCGTCGTGGTCGAAGGGCTTGGCGATGTAGTCCACCGCGCCCATTTTCATCGAGTCCACCGCCGAGCGCAGGCTGGCGTAGCTGGTCATGATCAGCACCGGGGTACCTTGGCCGAGCTTGATCAGCTCGGTGCCGGGCGCACCAGGCAGGCGCAGGTCGCTGACGATGAGGTCGAAGGTGGCAATGCTGAAGCGTTCCTGGGCTTCCTGCACCGAGCCGGCTTCGCTGACCTGGTACTGGTTCCGCTCGAGCAGGCGACGCAAGGCCGAGCGGATGATGGTTTCGTCTTCGACGATCAGAATGTGCGGCATTGATTCAATTCTCTCGACGGTCTCGAATTTCAGGGGACGTCGCTACGACATGCCGGGGCAGGGTCACGCGGATCCGGGTGCCACGTTGCCGTTCGATATCGGCCGGGCTGTCGATGGTGATTTGCCCATAATGCTCTTCCACGATGGAATAGACCAGAGCGAGCCCCAGTCCGGTTCCTTCGCCCGGGTCCTTGGTGGTGAAGAAGGGTTCGAACAGGCGGTCCATGATGCTCTTCGGTATCCCGCTGCCCTCGTCCTCGACGATCAGGTCGACGGTGTGCTCGCTCACTTCGCTGCGCACGCGCACGGCGCTGCCGGGCGGTGAGGCGTCGCGGGCGTTGGAGAGCAGGTTGATCAGCACCTGGGCCAGGCGCTGCGGGTCCCCTTCGGCCCAGTGGTCCGGGTCGCAGAGGTTGAAGAACTGTACTTCGAAATTGCGCCGGTTCAACGCCAGCAGACCGATGGCGTCCTGCGCCACTTCGGCCAGGCACACCGGCTCTTCGCTGTTCTGGTGGCTGCCGCCGGCATGGGCGAAGCTCATCAGCGACTGGACGATGCGCGATACCCGCTTGGTCTGGTCGAGGATCTGGCTGGACAGCTCGATGATTTCGCCATCACCTTCACGTTCCTCACGAAGGTTTTGCGCCAGGCAGGCGATGCCGGTAATCGGGTTGCCGATTTCGTGGGCTACGCCAGCGGCCAGGCGGCCGATGCTGGCCAGGCGCTCGGAATGCACCAGCTTGTCTTCCAGTGCCTGGGTTTCGGTCAGGTCTTCCACCAGCAGCACCAGGCCGCTGTTTCCGGGTGCCAGCGGCTCGTCGATGGCGGCCTTGTGCAGGTTCAGCCAGCGTGGTTGGCCGTCCAGCGCCAGGCGCTGCTTGTGCAGGTGCTCGTCGGGCACGTTGATGAAGCCTTGCAGCAGGCCGCGCCAAGGCTCGTCGATGGTGACCAGGCGCGAGCCGACCACATGCTTGGCGGCGATGCCGGTGAGCTCTTCCATGGCCTTGTTCCACATCAGGATTTCCTGGTCCTTGGCCAGCGAGCAGACGCCCATGGGCAGCTCCTGCAGGGTCTGGCGGTGGTAACGGCGCAGGGCATCGAGCTCTGCGGCAAGGCCGGTCAGGCGCGAGTGGTAGTCTTCCAGGCGGCTTTCGATGAAATGGATGTCTTCGGTCACGTAGTTTTCGTTACCGGACTTGTACGGCAGGAAGGTCTCGACCATGTCCTGGGCCACGCTCGGCCCCATCAGCCCGGACAGGTTCGCTTCGATGCGGTCTCGCAGGCGGCGCAGGGCATAGGGGCGGCGCTCGTCGAACGGCAGGTAGAGGTCGCGCAGGGCCTGCTCCACTTCCTTTTGTGCGGCCTTGGCGCCCAGTGGTTTGGCCAGCTGGGTGGCGAATTCCTGGGGCGAGGCTGCGTGCAGCTCGCGGCGCTGCGGACGGCGCACGTTGTCCACCGCGCAGGCTTCGGCGGCGCTGACTTCTTCGTTGCTGGCGTTGGTGAACAGCGAGATCAGGGTAAACAGCAGCACGTTGGCCGCCAGCGAGGCAATGGCCGCCATGTGCCAGCTGGTGTCGTCCAGCACATAGATCATGTCCAGCAGCGGGATGTAGAAGCCCTGCAGGTTGCCCAGCAGCGGCAGCAGCATGGTCACCATCCACACCAGGGTGCCGGCCAGCAGCCCGGCAATGAAGCCGCGGCGGTTGGCGGTGGGCCAGTACAGCACCGACAGTACGCCGGGCAGGAACTGCAGCGTGGCGACGAAGGCGACGATGCCCAGGTTGGCCAGGCTCTGGTGGTTGTTCTGGGTCAGGTAGAACATGAAGCCGGCGGTGATGATGGCAACGATCAGGGCGCGGCGGGTCCACTTCAGCCAGCGGTAGATGTTGCCCTCGGCCGGGGGTTGATACAGCGGCAATACCAGGTGGTTGAGGGCCATGCCCGACAGCGCCAGGGTGGTGACGATGATCAGGCCGCTGGCGGCCGACAAGCCGCCGACGTAGGCCAACAGTGCCAGTGCCTCGTTGTTGGCGGCAATACCCAGGCCCAAGGTGAAGTACTCGGGGTTGGTGCTGGCGCCCAGGCGCAGGCCGGCCCACAGCACCAGCGGCACGGCCAGGCTCATCAGCAGCAGGAACAGCGGCAGGCCCCAGCTGGCGCTGACCAGTGAGCGCGGGTTGAGGTTTTCGGTGAAGGCCATGTGGTACATGTGCGGCATGACGATGGCCGAGGCGAAGAACACCAGCAGCAGGGTGCGCCATGGCCCTTCCTGCAGCGGGGTGTGCAGGGCGGCCAGGGCGGTCTGGTTCTGCAGCAGCCAGACTTCCAGTTCGTGCGGGCCGCCAAATACGCCATAAAGGGCGTAAAGGCCGATGCCGCCCAGGGCCAGCAACTTGATCACCGATTCGAAGGCGATGGCGAACACCAGCCCTTCGTGTTTCTCACGCGTGGCGATGTGCCGCGAACCGAAGAAGATGGTGAACAGGATGATCAGCGTACAGAAGGCGAATGCCACCCTTGCCTTGACCGGCTCACCGGTGAGGATACTGATCGAGTCGGCCACCGCCTGGATTTGCAGCGCCAGCAAAGGCAACACGCCAATCAGCATGATGATGGTGGTCAGCGCCCCCGCCCAGGTACTGCGGAAGCGAAACGCCAGCAGGTCGGCCAGTGATGACAGCTGGTAGGTGCGGGTGATCTTGAGGATCGGGTATAGCAGCACCGGTGCCAGCAGGAACGCGCCGGACACGCCCAGGTAACAGGCAAGGAAGCCGTAGCCGTACTGGTAGGCCAGGCCGACTGAGCCATAGAAGGCCCAGGCACTGGCGTATACGCCCAGCGACAGGGTGTAGGTAAGCGGGTGGCGAATGATCGAGCGCGGGATGACCCCCCGCTCGCTGATCCAGGCCACGCCGAACAGCACCATGAGGTACCCGGCGCTGATCAGGATCATCTGGGTCAGGCTAAAGCTCATCGGCATCTCGTTGGCTCTGCAGGATGAAGGTGACGACGATCAGGATCAGCCAGAGCAGGTAAGGGCGGTACCAGGCTCCGGTCGGTTCGATCCACCAGTCCATGATGGCCGGGGAGAACAGGTAGATCCCCACGACCAGAAGCAGGACCAAACGATAGATGTACATGCTGGCCTCGATGGTTGGGCGCTGCGGGCTTGGACTTATTATTGGCGCAAATGGCTGAGGGGATGCTAGCGGGAATCGGTGGCGTTAGCCAAGAGTTTGAATTTGTTAGGCTTTTGTTTTTGGTGAGATGCGCGGTGTTTAGCATCACGCGATCCCTGTAGGAGCGACCTTGTGTCGCGATGGGGCGCGTAGCGGCCCCAGGATTTCAGCCCTGCCGCACATATTGCCGGGGCTGCTTTGCAGCCCATCGCGACACAAGGCCGCTCCTACACTGACCGCATTGGCCGGTCAGATCCGAGGCTCAGCGCAAATCAGCCTCTGGCACCGTGGTCCGCTGCGCAATCGCCTCTGGCCGCCACTGCTTGCGCGCCACCGCCAGCACTTCAGCCGGTGTTGCCAGCAGTAACTCGGGGTCTGCTTCTTGCCCCAGCGCCCGCAACGCGCGCAGCAACAACGGCGTAGCATGCTCCGCCTGCAACGGCGGCGAGCGGTACGACTTGCCCAGCTTGTGCCCGTCCGGCTGGACGATCAGCGGTATATGCAGGTAACGCGGCTGCGAAAAGCCCAGCAGCTCTTGCAGGTACAGCTGGCGCGGGGTGTTGTCGAGCAGGTCGGCGCCACGCACGATATCGGTAACACCCTGCCAGGCATCGTCCAGCACCACCGCCAGCTGGTAGGCATACAGCCCGTCACGGCGCTGGATGACAAAGTCGCCCACCTCACGCCCCAGGTGCTGCTGGTACTCACCCTGTACCCGGTCGGTAAAGCGGTAGATCAGCTCGGGCACGCGCAAGCGGATTGCCGCGCCTTCACGGGCATGCCCGGCGTTGCGGCACAGGTCCGGGTAAATCCCGTTGTAACCCTCCAGTTGCTTGCGCGAACACGTACAGGCATAAGCCAGGCCCATGTTGAACAGGCGGTCGACCACTGCCGCGTACGCGTCGTGGCGCTGGCTCTGGAACACGACCTCGCCATCCCATTCCAGGCCGTAACGTTCAAGGGTTTGCAGGATGGCATCGCGGGCGCCGGGCATTTCGCGGGGTGGGTCGGTGTCTTCCATTCGCAGCAGCCAGCGGCCATTGACGGCGCGGGCATCGAGCCAGGAGGCGAGGGCGGCGACCAGCGAGCCGAAGTGCAGGAAGCCGCTGGGGGTGGGGGCGAAACGCCCGATGTAGCTGGAGTCGGTCATGGTCTGGCTGGGCATATAAATGAAACGGGGCGCATCGAGCGCCCCGTTCAGGTGGAAGAAAGATCAGCCTTTGCCGACCGTTTTTTCCTTTTTCTCGGCGATTTCCTTGCAGTCGAAGCACAGGTCCGCGGTCGGACGGGCTTCCAGGCGGCGCAGGCCGATTTCGATACCGCACGACTCACACCAGCCGTATTCGTCGGCCTTGATCTTGTCGAGGGTCTTGTCGATTTTCTTGATCAGCTTGCGCTCGCGGTCGCGGTTGCGCAGCTCCAGGGCGAATTCTTCTTCCTGGCTGGCGCGGTCGGCCGGGTCGGGGAAGTTGGCTGCTTCGTCCTTCATGTGGTCCACAGTGCGGTCCACACTGGTCATCAGCTCTTGCTTCCAGGCGCCGAGAAGCTTGGTGAAGTGCTTTTTCATGGGCTCGCCCATGTACTCTTCACCCTTGGTTTCTACGTATGGCTCGACACCGTACATGGTCTGGGCTTTTTGCTTTTCTACGGTGGACATGAATAGACCGCCTCTCACTCATCTGATCCAATGCGCAGGCTGCTCCATCTCCGGCACCCGCCGGCCCTGCGACTGCGAGCCGCCGAACTTACCAGATAGATCGGGGGTGCGCTACCCCGCCTGTTACTGGCAATTGACAGCGGCCTGAGCCGTACGTTCGGTGGCGTGCAGAGGTAGAATCTCCAGTTTAGACCCAATTGAGAGAAGGTCATGGCCCACCCCTACAGTGCGCGCAGTCGCGCCATCGAACCCTTCCATGTCATGGCACTGCTGGCCCGGGCCAACGAGCTGCAGGCGGCCGGGCATGACGTGATCCACCTGGAAATCGGTGAGCCGGACTTCACCACGGCCGCGCCCATCGTCGCAGCCGGCCAGGCGGCACTGGCCGCCGGGCACACCCGCTACACCGCTGCGCGCGGGCTGCCACAACTGCGCGAAGCCATCGCCGGCTTTTATGGCCAGCGGTATGGGCTGAGTATCGACCCGGAGCGCATCCTCATTACCCCGGGTGGCTCTGGCGCATTGCTGTTGGCCAGCAGCCTGTTGGTTGACCCGGGCAAGCACTGGCTGCTGGCCGACCCCGGCTACCCGTGCAACCGCCACTTCCTGCGCCTGGTCGAGGGTGGCGCGCAGTTGGTGCCGGTAGGGCCGGACGTGAATTACCAACTGACAGCCGACCTGGTCGACCGTTATTGGGACAAGGACACGGTGGGCGCTCTGGTCGCTTCGCCGGCCAACCCGACCGGCACCGTGCTGGGGCGTGACGAGCTGGCCAGCCTTGCCAGGGCCACCCATGAGCGTCACGGTCACCTGGTGGTGGACGAGATCTACCATGGCCTCACCTATGGCATGGACGCGCCAAGCGTGCTGGAAGTCGACGACTCGGCGTTCGTTCTGAATAGTTTTTCCAAGTATTTCGGCATGACCGGTTGGCGCCTCGGCTGGCTGGTGGCGCCGCCTGGCGCAGTGGCCGATCTGGAAAAGCTGGCGCAGAACCTGTACATCAGCGCACCTAGCATGGCGCAGCATGCCGCTCTGGCATGCTTCCAGCCGGAAACCCTGGCCATTTTCGAAGAACGCCGCGCCGAATTCGCCCGCCGTCGCGACTATCTGTTGCCAGCCCTGCGCGAACTGGGTTTCCGCATTGCCGTCGAGCCACAGGGCGCGTTCTACCTGTATGCCGACATCAGTGCCTTTGGCGGTGATGCGTTCGCCTTCTGTCGGCACTTCCTGGAAACCGAGCACCTGGCCTTCACGCCGGGCCTGGACTTCGGCCGCCACCTGGCCGGCCACCATGTGCGCTTTGCCTACACCCAGAACCTGCCACGCCTGGAGGAGGCGGTGCAGCGCATTGCCCGTGGCCTGCGGAGCTGGCAAGGCTGATGCTTTTCTCTCCTTCACTTGAACAGGGTCGCCTGCTGCGCCGCTACAAGCGCTTTCTGGCCGATATCGAACTGGCCAATGGTGAACAGCTGACCATTCACTGCCCGAACACCGGCTCCATGCTCAACTGCATGCGTGAAGGTGGGCAGGTGTGGTTCAGCCGCTCCAACGACCCCAAGCGCAAGCTGCCGGGTACCTGGGAAATCAGCGAAACGCCGCAGGGGCGGCTGGCCTGTGTGAATACCGGGCGGGCCAATGCGCTGGTCGAGGAGGCGCTGAGGGCTGGCGTGATTGCCGAGCTGGCCGGTTTCACGGCGCTCAAGCGCGAAGTGGCTTACGGCGAGGAAGGCAGCCGGATAGACTTTCGCCTGGAGTTTGACGGCGCGCCCGTGTATGTCGAGGTCAAGAGCGTAACCTTGGGCTACCCCGACAGCACGGTCGCAGCGTTCCCGGATGCGGTGACCCAGCGCGGTGCCAAGCACCTGCGCGAGTTGGCCACGCTGGCCCGGCAGGGCGTACGGGCGGTACAACTGTACTGCGTGAACCTGACCGGTATCGATGCCGTGCGCCCGGCCGAGGAAATCGACGGTGCCTACGCTCAGGCCCTGCGTGCCGCGGTGGCCGACGGAGTGGAGGTGCTGGCCTACGGTACCCGCCTGGACGCTGAAGGCATCGTCATCGACCGCCGCTTGCCAGTGCTGCTCAACCCTTGAACCAGATGCCCTGGCTGTCTTCGTGGCAGCCTATGGGCTGAAGTTGCTCTCCTTCACAGGGGCCGGCCACACATTCGCCGCTTTCTATCAGGAACAGCGCACCGTGGTGGGCACAGTGGATGAGGCTGGCGCTGTCATCCAGAAACGCATCTTCCGCCCAGTTCAGCGGGATCCCCCGATGCGGGCAGCGATTGCGGTACAGGTACACCTGGCCCTGGCGGCGCACGCCGAACAGTTCGACGCCGTCTACGCTGAAGGCGCGGCTTTGGCCTTCGGCCAGGCCGTGGGAGGTACAAAGGAAGTGCATGGCAAGGACGACTCGTGAAACAGATGATGGCTTGACGTGCCAATGCGAATAATTATCAAATTGCCCGCATTCGCTGCGCCTGGCTACCTATGGTGCGCAGTTCTGCCGCCCGCCACAAGGCGTGTGGTCCGCCTTCAGAAGGAACCCGATGATGCGCCGTCCCGTCGCCTTGCTCGCGCTGTGCGCAAGCCTTGTGCTCTCTACCCAGGCCCTGGCGGCCGAGCTGCCGCAACGCTGGGTCAGCGCCGGAGGTGCACTGAGTGAGTGGATAACTGCGCTGGGCGGTGAAGCGCGGCTGGTGGGGGTTGATACCACCAGCCAGCACCCGGCATCGTTGAAATCACTGCCCAGTGTGGGTTACCAGCGGCAACTGTCGGCGGAAGGCATCCTTAGCTTGCGCCCGGATGTGCTGGTGGGCACCGAAGAAATGGGCCCGCCACCGGTGCTGGCGCAAATCCGCAAGGCGGGTGTGCAGGTGGAGTTGTTTTCCAGCAAGGCCGAGCTGTCGGCGGTGGATGAAAACCTCAAGCACCTGGGCCAGTTGCTTGGCGCCGAGCAGCAAGCGTCGGCGTTGGCGGCCAGTTACCACCAGCAGCTTGAGGGTTTGCAGGCCAAGGTCAAGCAGGCCCAGGCAGGGCACAAGGCGCCGGGCGTGCTGCTACTCGTCGGGCATGCCGGCGCCAAGCCGCTGATTGCCGGGCAGGGCACTGCGGGTGACTGGCTGTTGGGCCAGGCGGGTGGGCGTAACCTGGCAGCGCATCAGGGTTACAAGAATTTCTCCAATGAAGCACTGGCCGCGCTGGACCCGGATGTGATCGTGTTCTCCGACCGGGCGCTGGCCGATGAGCAGGCCTTGCAGGCGCTGCTGAAAGAAAACCCCGCGCTGGCGGCGTCCCGTGCCGTGCGTGAGAAGCGCCTTGTATCGCTTGACCCAACATTGCTGGTCGGCGGTCTTGGGCCACGCCTGCCGGCTACCTTGCAGTCGCTGGCTGCCAACTTCTACCCGGCGGCCAAGGCCAGCTTTGCACAATGAAGCAGCGGGTACAGCCACGTACGTTGTTCATTTGCCTGAGCCTGTTGTGCCTGTTGGCGGTCTGGCTGTCGTTGGCTTTGGGGCCGGTCAGCCTGCCGCTGTTCGACACCCTGCGTGCCGGCCTGCGCCTGCTGGGGCTGCCGATTGCGGCTGACGGCCTGCAACAGGCCGAGATGATCCTGGGCCAGATCCGTCTGCCGCGTACCCTGTTGGGGTTGGCGGTGGGCGCGGTGCTGGCGCTGTCCGGTGTGGCCATGCAGGGGCTGTTCCGTAACCCGCTGGCCGACCCAGGGCTGGTGGGGGTGGCCGCCGGGGCTGCGATGGGGGCTGCGGTCGCCATTGTCGGCGGTGCCTGGTTTGGCGGCATGCCGGAGGCCTTCGCGCCCTATTTGCTGTCCTTTTGCGCGTTTGTCGGGGGGCTTGGGGTAACCGCGCTGGTTTACCGCCTGGGGCGGCGCGATGGTCAGACCAACGTGGCCACGATGCTGCTGGCCGGTGTGGCCATGACCGCGCTGGGCGGCGCGGCGGTGGGGCTGTTCTCTTACCTGGCCGACGACGCTACCCTGCGCACCCTGACGTTCTGGAACCTCGGCAGTCTGAATGGTGCCAGCTACGAGCGGCTGTGGCCGTTGCTGCTGGTGGCCGCGGGTGTGGCGGTGTGGTTGCCACGCCGGGCCAAGGCGCTGAATGCGCTGTTGTTGGGTGAGTCGGAGGCACGCCACCTGGGCGTTGATGTCGAGCGGCTCAAGCGTGAGCTGGTGTTCTGCACGGCGCTGGGGGTGGGGGCAGCGGTGGCTGCCGCTGGATTGATCGGATTCATCGGCCTGGTGGTGCCACACCTGGTGCGCTTGCTGGCCGGGCCTGATCACCGGGTGGTGCTGCCGGCTTCGTTGCTGGCGGGCGGCGTGCTGATGCTGTTCGCCGACCTGGCCGCGCGGCTGCTGCTGGCGCCTGCCGAGTTGCCGATCGGTATCGTCACGGCCTTTATCGGTGCGCCGTTCTTCCTGTTCTTGCTGATAAGAGGGCGCAGCTGATGTTGCAAGTGGAAGGGCTGCACCTGCGGCGGGGCAGCAACGAGGTGCTGCACGACATTCACCTGCAACTGAGCCCGGGGCAGGTTGTGGGTGTGCTAGGCCCCAACGGTGCCGGCAAAAGCAGCCTGTTGGGGGTGTTGTGTGGCGAACTGGCGCCGGACCGTGGGCAGGTAACGCTACAGGGACGGCCATTGGCTGACTGGGGTGGGCAGGAGCGTGCCAGGCGCCTGGCGGTGCTGCCGCAGGTGTCCAGCCTGGGCTTCTCGTTCCGGGTCGAAGAGGTTGTGAGCATGGGGCGTATGCCGCATGGCACTGGGCAGCGGCGCGATGCAGAAATTGTCGAGGCGGCCTTGCAGGCTGCAGATGCCTGGCATCTGGTGGATCGCAGTTACCTGGCCTTATCGGGAGGTGAGCGGCAGCGAGTGCACCTGGCCCGCGTGCTGGCGCAGTTGTGGCCGGGCGAAGAGGGCACCACGCTGCTGCTCGACGAGCCGACCTCGATGCTCGACCCGCTGCACCAGCACACAACGCTGGAGTCTGTACGCCGCTTCGCCGACCGCGGCGCCGCAGTGCTGGTGATCCTGCACGACTTGAACCTGGCGGCGCGTTACTGTGACCGTATCCTGTTGCTGGAACAGGGGCGCTGCCATGCCTTTGCCACGCCCGAGGCGGTGTTGACACCCGCAGCGTTGAAAGCGGTATACGGTATTGACGTGCTGGTGCAGGCGCACCCGGAGCGTGGGCACCCACTGATCATCACCCGCTAGGAGGCATTGCCGATGCGTCATCTGCTGCTGTCTGGTCTCATGCTATGCCTGATGCTGTCACTGGGTGGCTGCCAGGCCAGCTTGCCGCCATTACCCGACTGGCAGAGCAGTGAAGGGCGCACGCATGCCGAGTTGGGGCACATCATCGACCTTGCCAGTGGTCAGGTGATCAGTCCTGAGCAGCTGGTGCAGCACTTGGCGGAGGCTCCCCGAGTAATGGTGGGCGAGAAGCACGACAACCCCGATCATCATGCGCTGCAGCTTTGGCTGCTACGCGCTTTGCACGCTCGGCGCGCGCAAGGCAGCCTCTTGCTGGAAATGCTGCAGCCCGAGCAGCAACCGCTGGTCGACAAGGTGCAGGCGCATGCTGTGCCGGCAGACTTGCCCAAGGCCCTGGCGTGGCAAGAGGGTTGGGACTGGACGTTGTACGGGCCGATCGTGCGTGAGGCCTTGCAGCAGCGCGTGCCGCTGCTGGCGGCCAACCTGTCGCCTGGCGAGATGCGCCAGGCTTATCGGCAGCCCGCTTCGTTAAAGGGTGATAAGTCCAATGCGCCTACGGTAAAGGCTGCGTTGCTGGAGCAAGTGCGCGCTGGGCACTGCGGGATGCTGCCTGAAAGCCAGTTGCCAGCGATGCTGGCTGTGCAGCAACAGCGCGACCGGCGCATGGCCGAGCGCTTGCTGGCGGCACCGCAGCCGGCGTTGCTGTTCGCAGGGGCCTACCACGCGCGCAAGGACTTGGGCGTGCCGTTGCATCTGGCTGATCTGGGCGCATCGGGGGAGAGCAAGGTACTGCTGCTTACCGAGGTGGGCGAGCAGGTTGAGCCAGGCGAGGCGGATTACGTGTGGTACACGGCGGCGATGCCGGAGCAGGACTATTGCGCGCAGTTTCGTCAGTAATGTGAGCGGTGACCGGGTCACGCCAGGCGACACAAAACCTACAGGCAAAAAAAGACCCGGCAAATTGCCGGGTCAATAACCGTGATTAGCCTGATGAGGAGATAATCTGAGAGTCCGAACCAGGGGCTCTTAGCTTATCCAACCAGTCTCGCGACCAGTTGTGATAATCATAACAATTCTCATTTAGCCGTCAATCCCCTTTTCACGATTATTTTGGATTTTTTTGCGAAGGGTTCTTCGCGTCGAGTTGTTGGTTGAGGGCTTCTTTGCGTTCGAGCGGCAAATCGTTCCAGTGCATGTCCAGCAGGGCGCCTTCAATGGCATACAACAGCACCTTTGATGCGCGAAACCCTCGTGTCTTCACGGCCTGGTATGCACCCACCGCGCCCAGGCGGCGCAGATCCGATGCACTGTGGATGCCGGCTGCGTGCAGCCACTGCGCAGAGGTCTTGCCAAGGTTCTTCAGATGCTGCAATTCATCGTTCATCGAGCCTCCTTGCGATGGCTGAACGGGTCTGGGGGATAAATCGCGAGCAGGTCAGAGAGGAGTGTAGCGGGGGTTGGGAAATGCGCGGCCTTTTGCCATCGGGGGTGACGAGATGTGCTGTACCGGGCTCCACGGGCAAGCCCGCGAAGGGGCCGGTACAGGAAAGTGCTGAGCTTAGAGCCCAGGCAAGCGCTGGCGAATCTGCTCGATCACCTGGTCCATGCTGCCGGCGGTCTGGGTATCGACCTGGGTGCTTTGCACAAGCTCCTGCGCATCCAGCGGCTCACGGCTGGCCTGTTGGGCCTTGACCACTTCCAGCGTGGCATCCGACGGGTCGCTGTTCTGCGCCTGGCGCTGCTCCAGCCAGCTGGCGATGACCGCATCCGGGGCGTGGCAGTCGAGAATCAGGAATGGCACACCGGTCTGGCTGGCAACGTCGGCCGCAGCCTGGCGCTGCCCACGCTTGAGGTAGGTGGCATCCAGTACCACCGGGAAACCGGCACGCAGCACGGTTGCCGCCACTTCGTGCAGGCGCTGGTAGGTCGCTACATTGGCGTCCTGGCCATAGATACCGGTGCTCAGCTGGCCAGCGTCGGCGTGCTGTTGTTCGCCGAACAGGCGCTTGCGCTCGACATCAGAGCGCACGCGAATGGCGCCCAAGGCCTCCACCAGGCGCATTGCTACATGGCTCTTGCCCACTGCCGAAACGCCGTGGGTGATGGCCAGGAGACGCGAAGGAATGGCGCTGTAGCTTTCTGCCAGGTTGGCGTAGTTGCGGTAGGTGCGCAGGGTGGTGGCCCGTTGCACGCCATCGGCATTGGCCGGCATGCTGAACAGCGCGACCTTGGCCCGTACCAGGGCGCGATAGGCTTTGTAGAAGTTGAGCACTTCCAGGCCTTCATAATCGCCTGTCAGCTCCAGGTACTGGCTGATGAAGCGTCGTGCCAGGCACTTGAGGCCGCGATCTTCCAGGTCCATGGCAAGGAAGCCGGTGTCGGCCCAGACATCGGTCTTGCGGAACGGTTCGTTGAACTCGATGCAGTCGAAGATCACCACCTGGCCATTGATCAGGGTGGCGTTGCCCAGATGGATGTCGCCATGGCACTCGCGGGTGAAACCATTGGCCTTGCGCGAAGCGAACAGGCCTTGCAGCCGCTCGAAACTGCTCCGTGCCCAAGCCTGCAGGTTGTCCAGTTGCTGAAGGTCCGCCTTCTCGGTGAGGAATGGGCGGATCTGCTCGAAGTTCTGCTCGACCGGAGCCATGACGCTTTCAGGCGATCCGAAAGGCTGCTCGGCAGGTACCTTGGGGGTCTGCAGGTGGAACTCGGCGATTTGCCGGGCCATCTGGTCGATGTGCGCGGCATTCAGTTCGCCGTTGGCCTGCAGGGTGCTGAGCATCTGCCCCTGGGGGAACTGGCGCATCTTCAGCGCGTATTCGATGGCCTCGCCTTCGCCACCGATCTGCGGCGCATCGACGCTGCCGGTGACCGGCAGTACTTCCAGGTACAGGCCGTCGGTCATGCGCTGGTTCAGGCGCAACTCTTCGTTACAGAAATGCTGGCGCTGGTCCAGGCTGGTGAAGTCGAGGAAGCCGAAGTTCATAGGCTTCTTGATCTTGTAGGCGTACTCGCCGGTGAGCAGCACCCAGGAGATATGCGTCTCGATGAGCTGGAACCCATCCACAGGGTGAGGGTACAGGGCTGGGTTCTGCAACGCAGTGATAAGGGCTTGGCTCACGGGAAATCCATCCGGGGCAGGGAATTCGAATGCGCCATTATGGTCAATGGTGCCGTCCCTGCCTACCGCCGGGCCGTCTGCCCAGCCTTTATAAAGTGCGTATAATCCGCCGCCATGACCCGAACCCGAAATCCCCGTACCCCTCCGAAACGCCCGACTGGCCGCTCCCGCGCCTGGCTGGGCTGGGCTTTGAAGCTCAGCCTGGTAGGCCTGGTGATCGTTGCCGGCTTCGCGGTTTACCTCGATGCCGTTGTGCAGGAGAAGTTCTCCGGCAAGCGCTGGACCATCCCGGCCAAGGTGTATGCCCGGCCACTGGAGTTGTTCACCGGCCAGAAACTGAGCAAGAACGACTTCCTCACCGAACTCGATGCGCTCGGCTACCGCCGTGAGAGCGCGGCCAACGGCCCGGGTGCCGCGGCGATCAACGGTAATACCGTCGACCTCAATACCCGTGGCTTCCAGTTCTACGAGGGCATGGAGCCGGCGCAGTTCGTTCGCGTGCGCTTCTCGGGCGATTACGTGGCGGGCCTTTCCGGTGCCAACGGCAAGGCACTGGATGTGGTGCGCCTGGAGCCGCTGATGATTGGCGGTATCTACCCGAAAAACCTCGAAGACCGCATCCTGATCAAGATCGACCAGGTGCCCAAGTACCTGCTCGAAACCCTGGTGGCGACCGAAGACCGCGACTTCTACAGCCACTTTGGCGTGTCGCCCAAGTCCATCGCCCGGGCCATGTGGGTCAATACCTCCTCCGGCTCCATGCGCCAGGGTGGCAGTACCCTGACCCAGCAATTGGTGAAAAACTTCTACCTCAGCAGCGAGCGCAGCCTCAGCCGCAAGCTGACCGAGGCGATGATGGCGGTGCTGCTGGAGCTGCACTACGACAAGCGCGAAATCCTGGAGGCTTACCTCAACGAGGTGTTCGTCGGTCAGGACGGCCAGCGTGCCGTGCATGGCTTCGGCCTCGCCAGCCAGTTCTTCTTCAGCCAGCCGCTGTCGGAGCTGAAACTGCACCAGATCGCCTTGCTGGTGGGTATGGTCAAAGGCCCGTCCTACTACAACCCGCGGCGTTACCCTGACCGCGCACTGGCCCGCCGCAACCTGGTGCTGGACCTTGTGGCCGAGCAAGGCGTGGCCAGCCAGGCAGAAGTCGATGCAGCGAAGAAGATGCCGCTGGGCGTGACCAAGCGTGGCAGCCTGGCTGACAGCTCGTTCCCGGCCTTCCTCGACCTGGTCAAGCGCCAGTTGCGCCAGGACTACCGCGACGAAGACTTGACCGAGGAAGGGCTGCGTATCTTCACCAGCTTCGACCCGATCCTGCAGATGAAGGCCGAAACCTCGATGAGTGAGACCTTCAAGCGCCTGGCGGGGCGCAAGGGTGCTGACGAGGTGGAGTCGGCAATGGTCGTGACCAACCCGGAAACCGGTGAAGTCCAAGCCCTGATCGGCAGCCGCCAGGCAGGCTTCGCCGGTTTCAACCGGGCCATCGACGCTGTGCGCCCGATCGGCTCGCTGGTCAAGCCGTCGGTGTACCTGACGGCGCTGGAACAGCCGAGCAAGTACACCCTGACCAGCTGGGTGCAGGACGAGCCATTCTCGGTCAAAGGTGCCGACGGCCAGGTCTGGCGCCCGCAAAACTATGACCGCCGCCCGCACGGGACCATCTACCTGTATCAGGGGTTGGCCAACTCGTACAACTTGTCGACCGCCAAGCTCGGCCTGGAAGTGGGCGTGCCCAACGTGATCAAGACCATCGGCCGTCTGGGGGTGAATGTCGACTGGCCAGCCTTCCCGGCCATGCTGCTGGGTGCCGGCGGCATGTCGCCGATGCAGGTTGCGACCATGTACCAGACCATCGCCAACGGCGGCTTCAATACACCGATGCGCGGTATCCGCAGCGTGCTCACTGCCGAAGGCGAGCCGCTCAAGCGCTACCCGTTCCAGATCCAGCAAACCTTCGACCCAGGCGCCATCTATCTGGTGCAGAACGCCATGCAGCGGGTGATGCGTGAAGGTACCGGCCGATCGGTGTACAACACCCTGCCGCGCTCGCTGACCCTGGCGGGCAAGACCGGTACCAGTAACGACTCGCGCGACAGCTGGTTCTCCGGCTTCAGCCAGGACCTGCTGGCCGTGGTGTGGATGGGCCGTGACGATAACGGCAAAACGCCATTTACCGGTGCCACCGGTGCCCTGCAGGTCTGGACCAGCTTCATGAAGAAGGCCGACCCGCTGCCGCTGGACATGCCGCAGCCGGACAACGTGGTGCAGGCCTGGATCGACCCGTACACGGGTCATGGGTCTGATGCCAGCTGTCCGGGAGCGGTGCAGATGCCGTATATTCGCGGCAGTGAGCCGCCCGCCGGCGCGACCTGTGGCGGCGAGCAGGACCCAGTCGAATCGGTCATGGACTGGGTCAAGGGCTGGATGAACTAAGCACAGGCTGCATTGATGAGGTGTGACGTGAACAAGTGGCTGTTTCCTGCCGTGACGGCGCTGGCAGTGCTCCAGGGGTGCTCCAGCGTCCCGCGCGGCAATATTCCGGTGGTCGATTCGAGCACCCGCGTGTCCAACAGCGAACGCGTGACAGCCAACCGCTCGGCGGGTGGCTATAACACGGGCACCGCCCAGGCGCAGACGCTACCCGAGGATTCTGGCGTCACCGTGATGATCCCGCAGGGCGCTGGCGCCTCGGGCATCCAGACGTTCCCGGCGGCCAATGGTGCGGCGCCCATCAGCACCTCGCCGATCACGCCTGGCCCGATTACCCCGGGGCCGGTAAGTTCGGCGCCAATGACCACCAATCCAAACCCGATCGCCGACGAACCGTTTGACATCGCCGCGATGAACAGCACCCCGCAAAGCACCAGCGCGCCAACCGGCATTCCGCGCAGCAGCGCTGCTGGCGGCCTGTCGGCAGACGAGCAACTGGACGGCCCGGTACTGGCATTGCTGACTACCGCCAAGACCCAGCAGGGCAGTGGCGACTTCAACGGCGCCGCGTCCAGCCTGGAGCGTGCCCAACGCATTGCCCCGCGCGAGCCGCAGGTGTTGTACCGCCTCGCCCAGGTGCGCCTGTCGCAGGGTGATGCGGCTCAGGCCGAGCAGCTGGCGCGCCGCGCGCTCACTTACGCCAACGGCCGCCCAAGCCTGCAGGCCGAGCTGTGGAACACCATCGCCCAGGCCCGTGAAAAGCAGGGTGACAGCGCGGGTGCCGCACTGGCCCGGCAAAAAGCGCGGGTCAATTCGTGATGATCGAGCAACGCATTCTGGACATTGCCGACCACCTGTTGCTGATCGAGCGAGAGCTGCAGGTGCAAGGCTGGTGGGATGACGAACCGCCAAGCGACGAGGCATTGGCCAGTACCGTGCCGTTCGCCGTCGATACCCTCAGTTTCGAGCAATGGCTGCAATGGATCTTCCTGCCCCGCATGAAGATCATCATCGAGCTGGGCCACCCGCTGCCCAACGCGTCGAGCATTCTCGTCATGGCCGAAACCGTGTTTACCGACCGCCCGGAGCAAAGTCGTGAGCTTCGCCGCCTGTTGGCAGCTTTTGACCAATTGATCGCTCCTTCCGCCTGATTTCTTCAGTTTTTCCTTCAAGGGCCGCAGATTGTGGCCCTTTTTTTTGGAAATCTTATTAATTCTGCTGCTGAAGCGATTTTTAGTGGTGGCAGGAATTCATCTTGGGGAAAAATTGGCAATAATTTTTCTTGACTTGTTGGCGCCGAATCACAAGAATCCAACTTCCGCTGTAGAGGGACTGCCAGAAGCAGACCCGCTAAGCAGATCATGAGGTGCACACCCGCGCCGACCTGTTACACCCCGCAACGCGTTACCTCGCGCTGGGTGGGAAAACCCCGCAACACTCTGGGGCGCTCCCAATACTTGCTCAGTCAGTGCTGACGTTCGCTCATGCTCTGCTTGGCAGTAAACCTATTAAGACCCGTCCAGTGAGGGCGGTATTCTGGCGTTTTAGAGGTGAACAACGTGGAGCTTTTATCTGGCGCTGAGATGGTCGTCCGCTTCTTGCGTGACGAAGGCGTTAAGCACATCTACGGGTACCCTGGTGGTGCTCTCCTGCATGTTTACGACGCACTGTTCAAAGAACCGGAAGTGGAACACATCCTGGTTCGTCACGAGCAGGCGGCAACCCATATGGCGGACGGCTACGCCCGCGCCACCGGCAAGGCCGGTGTGGTGCTGGTAACCTCCGGCCCGGGCGCGACCAATGCCATTACCGGCATTGCCACTGCCTACATGGACTCCATTCCGATGGTCATCCTGTCCGGCCAGGTGCCTAGCACCATGGTGGGTACCGATGCCTTCCAGGAAACCGACATGATCGGTATCTCGCGGCCGATCGTGAAGCACAGCTTCATGATCAAGAACCCGACCGAGATCCCGGAAGTTCTGAAAAAAGCGTTCTACCTGGCGCAATCCGGTCGCCCAGGTCCAGTCGTGGTCGACATTCCAAAAGACATGACCAACCCGGCTGAGAAGTTCGAATACGTCTACCCGAAAAAGGTCAAGCTGCGCTCCTACAGCCCGGCGGTCCGTGGCCACTCCGGCCAGATCCGCAAGGCTGCCGAAATGCTGCTGGCGGCCAAGCGCCCGATCGTCTACTCCGGTGGTGGCGTGATCCTCGGCGGTGGCTCCGAAGCCCTGACCGAAATCGCCAAGTCGTTGAACCTGCCGGTCACCAATACCCTGATGGGCCTCGGTGGCTTCCCGGGTACCGACCGCCAGTTCCTCGGCATGCTCGGCATGCACGGCAGCTACACCGCCAACATGGCCATGCACAATGCCGACGTGATCCTTGCCGTGGGCGCGCGTTTTGACGACCGCGTTGTAAACGGCCCGGCCAAGTTCTGCCCGAACGCCAAGATCATCCACATCGACATCGACCCGGCGTCGATCTCCAAGATGATCAAGGCCGACGTGCCAATCGTAGGGCCGGTCGACAGCGTGCTCAGCGAAATGCTCGGCATCCTCAAGGAAATCGGCGAGCAGCCTGACAAGGTTGCGCTGGATGCCTGGTGGAAGCAGATCGACGAATGGCGTGGCAATGGCGAGCTGTTCCCTTACGACAAGGGCGACGGCAACGTCATCAAGCCGCAGAAAGTCATCGAGACCCTGTGCGAAGTGACCCATGGCGATGCCTTCGTCACCTCCGACGTGGGCCAGCACCAGATGTTCGCGGCGCAGTACTACCGCTTCAACAAGCCGAACCGCTGGATCAACTCCGGCGGCCTGGGCACCATGGGCTTCGGCTTCCCGGCGGCGATGGGCGTCAAGCTCAACTTCCCGGACCAGGACGTAGCCTGCGTGACCGGCGAAGGCAGCATCCAGATGAACATCCAGGAGCTGTCCACCTGCATGCAGTACGGCCTGCCGGTGAAGATCGTCAACCTGAACAACGGTGTGTTGGGCATGGTTCGCCAGTGGCAGGACATGGCCTACAACGGTCGTCACTCGCACTCGTACGTCGAATCGCTGCCTGACTTCATCAAGCTGGCCGAGGCCTATGGCCATGTGGGTATCCGCATCACCAGCCTGAAGGACCTCAAGCCGAAGCTGGAAGAAGCGTTTGCGATGAAGGACCGCTTGGTGTTCATCGACATCGCGGTTGACCGCAGTGAGCACGTCTATCCGATGCAGATCAAGGATGGCTCGATGCGTGACATGTGGCTGAGCAAGACGGAGCGTACCTGATATGCGGCACATCATTTCCCTGCTGCTGGAAAACGAACCCGGTGCTCTGTCCCGCGTGGTCGGCCTGTTCTCCCAGCGCAACTACAACATTGAAAGCCTGACCGTGGCGCCGACCGAAGACCCGACCCTGTCGCGTCTGACGCTGACCACCGTTGGCCATGACGAAGTGATCGAGCAGATCACCAAGAACCTGAACAAGCTGGTCGAAGTGGTCAAGCTTGTCGACCTGTCGGAAAGCGCTCACATCGAGCGTGAACTGATGCTGGTCAAGGTCAAGGCCACCGGTGCCCAGCGCGCCGAGATCAAGCGCACCACGGATATCTTCCGTGGCCAGATCGTCGACGTGACCGCCAGCGTGTACACCGTACAGCTGAGCGGTACCAGCGACAAACTGGACAGCTTCATCCAGGCGATCGGCACTGCATCGATTCTCGAAACCGTGCGCAGCGGCGTTACCGGCATTGCCCGTGGCGACAAAGTGCTCAGCATCTAAATTCAAAAATTAGCGATGGCTCCGCAGGGGCCGAGATATAACCAGGGGTATTTTCATGAAAGTTTTCTACGATAAAGACTGCGACCTTTCCATCATCCAGGGCAAGAAAGTCGCCATCATCGGTTATGGCTCCCAGGGCCACGCTCAGGCGTGCAACCTGAAGGACTCCGGTGTAGACGTTACCGTCGGTCTGCGTAAAGGTTCGGCTACCGTTGCCAAGGCTGAAGCCCACGGCCTGAAAGTTGCTGACGTTGCTACCGCTGTCGCTGCGGCTGACCTGGTGATGATCCTGACCCCGGACGAGTTCCAGGGCGCGCTGTACAAGAACGAGATCGAGCCGAACATCAAGAAGGGCGCTACCCTGGCCTTCTCCCACGGCTTCTCGATCCACTACAACCAGGTTGTTCCGCGTGCCGACCTCGACGTGATCATGATCGCGCCGAAGGCCCCGGGCCACACCGTTCGCTCCGAGTTCGTCAAAGGCGGCGGCATCCCTGACCTGATCGCTATCTACCAGGACGCCTCGGGCAACGCCAAGAACGTCGCCCTGTCCTACGCTTCGGGCGTTGGCGGTGGCCGTACCGGCATCATCGAAACCACCTTCAAGGACGAGACCGAAACCGACCTGTTCGGTGAGCAGGCTGTTCTGTGCGGCGGTACCGTCGAGCTGGTCAAAGCCGGTTTCGAAACCCTGGTAGAAGCTGGCTACGCGCCAGAAATGGCCTACTTCGAGTGCTTGCACGAGCTGAAGCTGATCGTTGACCTCATGTACGAAGGCGGCATCGCCAACATGAACTACTCGATCTCCAACAACGCCGAATACGGTGAGTACGTCACTGGCCCGGAAGTCATCAACGAAGAATCCCGCAAGGCTATGCGCAACGCCCTGAAGCGCATCCAGGACGGCGAATACGCGAAGATGTTCATCTCCGAAGGTGCTACCAACTACCCATCGATGACCGCCAAGCGCCGCAACAACGCCGCTCACGGCATCGAAATCATCGGCGAGCAACTGCGTTCGATGATGCCGTGGATCTCGGCTAACAAAATCGTCGACAAGACCAAGAACTAAGTCTTATCGAAAGATTAAAAACGCGGCTTCGGCCGCGTTTTTTCGTTCTGGCAGTCCGCTTCTGGTATAAAGCAGACCAGTGGCCTGCCGTCAGAACCTGTTTCGCAGGCCCGTGTCGAACATTTTCCATCCTGTTGCAAGGTACCCTCCATGAGCGAACGTCCCGAAGAGCCGAACAAGCCCTCCGACGCCGAAAGCCTGCTACCTGTCGATGAGCACGTTGAAGAAGGGCATGACGCTGAAGGGCGCAAGGTGCGCCACCGCGGCATCTACCTGCTGCCCAACCTGTTTACCACCGCCAACCTGTTTGCCGGTTTCTATTCCATCATCAGCTCGATGAGTGCGCAGAGCGCCCTGAGTGCCGGTGACCCGCGTGAGGCGAGCAAATACTTCGCCTTTGCCGCCATCGCCATCTTCGTGGCCATGGTGCTCGACGGCCTGGATGGCCGCGTTGCGCGCATGACCAATACCCAGAGTGCCTTCGGCGCCGAGTACGACTCGCTGTCGGACATGGTTGCCTTCGGCGTGGCCCCGGCCTTGCTGGCCTTCGGCTGGGCGCTGGGTGACATGGGCAAGGTCGGCTGGATGGTCGCCTTCATCTATGTGGCCGGTGCAGCACTGCGCCTGGCACGCTTCAATACCCAGGTCGGCACCGCCGACAAACGCTACTTCATTGGCCTGGCCAGCCCGGCTGCGGCGGGTGTGGTGGCAGGTACCGTGTGGGCGTTCAGCGACTACGGCATCCAGGGCTCCAAGCTGTCGTTCCTGGTGGCGCTGTTGGTAGCGGCTGCCGGCATGCTGATGGTCAGTAACATCAAGTACAACAGCTTCAAGGAACTGGACCTCAAAGGGCGCGTACCGTTCGTGGCCATCTTGGCGGTGGTGCTGGTGTTTGCCGTGGTGTTCAGCGACCCACCGCGCATCCTGCTGCTGATCTTCCTCGCCTATGCTGCATCGGGGCCGATCCAGTTCCTGTTGAAGGCGCGCCGGCGCAAAGCGTAAAAAAGCGCTTAATGCTGGAATAACCCTCCGGCTCCATAGTCTTACTGGTACATCCGTTATCCAGTGCTGTGGAGCCGCCCATGCTCATCAAGCTTCCCAGGTCTTCCGAGTGCAAGGCGTCGGAGATCACCCCCGAAGGCATCTACCTTTCCCGTCGCACCCTGCTGGGTGGCTCGTTGGCCGGCCTGGCGCTGGGTGCATTGCCGCGCATGGGGCTGGCGGCAGAGCCCAGTCGATATACCGATGTCGAGGCGGGCAAGGCGCCAGGCTGGTTCAGTGACAAGCTTTCTTCTGCTCACTGGCAGGCTGTGACGGTGCAGGGGGAGGCGATCACGCCTTTCAAGGATGCCACCCACTACAACAACTTCTATGAATTCGGCCCCGACAAGGGCGACCCGGCGGCAAATGGCGACAGCCTGCAGACCGAGCCGTGGTCGGTTGTAGTGGATGGTGAGGTAGGTAAGCCAGGCCGCTATGCGCTGGAAGACTTCGTTAAACCCTATCAGCTTGAAGAGCGCATCTACCGGTTGCGTTGCGTCGAAGCCTGGTCGATGGTCATTCCCTGGCTGGGCATTCCCTTGGCGCAGGTGCTCAAGCAGGTCGAGCCGACTTCGAAGGCGCGCTACGTGCGCTTCGAGACATTGAAAGACCCTCAGCATATGCCGGGGCAGCGCTCCGGGTTCGCCCTGATCGACTGGCCTTATAGAGAGGGGTTGCGGCTGGATGAGGCAATGCACCCGCTGGCGATCCTCGCGGTGGGCATGTATGGGCGGGTGTTGCCCAACCAGAATGGTGCGCCGTTGCGGTTGGTGGTGCCCTGGAAGTATGGCTTCAAGAGTATCAAGTCGATCGTGCGCATCAGCCTGGTGGCTGAACAGCCCGGCACCACTTGGCAAGGGTTGGCGCCGGATGAGTATGGCTTTTATGCCAACGTGAACCCGACGGTCGACCACCCGCGCTGGACCCAGGCGCGTGAGCGGCGGTTGCCCAGCGGGTTGTTCAGCCCCAATGTGCGCGAAACACAAATGTTCAATGGCTACGCTGATGAAGTGGCCTCACTGTACAGCGGGCTAGATCTGCGGAAGAACTATTGATGCGCTATCCCTGGTTTCGCCTGGCCATCTTCGTTGTGGGGTGCCTGTTCCCGGCGTGGTGGTTGTATGAGGCGGCGATGAATCTGCTGGGGCCGGACCCCGGCAAGATCATGATGGATCGTCTTGGGCTCGGGGCGCTCACTTTCCTGCTGGTGACCTTGAGCATGACGCCGCTACAGAAGCTGACAGGCTGGGCGGGCTGGGTCGTGGTGCGTCGGCAGCTGGGGCTGTGGGTGTTTGCTTACATCGTGCTGCACATCCTGGCCTACCTGTTCTTTATTCTGGGGCTGGATTGGGGGCAACTGGCGGTGGAGCTGCGTAAGCGGCCTTACATTATTGTGGGGGCGCTGGGGTTCCTCGGCTTGCTGGCCTTGGCGGTGACCTCGAATCGCTATAGCCAGAGGCGGTTGGGGGCCAGGTGGAAGAAGTTGCACCGGTTGGTGTACGTGATTCTTGGCTTGGGGTTGCTGCACTTTTTGTGGATCGTGCGCTCGGACCTCAGGGAATGGGCGATCTATGCAGGGGTTGGCGCTTTACTGATGCTGCTGCGTATTCCGGCTATTGCGCGGGCTCTGCCCAGGTTCGCCCGTGGGCGGGGTAGGGCAGTTTGAAACATTTCTGAAATTAAGGGTTGACGCGCTTTCGAATCCCCTTATAATGCGCCCCACTTCCAGCGACATCGGAACGAAAAACTCCTTGAGATTCAATGGGTTAACTAGTTAAGGTGAAGTTGAAAGGGCTACGGTCGAATGATCGCAAGCGGTTGAAATGGTGGTTGACAGCGGTTTTAAACGCTGTATGATTCGCCTCCCGCTACGAGAGGTCGCAGCGAGCCAAGTGTTTGAAGCTAG